>CANDJR010000033.1 GCA_947385105.1 uncultured Eubacterium sp.
GATTTCTAACGGTGACTGGAGTTCAGACGTGTGCTCTTCCGATCTATCGACCAAAAGGACGTGCAGTTTATCGTAGATGTATCTCCTGATATCCCGCGTGAACTCTTAGGCGACAGCCTGCGCATTAAGCAGATTTTATTAGATTTAGCCAGCAATGCCATTAAGTTCACCAAAAGCGGCTATATCATCTTAAAAATAGAACCTTCTTGGGAAAACGAAGATGAAGTAATCCTTCATGCTACGATCCAGGATACAGGTATTGGTATTAAACAGTCTGATTTGAATCAGCTGTTTCAGTCGTTCCAGCAGGTTGACAGCAAACGTAACCGTAACCTGGAAGGTACTGGCTTAGGGCTTGTCATCAGCCAGCAGCTGCTGCGTCTTATGATGGGTTCCATTCATGTAGAAAGTGCGTATGGAAAAGGATCAAAATTCTCTTTCCGCCTCCCGCAGCGGATTACCAGCTCTAAACCCAGCATTTCCCTCAAGCATCCGGCGCCAAAACTGGCTGCCGGGCTGATTGCTGACCAAATTATTCAGGCGCAGCTAAAAAAGGATATCCGCAGGATGAAAATTGATTATCTTCCCTTGGATTCTGAAGCAGATCTGCCTTCTGTTGTAGAAAAACATGTGGATTTTCTTTTTATTGAACATGAAATGTTTTCAAAAAAAGTAGAAGATTTTATCAAAAGACATCTGGAGATTACAGGCGTATTAATGATTGATTTCCAGGAATCTGTCAAAGAGTATTTGCCAAACCTGGTAATTGCAAAAAAACCAATTTATTCGCTTACCTTATCAATGCTTTTTAACCGCGAAAACCTGCATAAAAATTATACAAACATTACGGACGAAGATTATGAGTTTATTGCGCCAGAGGCACAGATACTGATCGTTGACGACAACCCGGTCAACTTAACCGTAGCAGAAGGCTTACTAAAACCTCTGCATTTGCAGATTGATACAGCCCAAAGCGGCAAAGAAGCAATTAACAAAGTGTCTAACAAGCGCTATGATGTCGTATTTATGGATCATCAAATGCCGGATTTAGACGGGATTAAAACTACACATATTATCCGTCGTTTTCATGCAGAATATGCCAATGTACCGATTATCGCATTTTCTGCCCAATCGTCTTTAGAAGTAGAAATGATGTTTTTAAATGAAGGGTTAAATGACTGCGTCGCAAAGCCATTTGAACTGCGGTTAATGATCTCTACCTTAAAGCGGTGGCTGCCGAAAGACAAAATCCAAAAAATAAGCAGCGATCCTGATTCTGAATGTACATATGAATCCGATACTCCATTCAACGAACTGCCAGCGATTGAAGGGCTGGATCTGAGCGCTGCCTTAAAGCTGCTTGGAAGTAAAAAGCTGCTGTGGTCTGTGTTAAAAGATTATTACCACATCATCCGTAAAAAGGCAAAGCTGATCCGTACCTATATGCAGACGGAAGACTGGCAAAATTACGTGGTTGAAGTTCACGCCTTAAAAAGTGCCTCCAGGCAAATCGGCGCCATTGAGCTTTCCTCGCTTGCCGCAGATTTAGAAAAAGCCGGAAATTCTAAAAATGTAAACCTGATCCGCCAATATACCGATCAAATGCTAAACTTATACTTACATTTTCACGAGTTATTAGCCCCTTATTTTACACAAGCAGATACAGAACCAGAGCCAGACAAACCCATTCCAGCCCATATTTTAAAAGAAGCATTTAGTGAAATGCACGCTGCCATCGAGGATTTGGATTTGAATCAAATGGAGGCTGTCCTGCTTGAAATGAAGCCGTACCGCTATGAAGGCTGGCGCAAAAAATATTATGAACAGCTAAAAGAAGCAGTCGACGAACTGCGGGTAGATGTCTGTGAATCGCTTCTCACAATCTGGGAGCAGAAAGAGGCAAATCATGAACTATGAAGAACTATATTTAATTGATTTAATCGATGCGGATACATTGACTACAATAGAAACAGCATTTTGTGAAATGACTGAAATGAGCGCTGGCATTACGGATCAAAGCGGAGCAGATATCACTGCAGACTGCCATATATCCGACTTTTGCAAAATGATCCTTCATTCTCCGGCAGGGCAAAAAATGTGCAAAAACTGTATTAAAAAGGCAGCACAAAAAGGCATGGCAGCAAACAGCTCCTGTTTTTACCACTGCCATGCCGGACTGGTTTCTTTTACAGCCCCAATTAGAGTAAACGACCAGCTCCTTGGCTGCTTTTTCGGCGGACGTATCCTGACAGAAGAACCGGATGAAAAAGAGGCGTTGATCCATGCGCGGGAAATCGAAATTGATCCAAAGACTTACCTTGCGAAACTGCACAAAGTTCCGATTTTTTCGCAGGAAACGATTCAAAATGCAGCCGAATTTTTATATGCTTTATCGAATATTTTATCCAGCATTGGAAACAGCCGTTATAAAATCCTGCAGTCAAACAGGGATTTGGAACGGGCCACACGCTCAAAGTCAGATTTCCTGGCTAATATGAACCACGAAATCCGTACGCCGATGAATGCGATTATCGGTATGTCAGAGATGGCTCTGCGCGGGCCGCTGCCAGTTTCCGCCCATGAATACATTAATCAAATCAAAATTGCCGGACAGTCATTGTTAACGATTGTAAACGATATATTGGATTTTTCCAAAATCGAATCCGGCGTCGTGGATATCCATGAAACAGAATATATTCCGCTGACATTGATTAATAACATTATTAACACAGTCACAACACGCATCGGCGCAAAGGATATCGAATTTATTGTAGATATCCCGCCTTCTCTGCCGGAAATATTGTTTGGCGATCATATCCGCATTGATCAGATTATATTAAATCTGACAAATAATGCCGCAAAGTTTACGCGCCATGGGCAAATTAAATTATCCGTCAGCTATCATATGGACGGCCCGCAAGACATGATACTAACCGTTTGTGTGGAAGATACTGGGATTGGCATTCACGAAGAAGATATCGGCGAGCTGTTTAATGCCTTTAAGCGTATTAACCTAAAAACTACGCACCAAATTGAAGGCAGCGGCCTTGGTCTTGCCATTACCAAACAGCTGTTAACACAAATGAATGGAAATATTCAAGTAAAAAGCGAATATGGCAAAGGGAGTTGTTTTACCTTTTCCCTGCCGCAGAAAATCATCCGCAGCGATCAGAGTGTCACAATCAAAGACTCGAAGAATATCCGTTCTGCCGGATTTATCAGCAATCCTTATGTAGCAGCCCAGCTGCAAATGGATGTAGAACGCCTTGGCATAACCTACATCCCTGTAAGTTCAGTCAATGCCTTAGAAACACTGCCTGCATACAAAATCAATTATCTTTTTATTGAACACACGAAATTTACAGATCCCGTGGAAAAGTTTGTACGCAGCCATCCGGAAATCTTTGCAATTTTGATGATTAACTTCCAGACAACGCTGGAATACAGTATTCCGAATCTGATCATTGTGAAAAAACCGCTGTATACATACAATATTGCGGAAATATTCAACCATGAGCTCTATGCAGAAATGAAGCAGGAAGAAACTACTGTGTTTGACTTTATCGCGCCTACTGCAAAGATCTTGATTGTAGATGATAATGCTGTCAATCAAACTGTGGCCGTAGGTCTTCTGGAACCGCTGCAGATGCAGATTGATACTGCAATGAGTGCCAAAGAAGCCATTGAAATGCTTGCCCGCTGTTCATACGATCTGATTTTTATGGATCATATGATGCCGGAAGTCGATGGTGTCGAAGCCACTCACATTATCCGGCGCTTTTATTCGAATTATAACAATGTGCCGATTATCGCACTTTCTGCAAATGCAGTTGACGGCGTTGATAAGTTTTTCTTACGGGAAGGTATGAATGATTTTGTTCCAAAGCCAATTGAGCTGCCTTTTATCCTCTCCAAGCTGCGTCAATGGCTGCCAGCGGAAAAGATTCAGTCTGTTTCGCCTTCCATTGCGCCTGCCAAGCAGACAACAACAATCAACATCGAACACTTGGATACGCAGGCGTCGCTAAACCTTTTGGGAAGTGAATCCTTATTTTGGGATGTTTTAAAAGATTATTACTGCGTGATCCATAAAAAAGCCGATCGCATCGCAGAACTTGAGCAAAACGAAGACTGGAAAAATTATACGATTGAAGTCCATGCCTTAAAAAGCGCCTCCAGGCAAATCGGCGCTTTGCAGCTGGCAGAATTGGCTGAACGCCTCGAACGGGCAGGCAATGAAGCTGACAGCGCTTTCATTCACAAACATACACCAGAATTACTGCAGCAATATTTGGCTTTTGATGATATCTTAAAAGGATATTTTCATAAACAGCCGGAAACTGCTTCTGCTTCAAACCCAATCATCCCTCCGGAAGAACTGACGCAGTTTTTTACGATGCTGCGCTCTGCGTTTGAAGATCTGGATATGGATCAAATGGAAAATGCCATCCAGCAAATGCAGCAATACTCCTACCCGGCAAATCAGCAGGAATTATTTGAACAGCTGTGCGGGGCAGTTAATGAAATTGATACCGATGCCAGTGAAGATATTATCAAAATGTGGGAAACTTTCCTTTAAACGCAAAAATCGCCATATCCGACTGCCGGGTATGGCGATTCTGAATTACGGACTATAGCAGGAACAGAAGTTTATTCATCGAAAAAACTGTCCGCATCAAATGTTTCCATTGATTTTGCATTGACATCCAGTGCACGCAAATTCGTATCCTGCATGAACTGATTGACTTGATACAATGCCATAACATCTGTAATCTCATCGTGTTTCTCTAAAATCTCCCAAATATTTTCCTTGCTATAACGAAAATCTACTAAAATAATCCGATCATAATCCCCAGCAAGAAATGGCACAAAGCAATTTGCAAAAGAATCTTTTATAATCAAAAGATTTCTTCCCGTGTTTGCTTTTGTCGAAACCGTAATCTGTCCTGTATTTTTAGAGAAAAAAATCTGATAGCGGTCAAACCCTTTTTCCGCCTCTTTTGGAAAATAAAAAGAATCTGCTGCCTGCTCCCCATCGTCTAGCTGCACCTGGACGCCTTCCTGGTTCTTATGATGGAAGATTTCTACCTGATCAGGTTCTACTCTTACATGCGCCTTGTTATACGTAGTGCCATAAAAATCGTCATAAACTGTCTCACGCGTATATTCTGCCAGGTCTTTCGCTTTGTGCTTTGTCTGCTGCGCCCACGCGCAATACGCATAGTATGCCCCAAGCGTCGTCCAGTGGTGATCCGTACGGTAATAAATATATTCCTGCGCATGCGCACGCAGCGCTTCTTGCGCACGAATCAAAATCTCAGGCTTACGGAGCTTTGCCTGCAGACTTGCTGCTGCCTGGTCTGCTTTCCCAGACTCCAAAACAGCAAACGCAGGCAGTTTGTCCGGTATTGCCTGCGCCTTATCCGGCAGCATGAGGCAGGATACCCGTTTCTTACCATAGCGTTTGACTGCCTCATTTAGAAAATCAGAGAGCAAACTCACATTTTCTTTCACTTGCGCATCATCATAATCTGCTTCCTGCATCTTTTCCAAAAGATAGCCGTCTTTGCCAATCCAAACACCGTTAATCTCCTGTTTTCCTTCCAGCCGCTGCAATTGTGCCGACATATTTACCCACATATCTCTGCAAAACACCTGATCATTTAAATACGTTTCATAGTGTTTTTGGTAATCGCCCTGTAAAACTTCGTCCAGTACAAACTCCGGCTTTGTCTCTAACATCCGGTTTTCTCTGTCCGAATATTCTTTTTGCGGCTTTAACCAGGAAATCCCTGCACCAAGGGCCAGTATCGAACAATACAATATAATTCCCATCATTTTAATCTTTTTCATCATACTATCCTCGGACGCTTTCTAAAAACGAAAATATAAAAATGGATTATAAGAAGAATTTACCAACATCGCAAAACATACGACTGATACTGCCATAAAAAAGCAAATGCCCGCAATACTCCTTCTGCACGCTTCTGGCTGCGTCCGCTGCGGCAGGCATTTATCCAGCGCCAATCTCTTAGTCAGGGAAGTACAGCCAATGATGCCGAGCAATAACAGTCCCATATTTGACGACAGCAAATAGAGTGTCTGCTGATCCGCCAGTCCTGCATTTGTATGAAAAAACAGCGCCTGCATATAACCAGGCCCATTGCCCATATCCTGATAAGAAAAAATACTAAACCCAAACACTGTGATTAGAATCACATACACATGCCGGAATAAGGAAGGCATACGTTCCAAAATGCGGAACAAAAACAGCTTTTCGATTACTAATAATACCCCATAATAAACGCCCCACAGCACAAAATTCCAATACGCCCCATGCCACAGCCCAGTCAAAAACCAGACAATTGCCAGGTTACGTATTTGGCGCAGCATTCCATGCCTGTTGCCTCCAAGCGGGATGTATACATATTCCCGAAACCACGAGCCAAGCGAAATATGCCACCGCCGCCAAAATTCTGTAACACTCTTGGATTCATAAGGGTAATCAAAGTTTTCCTCAAAGGTAAATCCAAACATCTTGCCAAGCCCAATCGCCATATCGGAATATCCGGAAAAATCAAAATAGATTTGCAGGGTAAATGCACCTGCACCCAGCCATGCCATCGCGGTTGTCAGTGTATCGACAGGAACTGCTGCGATTTCATTCCAAAGCATGCCGATTTGATTTGCCAGCAAAATCTTTTTGCCCAATCCAACTGTAAAGCGCATAATGCCGTCAAAAAATAAATCTACCGACTCCCTGCGGTAATCCAATTGCTCTGCAATCGACTTGTAGCGCACAATCGGCCCTGCAATCAGCTGTGGAAAAAGTGCGACATAAGCGCCAAACGTAATCAAGTTTTTTTGTACTTTGGCATCCTGGCGGTATACATCAATCGTATACGACATTGTCTGGAAGGTATAAAAAGAAATCCCTATCGGCAGTGCCGGATTCCAACCAGGTGTGTCAATCGAAAAGACGGTATGGATCGTCTGCAAGAAAAACGCAATATACTTAAAATAAGCAAGCAGCGCTAAATTAATGCAAGCAGAAGCCGCCACCGCCATTTTCGCATAGGATCGTTGATCCCGTTCCACATAATATCCTGCAATCCGTCCAGTGATATAATCTGTCAGCGTAGAAAAAAGTATCAATACAACGCATACTGGCTCGCCCCATGCGTAAAAAATAATACTTGCAACAAATAAAACAAAATTCCGCAGCCTTCGCGGCGCTAAATAATAAGCAAGCAGCGTCAAAGGAAGGAAACGGAGCAAAAATAATAAGCTGCTAAAAACCATGGTATTCTCCACTCATCCTGCCAAAGGGGATGCTGCTACTGCGGCATCCCCTTTTGGCTTTATAATGCTTTCTTTAATGCAGTCTGTCCTTTTTTGTTTACAGACTTGTTGTCAGACATTGCAATATACCAGACAAATTTTCCTTTTCTCCCACACAAAGCATTTTTAAATACCTTTTGTTCTGTAGCAGAATAATCGCTCAGGTATCCGCTTGTGCTGTTGCGTTTTTTATATGACTTCATTGCTTTTTCAAGCGCTTTTGCGCCTGATTTATTTGCTGCTTTTACTACACAGATGCTATAGACCTCTTTATCATCACAAAGATATGCTGTTTCCACTGCTTTGCTTGCTTCTGAAACTGTAAATCCGCCAAACTCGCTTGCGCTTGTTGACTGATATTTTAACTTATCGCTGCCGCCTGTGACATCCAATGCAGCTTTGCATACAGACTTACAGTCTGCGCCTGCAGCCTGTACCATAGATGGTACCTGTAAAAAGATCCCCATTGTCAGTACGATGGCAAGTAAAAATGCTATTTTTTTCCCATATCCTTTCATTTGTATCTCTCTCCTTTCAAATAATGAAATAAAATAAAATCTAATCTAAAGACTGGTCGAATGCTTTTATTCGTTTTGCATAGTTCTGATAAGCACTGATCGTCCAATGGTACCCGTCTGGTGCTGCATAAGAGCGGTTCAGCCAGCCTGTAGAATCTTTCATAAACGAAGTGCAGTCACAATATCTGACTCCAAACTCCTTTGCCAGTTTTTCTAACTGTTTGTTATAATTTGGTATTTGTGCAAACCCGCCTGATTCATTGACCTTTGCCAATGTAACCGGGCTTACTGCCTGTATAACAATATCCGTATCCGGCGAACCAGCGCGGATATTACGCAATATTTCCCGATATCCTTCAATCAGATCCGCAACCGAACGGTAATGGATGTCATTTGCACCCAGCATGAGATAAACGCGGTATGGCTTGGATGAAATAATGCTTTGCATCGCAGTCTGGCCTTGGAACGTCCGTCTTGTACGAAACGTCGTTGTATTTAAGCCTACTGCAGCCAATACCTTTTTACGGCCCCCGATTGCAATCTCGCTTAAGATATGATAATCATTCAGTCCGCTCGTAATAGAATCGCCAGCAAATATTGTCAGGCGTTCATACGGCTTTGTATGCATTTTCACTACTTTTGACGCTGCACTGTCTGTCTTTGCCGGCTTTTTGGAACTCCCTGCCTTGACGCAGAAAAAGTAATCCTGGTCATTCTTTAACTTTTTGAAACGATACCAGTTGTTCTTTGTTGTAGCTGCCAGAGAAAACTTCTCTGGATCTTTGTTTGATTTTGCATCATATACATGATAATATTTTACTTTTTGATCTTTGCTCTTTTCCCAAACCATCTTAATCGATGATGTAGAATACCGGATCAGACTGACACCGGATACTTCTTCGAAAAGACATTGGAAAGAAACCGGTTTACTGTAAACCTTCCTGCCATCTTCCATCGATGCTGCTACACGGTATTTATATGCAGTTCCCCGCTTCACACTGGCATCCGGATAGCTGCGCTTGCTGCTGTCGATATCCGCAATCTTGCGAAAGGCTTGATTTCCTTCTTTTTTGCGCTCTACCTGAAAGGAAACTGCCCCTTTCACCTGTTTCCACTTCAGCAAAGCGGTTTGTTCCTTCTTTTTTTGGCTCACAGTAACAGAAACACTCGTAATTTCTTCTTCATCCGGGTCAAGCGTATCTTCTGGCTCTTGTTCTGTTTCTTCTGGCTGCGGAATCTGTTCCTCATCCGCTGTATCTGGTACTGTGCCTTCTACACCCAGTTCATCCAGCGTGTTCCCTGCTGTGCTGTCTGCAACTGGCCCTTGCGCCGTATCTGATATTGTGCTGTCCGCATCCGGTTGATCCGGCGTGCTGTCTGTAACTGGCCCCTGCGCTGTATCTGCTATTGTGCTGTCCGCGTCCGGTTGATCCGGCGTGCTGTCTGCTGTGTGATTGTTATCTGCACTTGGTTCTTCCGGCGTATTCCATGTCGGGCTGTCAGCACCTGGTTCTTCTGCCGTATTCCCTGCCAAGCTGTCTGCAGCTGGTTCTTCCGCCGCGATCCCTGCGTCCGGTTCAGCTGCTGTGTAATCTGCGTCCGATTTCTCTCCCTCTGCCGGCGTATTGCTTGTCTGTACATCCTGCCCTGATACAGCTATTCTTGTACTTGCATCCGCCAAAATCACAGCTGGCGATACAAAAAGCAACAGTGCGCTCATTACACAGCATGTAAGTAACCGTATCGTACTTACAGATTTTTTTATCTTTGGTTTCATCATTTCCCACTCCTTGATCATTGACTGCAAACCCTTCTCATTATCCAAAGATAGTAACCCGTACCCTTTTTTACATTCGGCAATCGCCTCCTTCCAGCTTGTCCCATTCTATTTTAGACATTGAAAAAAATGCTCCTTATGATAATATGCCTAAATGTATTTATTTTATCACACTACGCAAAGAAAGTCCATACTTTTCCAAAGCAGTCAAAAACGCAATAAAAAAACGGATCATTCTGCAGTTACTGTAACCCATAAGAACGCAGATTCATCCGTTTTTATTTTTATCCATTACATTCCACCGTGTTTTCCTGGTTTGGCTCATGCTTTTTGAGCACTCCTTCCAAAAAATCTGACATAATGAATGCCATTGGGCCAGGCACAAAAAACATCAGCATCGGAAACTTCCAAACTAGTGCTCCCATGCAGACAAGTACAAGCAAAAGCGCCAGCGTTGTGCCAAAATAGCGCACAACCATATACAAACTGAGCTTAACAAACCATCCGCAGCTCATATCATATCTGGACAATGCCGGGAACACATAGCAAGCCATAGCTAACAGGTAGATACAAACAAACACATACACACATATGAAAAACAGCCCTACATAACCGTCTGTCTCTTTCATTAAAATTCCAATATTCAAATGCATTGCCAACGTACATACAACAAGTAAAACCCAAAGGATCGTTCCCTGCTTAAAATTCAGCATAAACGAGCGGAAAAATTCTTTTGCAATATAGCCGTCATTGTGTTTGATGCATTTTACCATTGCATAATAGAGTGCAGCGGAGGACGCCCCAATCGTAACAATTGGCAGGCTGCAAAGAAACCATAAAAAACCCAATGCCATGACGTCAAATATTTTATCACAAGATTCAACAAAGCTGCCGCCAAAACCAAAGATACTTTTTTCACGTTTTTCCTTTTTCATCGCATTTTTCCTCCCCATTTAAACACACTGTCTTCCCTATGCTGTCCGCTTTAACCTCTTATGCATCACATGAACTCCATGATAGGAAAAGCCAGCCGTGCCGTACATTTTTTTGCACAGCACGACCGTCTTTTTCGTCAAGATTTCAGCGCATTGGAACTATCGCTTTCTATTACTTTTTATTATACTTCTAATACATACCCGTTTCTTGTAAACAATGGAATCTGTTCGATTGGTGCGTCCACAGTAACAGTCTGTCCGCCTTCAACCACTTCTTTTGTCCATGCATTTGTCCAAGTTGCACCAGCTGGCAGATAAACTTCTTTTTTCTGCTGGCCCTTTTCCATAACAGGAGCTACCAGTACATCTGGCCCAAACATGTATTCTGCTTCATTCTCCCAGCATACCTGATCATCTGGGAAATCATAGAACAGCGGACGCATTACTGGCGTACCCTTTTCATGCGCTGCCTCCATCAAAGTGCGGATATATGGGCGCATTGCTTCACGCAGTTCAATGTATTTTTTGCAGATCTCATACACTTTATCCCCATAAGACCAAATTTCATTTGGTGCACCAGATACGCATTCTGCGCCTCCTGTTGTCCCATACTGCGGCTGATATGGCATACGGTTGCCATGCAGACGCATAACCGGACAAAATGCTCCATACTCAAACCAGCGAATCAGTACTTCATGGAATTCCTCGTCGTAGATATTTGCACCAAAGAAACCGCCAATATCTGTTGTCCACCATGTAATACCAGAAAGACCCATATTCAAACCTGCTGCAAACTGGTTTTGCAGACTTGCAAACGTAGAATGAATATCACCAGACCATACCAGCGCGCCGTATTTCTGAGAACCTGCCCATGCGCAGCGCAGCAAGTTTACAATGTTCTCCTGGCCTTCTGCACGCATTCCATCAAAGAATGTCTTTGCATAAGTCACTGGATAAATATTGCCAATCTGGATATTTGGCCCTAAATGATAACGGTAATTGTCAAAATCATATACCGTATATTCCGGCTCAGCTTCGTCTAACCAGAAAATCTTTACGCCCTTGTCATAATAATTCTGTTTTGCTTTGTTCCATACATATTCTCTTGCTTCAGGGTTGGTAGAATCATAATGAATCGTGTTGCCCATATACAAGCTGTCAATATTGACGCCACGCTCTGTTCTCGTAAGCAGGCCCTTTGCACGCATTTCCTCAAAGTTCTCACTCTTATAATCTACCATTGGCCAAATGGATACCATCAGCTCAATACCCATTTCCTTTAATTCTGCAATCATTGCGTCTGGATCTGGCCAATAAACTGGATCAAATCTCCAATCACCCTGCTTTGGCCAATGGAAATAGTCTACTACAATGACGTCTACCGGAATCCCGCGGCGCTTGTATTCTCTGGCTACTTCCAAAAGCTCATCCTGCGTCTGGTAACGCAGCTTGCACTGCCAAAAGCCCATGCCATATTCCGGCATCATCGGTACTTTTCCTGTTACGTCTGCATATGCTTCTTCGATCTCAGCCGGTGTATCGCCTGCTGTAATCCAATAATCCAGTTTCTTTGTAGACTTTACTTCCCATGTCGTTACATTTTTATTAAAGCTGACACGTCCAATAGCTGGATTATTCCACAAAAATCCATAACCTAAAGAAGAAAGTGCAAACGGTACGCTTGCCTGCGAATTACGGTGTGCTAATTCCAACTCTGCGCCTTTGATATTTAAAAATTTCTGCTGGTACTGGCCCATCCCATAGAGCTTTTCATCTGGATTTGATTCAAACCGCATGGTCAGGACATAATCGCCGCCTGTAATCGGCTTAAATTCTCTTGCTGTAATTTCCAAAGAACTGCACGTATCTGCAAACATATCTTCTCTGTTGCGTACAAATTCTTCTAATAACAGCTCGCCCTTTTGATTATAAAAAGAAATCTTGCCAATATGATTCACAACAGCCTTGATTTTTCCATTCACGATTTCAGCGGAAAATTCTTCAATTTTAATATCTGCATGAGCATCTGCTGGCTTTCCGTCTAATGCCCATAATTCATCCGGCATTTCCGGCATATGGGAGGCTCTTACACGCAAGCTGTTGTCTCCCCATGGCTCTACGATGACACGTTCGCTTTTATAGCGGTAATGTAAAGCGCCGTCCTTTTCTTCCAAATAACCGAGTAAAAAATCATTGTCTGATCTGAAGTCACCGGTCTGACCTTCTCTTTTTACAAAATCTGGCATAAACTTTCTCCTTCCTCAATCTGCATTTATTTAGATATAAAAGGCAATCGTTCAGACAATCTGACACATCCAAACGATTACCGAAAAAGGGGCGTGCACAGCACATCATATCTTGTTACTCTTTGACTGCCCCTGCTGTCAAACCACCTACAATATATTTCTGTAAAAATACAAATGCCAAAATAACTGGCAGTGTCAAAATCGTACCATAAGCCATAATACAATTCCATTTTGTCCCGTATTTACTCTGGAACTTGTGGATATTTGCAGTCAACGGCCTCATCTCTGCCTTTACGTTAAAGGTCATAGAATAAATCAAATCATTCCAGCCATTCAAAAATGCAATGACAACAACTGTAATAATACCAGTCTTAATTGTCGGTATCATAATCTTAAAGAAGGAATGGAATACATTACATCCATCAATACGCGCCGCCTCATCCAAAGAGATTGGAATACTCTTAAAATACGGCCGCAGCGTAACTACGATAAACGGTACAGAGCCGGACGCCACTGCAATTGCAGGTGCCCAATAAGTACCTAACAGACCGATTTTACTAAATGTCAAATACATTGGTGTCAGCATAACGGATGCTGGCAGCATCTGTGTAATTAAAAATGTCAGCATAAAAGGCTTTGTCCCTCTGACCTTATAACGGCCCATGCCATATGCTGCCGGAACACCAAATGCCAGTGAAATGACCATTGCGCATAACGCAATCAGCACACTGTTTTTTAAGGAAGTTACAAAGTCTGCATCCTGCAGGTTTTGCAGCCATGGATCAAACGTAAATTCATGCGGATAATACGTTACAATCTTACCAAAGCTTTCCATATCTGTCTTAAAGGACATCTGAATCAGCCAGTAAATTGGAAAGAGGAAAAAGAATGCAATAATAACCGCAAAAATACAATTTCGAACATTTCTGCGTCCTTCTTTGGATCTAAAATAGAGTCTTCTGGCTTCTCGCAGCTCATTTTTATCGACTTTTTCCATTCTAATCTTCCTCCTTCCCCAACAGCTTCAAATAGAACAACCCCACACAGAACAAGCAGATAAATAAAATAATCGCTATTGTAGAGCCTTGTGAAAACTCATATTGTGTGAATGCCCGTGAATATGCATAAGTCCCTAATACGTCTGTAGAGTTAAACGGGCCGCCGGCTGTCATGATAAACATTAAGTCAAATGCCTTAAAGGTATAGATAAAACCAAGCATCAGCACAGAGAGCATTGCTGGTTTCATAAGCGGAAGTGTGATATATAAAAACCTCTGAAAAGAAGTTGCGCCGTCAATCGAAGCGCCTTCATAAATGTCATCCGAAATCCCAGTCAGTCCAGAGGTCAAAAGTAGCATGTTAAATGGTATCCCGACCCAACAGTTGACTGCTATGACCGCGCCCAGTGCGGTACTGCCATTCACTAGCCAGTCTACCGGAGACGATACCAGATGCAGCTTCATAAGCAAATCGTTAATGACACCGCCGTCCAATAAGAACAAGTTTTTTCCTAACAAAGCAGTTACAGACATTGGCATCATATAGCCTACCAATACTAAGCCTCTGATTGGCCCTGCCAATGTGAACTTCTTTGAGAAAAACATTGCAAATAAAAACCCAATTGTAAACTGAATAGCAAGACAGGCAAGTGTAAATACAACTGTATTTTTAAATACCAAACGGAACGTCGGATCTGCAAATAATGCTTTATAGTTTTCTAATCCGACAAACATGGATTCACCGTTCGAAAAGTTTTTAACATTTAAGTTTTTAAAACTCAAATCAATATTATACAAAAACGGATAACCGCATACAACTAACAAATAAATAAATGCGGGAAGGATAAATATATATGCTTCTCTGCTTTTTTTCGCTGCCATACTAAGCTTCATACCAAACGCTCCTTTCTATTGCAGATAAGGAAACTGTCTGGGCAATTCATACAAAACACCCCGGAATCTCAGATTCCTTACCGATTCCGAGGTGTATCCTGCCCTACGGGCAATTTTTATAAAAACCAGCCCACACGTCCCTCTTAAGGCTGATCCTATTTATTTACATCATCTGCGACACCGCCGCCAATAGAAGCTTCTGGAAGCGGATCTTCTGCAACAATCGGAGAAATTGTCTCAGCTGCTGCCTTTAATGCTTCTTCTGGTGTTTTCTCACCAAGCAGTGACTGCTGTACAGCTGTATAGAATGCTTCAGAAAGTGTTGGCCACTGTGCATGAGGTCCACGAGCTCTTGCATAGTTCATGCCTTCATTAAATACTTCGTAACGTTCATCTGTTGTAAATAATTCATTCAGGCTGACTGCATCTTTACGTACTGGCAGTTTTGCAGCTGCTGCTGTAAAGTCTGCATTGTTCTGTGCGTTCATGAGATATTTTAAGAAATCAACACATTCATCTTTATATTCTGTTCCTGTGCAGACACCAAAGTTTTCTCCGCCGATTGTAGAAGAATATTCTTGGTCTTTTGGAAGTAACGCATATTGATATTCAAATGTGCCATTGATCTTTTCATCAATATCTGCCAGCTGCCATGTACCAGATTCTAACATTGCTGCTTTCCCTGCGCAGAAAGAGTTATAAGCTTCTGACTGCTGCCAGTTAATGACTTCTTTACTCATCAGGCCATCTTGTACCAGATCTGTCAGGAACTGAATACCTTTGATAGATTCTGCACTGTCAAGGCTGTCAATATTTCCGCCTGCGGAGCAGATCCATGGCAGAAGCTGGAACGTACCTTCTTCTGTACCAATTGCACACATTGCAAATCCGTATGTACCGTCATCTGGATTTGTTGTCTTTTCACATACTTCGCGGAATTCTTCCCATGTCGTAGGTGGTTCTTCAAATCCTGCTGCCTTTAAAACATCCATATTGCATGCCAAAGTTAAGCAGTTCGAATTGTTCGGCAGACCATAATATTTTCCGTCTGCATCCTGGCAGCTCAGCAATGGGCCAGGATAAAATTGTTCCAAATCCTCCCAAGAGGTCAAATCTTCTGTAATATCTTCAAAAACTCCCAAAGAAACGTAAGAAGCCATATCCGGTGAATCTACCATACCGATATCTGGAAGTTCTCCAGATACTGCACCGATTGTATACTGTTTCATCAATTCTTCTCTGGATACATACGTTGCAGTAATATGAATCTTATCCTGTTCCTGATTATATTTTTCTACAATTGCTTCTAAGTCTGGCGCTTCGTGTTCAAAATAATGCCACAGCGTTACTTCTGCTCCACTGCCCCCAGAAGAACTTCCAGTATTTTCTTTGTCATCCGTAGATGCGTCTGAATTATCCTGGCTGTCGCTGTTGGCATCGCTGCTGTCTTTATTTGTGTCGCCACCACCACTGTTTCCACATCCTGCCATCAGGCTGACGGTCATCGTACCAAATAATAACAATGCCGTAAGTTTTTGGATTCTTTTCTTCATATTTATACCCTCCTCGTTTTTTGATAATACTATTGTATTTTTTTTTTCGAAAAATAGAAAACTAAAATTTTTAAGATTTGGAGTTATTTTTTAGACAATTTTTTTAAGATCCGGGGAATTTTTTAATATTTTTCATCATTTTCAACAAAAAAACGATGCTTGTTTGGCCAAAATACGTCAAATAACCAAAAAAGCATCGTTTATCTTTCTTATCTTCCGTTTTGTTTTAAAAAATCTGCCACACTAATCCCGGCAATTTCACGAAACACTTTATGAAAATATTTAGAATCCGAAAAACCTACCTGATAAGGAATCTCATCTTTGGAAACTGCGTCAGACAACAGCAGCTTTTTTGCCATATCAATCCGATATCCCCGAATAAAAGGTGAAAAGTTCATACCCACATCCTTGTTAAAAAGATAGCACAAATATTCCTGTGATACTCCTAAGTTTTCCGCCAGCTCTTTTTGACTAATCTTGGACGCATAGCCAGCTTCAATAAAACTCAAAGATTTGCGTACCAGAGGATGCGCATCTGGATAGCGGTCTTTTAAGCTGCCCACACAGGCATCACAGCCGCCTCCAGAGCGTTCATCTGTCAGCCGTTTTAACAGCTCTTGAACCTCATCCCGCATAATGGGCTTAACCAAATATTCCGAAACACCCAGGCTAATGGCCTGCCTTGCAACTTCAAACTCCTCATAGGCACTAATAATGACAAAATTCACTTTAAATTCTGCGGCTTTTGCAGCTTTGATCAATTCCAGGCCACTCATACAAGGCATCTTTAAATCTGTAAATACAATGTCCGGCTTAAGGACTTGCATAATCTCCAGCGCCTGCTTTCCATCTGCTACCTCAGCTACAACCTCATACGTATCCCCCAGTGACATAATCAGGTCTTTCAAGCCTCTGCGTGCCCGCTGTTCATCTTCTGCAATTAATATCCTCATATGTTTCATTTTACCTCCCCCAAACCTTCAGGACTTGCTGCCAGCAACTTGCTTTTATTTGCACGGTACTCCTTGTCTGCCTGCTTTTCCATAAAATATACAGACGGCGGCATTGGCAGTAAAAACACAAAACAAGTTCCCTTTCCTTGTTCCGTTGTCATAGATACCTGAAATTTTTCTCCATAATACATCCGCATTCTTGTGATGACATTAGAGATACCAATCCCCACTTCCTTATCTTTTGCATGCAGTGGATTTTGTAAAATATCTTGAATCATGCTGTCCCGCTGCCTATCCATCCCGCAGCCATTATCTTCGATTGAAATTTTAAGAAATTCCTTATATCCTTCGCCCTTAATACTGATCCGTCCGCTGCAGTCCCTGCTTTCAAACCCATGCAAAATCGAATTTTCTACAAACGGCTGCAGCATTAATTTCCTGCACGGCCAATTGTCATAATCCGCATCAAAGATAATTTCATAATCAAAAATACCGTCCATCCGTTCTTTTTGCAAATACAAATATTGCTCAATCCAAGAGATCTCCTGAAAGATATAAACCTCCTGGTGCTTTTGGTCAAACGTGTAGCGCAGAATATTTGACAATTTTTTTAACAGCAGGGATACCTTATCGTTTCCGCTGTCAATCGCCTCGTAATTTATCACATTTAACGTATTACAAATAAAATGAGCGTTAATCTGCGACTCCAATGCCTCCCGCTCTGCTCTTTGCTGCATACGCATTGATTCAATCGCCAGCTGATGCTCCTCCTCCACTTGCGCACTTGCCTGGCTGATAGCCTGTATCATTTCATTATATTCCTGTGCCAGCTGCCAAATCTCGTTTGTCCCCTCGATTTGTATCTGTCCGCTTGTATTCCCATCTTTCACACTTGTAATAAAGCTGCTGAGTATCTTTACGGGCTTTAAGATTTTATTTGTAACAAATAACAGCAAAAGCATAATAAGCAAAATGGACAAAATCACAAGGAAAACCATCTGAATATACATTTCATTTACTTTTTCCTGCAGGATCTCTTTATCAATGACCACATGAATGGTCCATGTATAATCTCCGATTGTCAGACTAAGCTCTTGTGTCTTGTTACCAGACTGGCGCTCCTCATCCATTTGCATAAGGATTTCTCCATCCTCATCCTCGACATATGCGTGTATATATTTTTCCTGATTCGGATTCAGCTGTTTTAAGAGTTTGTACATCGGCGTGCTGTCAAAAGAAAGCACAATCATATACTGCATATCAGCAGAATCATATTTATTTTTTAACGGGTATGCAATATGAATCAATCCCTTGTTTGGATCATTTGGGTGGCACTTTGGGTTTGTTAAAATAACATAACGTGGGACATCCTTGCTGTGCACCATACCTTGTACTTCCCAAAACGCCTGCCAAAGGTCATTTTCATTCGTTTCTGACCAAATATCCCTCGCAGCTGCAATACTCATCCCCATTCGATCATATTGACGCAGTACGCTGTTTTCTGATACAAGTGCAATCCCAACAATCGTATTGGACACTTTTATGGCCCTGCTGAGCGTATCCCGCAGCCGCTTTCGTTCCAATGCATTCAGCACGCCGTCTTCTCCAACTATTTCTACGATATTTTCCATCAAATCTTCATCGACAGAAATCTGAGAACCATAATTAATATACATCTCCATCTGTGTCACAATATTCAATTCAACAGACTCCAACAAAGCCTGCTCCGTCGAATAAGTCGTTTCTGCAAGATTTTTATAGTATCGGTCTTTCATATACCACATTGTAACAAAAAACAACAAAATCACAGACAGCAAAATTGCTGACGCAAAAGAACACCACATATGTGACGACTTATAGTACCATATGGCTTTTAGATATCGATACCATTTCCCTTGTTTCCTGTTTGTTTCCATGTACTCTCCATTGAATCACCATTGGGCTTGTGACCATTTCATCCGAGCGAACCTTCTGATGTTGTGTGATTCCTCTCTTTCGCTCGTTTTCTTTTTATTATATGTCATAACCGCTCGTTTTACAAGATTTCTCTTTTTGTACTACATGTGGTTTTTTGTTGCTGTTCACTCCGTTCTCAGTAACATGCAAAAATTCATCTAAAATTGCCTTCGGCAATGGAATTTTTGCACTCCTGAATCATTTTCTTACAATAAAAATTATGCTCATTAAAAGAAAGATGTCCGCTGTTGACCTCGCAAAGATACTTGAATGTTCACCAGCAAACATATATAGCAAGCTAAAACGTGATAATTTCAGCGAAAAGGAACTAAATCAGATAGCCGACATTCTAAATTGTGATTTTAAGGGAAGTTTCATAATGAGAGATACTGGGGAAGAAGTATAAAAAATGCAGAGTTTCAATGCCCTGCCAATTCCATATATCTATTTAGTTTTTAAAGTGCCAATTTGTATAAAGCCAACTGATTAAGGCTCACGCCCTCTTTTTCCGCTTCTATTGCAAGCCTTTGATGTAAAGACTTTGGAATCCTTACAATGAATTTTCAGCTGTATTTATCGACTGTTCCCGGAACTGGTATAGGCAAATTATTTTCTTGCTTTACCTCAAAATACCCCTCCATTGCTTCGTTAAGGCTCTGATATAATTCCTCCAGCGTATCGCCCGTACTCATTTGGCTTCTAAGATATACTGACCCGGAAAGCCGTATAAATTCAGCGTTTGCTATGTATCGTAGATGTTCTATTTTACAGAACATCTTAGCCGATACATAGAAATTTATCATGTTTTTGCAAGTGTAGTTTGAAGTAATCAAAAACAGTGCGATAAATAAACCGCACTGTTTTTATAGTCCTTTTATGCATTTCAGGGTTATAAGATCAAACTATATTTTACTGTCATTCATATTTTTTCCCAGCAGACACTATCTCCACAAAAACATCTGGTGTCACAGCAGTTGTCTTTGCATGTTGAAAATCTTTTATATTACAAGTCACAATATATTCTGCATTTGCATGCACTGCACATTCATCTTGCAAGCAGTCCTCAAAATCATGGAAATCCAGATTATTGATGGCTTCCTTTATTTGCTCCTGTGATGCTCCCACTACTGTCAACATATTACAGATCGCATTAAGCCACGCCCTTGCCTTTACCTCCGATTCCTGTTTCCTTATCACATACCAAATGATTGACAGAGAATGGAACGCAACGCAGCCTTCAAAAATATTTTCCGAGCATAACCTCATCACTTCAAGACACGCATCTTTATACGGATCATCTCTTTTTGTTATAAAATTGATGATCACATTTGTATCAATTAATGAAATTATATTTTTCATTTACCGCCTCTTCCATCACTTTTTTGTAGTTAAAATCTTTTGGATACATTGACCGTTCTCTCATTTCTAACATATCTTGAAATGCTTTTTTCTTATTTTCCAATAATAAACTTTTTTCCTTCTCAGTATCTGTGTCAATAAAAACGCCACACTGACTGGCTATTTCATCCACCATAACAAGAATCAGCTTTATCCCATCCTCCGGCAGTCTCATTATCTTTTCATATACCTCCTGCCGCATCGTCATGTCGACTACTCCTTCTTTCATATTTCGCCATTCCTTTCCAAAGTACAAGCACGTCGTGATAGTTTTGTCAGATTCTTTCACACCGCCTCCGATTTTAAAATTCTAATCTATCAATTTGTTAATTACAATCAGTCTAACACAGACCATTTTATATGTCACTTAATTTTCACACATATTATAAAACAGGTTTTGTAGTAAATATTTTGATTTCAATTACTGAACTGCGGAATACCCTTGTTTCCTTGGTTTCTCAATGTGCCGTCTAGCACGTTCCTCCTCTGACAACCATCAAGCTTTAAAATCCTGCCATAGAAATAATGACCGCTTTCGTCGTTCATTTCCTGCACCAGTCTTGTGTATGGCAATTTCATATAATCTTTGATTTCCACAAACTTTTTCAACTTCTTCTGATCTTATTCCGTTCGGCTGTTGCTTCATTTTTTCAATTAGCTTTTTTACGTTTGGCACTTTGTTTCTTCCTTTCATCTATTATAGTATCGTATATAGCATCACTTATCAACTGGATTATTATAAAAATAGATGAAATTTCTTTTTATTTCCCGGCTCTTCCTCAATGATGAACCGCATATATATATTATTCCTCGCTCGTTCCTGCTATCTTGGCTAGTTCTTTGCGCCGTGTGGTGGAATTCAAAGGTTTAGATTCTTCTGTCGGAACATGACCATTTGAACCGTTTCCGACATTTTTTAGATTTTCCTTTTGATTCTTCCCATTATGAATCTGCCTTTGCTTCATCTGTTCCGCAATCACTTCTTCATATTTCAAGGCTTTTCCGAATTTCGTACAGTCAAAATATATATTTTCTATCTGTCAACTATCCGCTAACTATCCATTCCGCAAACACAAATAGACAGCGCGCAAACCCTGTCCTTTTGTATTCCTATTTGTCGTTGTAATGTCCTTTACATGAAAGAATGGTTGTGTTACTTCCTAGCGTCTTGTACACAATTCGGTTCTTCTCATCAATATGGCGACTCCACCAC
>CANDJR010000034.1 GCA_947385105.1 uncultured Eubacterium sp.
TTTACAGCGCTGATTATTATTGGCGGGTACATAAGCATACCAATACCAATCGGGCCTGTGCCGATTGCAATGGCAGACTTTTTTGTAATGCTGGCAGGGCTCTTTTTGGGGACAAAGTATGGGTTTGCTGCAACTGCGGTATACGTGGTTTTAGGTACGCTTGGATTGCCTGTATTTGCGGGAGGCGGTGCAGGGCTTGCCGTTTTATTTGGGCCAACGGGCGGCTTTTTAGTTGGATATTTATTTACGGCAGCAATCATCGGGGCGATTGCAGGAAAAGGAAAGAGTTCGGTTTTGCGTATACTCATAGCTTTGCTTGCCGGAAATTTGCTGTTGTACGCAATCGGTGTGCCATGGCTGAAAATTCGTATGGGGCTCAATTGGCAGGCTGCGCTTGTTGCAGGAATTGTTCCATTTATTCCGGGGATTGTAATAAAAATCATTGCTGCAACTGCGCTGGCTCGGATTTGTCTGCCGCGGTTTCGTCAAACGCTGTCGCTTGATACGGTTATGGATAGTTACCATGCTGCAAACGCAGACGGGGTGAAAAGATAGATGTCAGAATTGGAAATAGAAAACCTTACGCATATTTTTCCAGATGGGACAACAGCGATCAAGGATATCAGCCTGCGGATTTTGTCTGGGGAGTTTGTTGTGATTGCAGGGGCAAATGGTTCTGGGAAAACCGTATTGATCCGTCATCTGAATGGTCTGTTGACTCCCACAAGCGGTACTGTGCGGTTAAATGGAGAATTGATTGCAAAAAATATGATGCTGGCAAGAACAAAGATTGGCTTGATTTTTCAGGATTCTGACAGCCAGTTAGTTGGTCAGACAGTGGCAGAAGACGTTGCATTTGGGCCGGAAAATCTGGGACTTCCAAGGGAAGAAGTAGACAAACGGGTAAAAAAGTCTCTGGCAGCAGTTGGCATGGAAGAAATGGCAGCCCAAAATCCATACAGTCTCTCTGGCGGGCAAAAAAAGAGGCTGGCGATTGCGGGAGTGCTTGCCATGCAGCCGGATATCCTTATCTTTGACGAGCCATTTACTGGGTTGGACTTTCCTGGCGTAGTAGCGGTGCTTCGGCAGTTAACAGCGCTGCACCAGGCAGGACATACGATCATACTTGTAACACATGAGCTGGAAAAGGTGCTCGCACATGCCGACAGGCTGGCTGTTATCTATCAAGGAAGGCTGGCGGAAGACGGGAAACCTGCGGATGTGATTGCACGTGTAGAAAATTATGGAGTACGTATGCCGCTTAGGCATGGGGAGGAGATTGAAGCGCTGACATGGCTCAAGTGACGTTTTTTCAGTATATGCAAAAAGATACGGTATTGCACCGGATGGACAGCAGACTAAAGCTGCCTTGTCTGTTGTTTGTTGGAGCTGCGGCAAGCAGGGCAGGCAAGTGGCAGCATTATGCAATACTGTTTTGTCTGTTGTGCGCAGCTTTATTTGCAGCGAAAATACCGATTGCAGCGATTATAAAGGAGTTAAAAGTGTTTGCTTTGCTGCTTTGTATCGTATTTGTGTCAAATGCAGTGTTTTCAGGCAGTGATCCAGTTTGGTACCTTCCAGATACATGGGTTTCCATGCAGGGCATAGCTGCAGGCGCACGCTTTGTTGGGCGGCTAATCCTTATGATTTTAGCATGTACAGTTATGACGAATACAACATCGCTGATCGAATTTCGCAATACAATAGAATGGTATTTGCGTCCAGTGCCTTTTGTGCCTGAAGTAAAGGTAGCGACAATTGTAAACCTTACCTTTGTCATGCTCCCAGTTATTTTTGACAGTTACACGGAAATGATGGATGCACAAAAGTCACGGGGAATCGAATGCCAGAAAAATCCAATAAAAAGAGTAAAATATCTCGTCCTGCCGCTGCTTGGAAAGACACTGCGCAGGGCGGACGAGATTGTATATGCGATGGAATCGCGCTGCTATTCACAGACAAGAACCAAAGCACAGTTCCACACAGGGAAAGCCGACTGGCTGCTTTTCATTGCCTGCGCATTGGCATTGTGCATTGTGCTTTTTTTCTGATTGATTTGCGGCGATTCTTTTTATGCAAAATTTCTGTTTGCAACAGAAGCACGTTCTTTCAAAAGACAGGGCAGCAGCAGCCCTGTCTCCTGCGGAGGGTTGCCGTCTAAGACGTCTAATAATGTTTCAGCAGCAAGCGATCCCATTTTGCGCAGCGGCAGCTGGATGGTAGACAGGGCTGGGCGCATATAGGCAGAGTGCTCTAGATTATCAAAGCCGCAAATAGATAAATCGCCTGGTATGGAACAGCCGAAATCTTGCGCAGCGTTCATCGCCCCATACGCCATATTGTCATTCATAGAAAAGATGGCAGTTGGCGGTTTTTTCATTTGCAGCAGTTTAGCGCACTCCGCATAACCGGATTCGTAATGCCAGTCGCCTTGGCGGATATAGTCCGGGTAGAGCTGGATCTGGTGCTCCATCAATGCGGACTGATAGCCGAGCAGGCGTTTGTGCGCAGGGACAGAGTCAATAGGGCCGCAAAGCAGGGCAATGCGGCTGTTGCCATTTTTAATTAAATAGTCCATCGCAAGTCTGGCACCCTGGTAATCGTCATAGTTGATACTATAAGTATCGGTGTGCGTGTAGGCATGTGTATAAATAACCGGGACGTCCAGATCCGGCAAAATGGCAGTTACGTCTCTTGGATGGGTGCCAATGTAAATAAGCCCGCAAATCTGTGACGCAGACAAGATACTGACTGTGCTGGCAACATTTTTTTTAAATGCGTCAGATTCTTCCAAATCTTTGTAAAAAAAGCATGTACCATGCATCGCCTTACGGTTAATACCAAGGTTGCATAGGGTAATGCTATAGTCTTTTGTATCGCAGTATTCGCAAATTCCGTCTATGATATAACCAGAGAAAAAGGAGGAAATATCTTCCGAAAGGATACCGATGAGACGGCTTTGGCTGGATTTTAGCCCTTTGGCAAAGGAATTTGGCGTGTAGTTTAGCTGCTTGATAGCTTCTTGTACACGCTCGGCTGTCTGCTTTGACACTTTTGCCTGATTATTGAGTACATTCGATACAGTTCCAATCGAAACCCCAGCCAGTTTTGCGACGTCGCGGATGGTATGCATGGGCGGAATCTCCTTATTTGTGTTTTAATATAAATAGAAAACAATCTAAAACTCAAGTATACCAAATATCATATAATTGAAATTTGAAATAGTAAATTGTGAATAGTTACCAAAAATGAAGCAAAGAAAATAGCCAGAACGCTGAAAAGAAAGATAGAGGATACCTGATATTGACAAGATATTAGGAAGGCGGTATAATAACAGAAAATTGAAACGTTTTAATAAATAATACATTCGTTATAAACACAAATTGCAGAAATTTTTTCTAGGTACAGTTTTCGATACATTAATACAGAAAGAAAAGATGTTGTCTGCTTGTTAATCAGAAAATCAAGCTAATTTAGTAAAGATAGAACCAGTTATTGATGGCAGTTGGCTAGCTTTGAACAGTTTATTTTTAAAAGAAAAAGGGATAAAGTGAATGACGATTGAATTGAAACGTTTTAACAAACATTCGTTATTTCTGATAAAAAGATATTAAAAAAGAAGGCGATTAAATAAGACAACGAAAAAGAAGCCAATTGAAAAGAAGCCATTTTTAAATCAGAAAGGAGAAGTCAGATGAATCATAATGCAATTTCTTTACAACATTTTAAGGCAGCCGACGGTTTTTGGAAGGATGAGATGGAATTAATTCGTACAAAGGTACTCCCTTATCAATGGGATAGCTTAAATGATCGTGTAGAGGGTGCTGCGCCAAGCTACTGCATGCGTAATTTTAAAATTGCGGGAAAACTTTTAAAAGAAAGAAAAGAGCCTGGAACAAGTGCTAAGGATTTGGTGAGTACGTTACGGGGTTGTGAATCTGTCCCAGAAGATCCAAAGCATTTAGAGGATAAATTTTATGGCTTTGTCTTCCAGGACAGTGATTTTTCAAAATGGATTGAAGCTGTTGCGTATTCTTTAATTAACCATCCGGATGCTGCGCTTGAAAAAACAGCGGATGAGGCGATTGACATTGTATGTGAGGCGCAGTTGGATAATGGATATTTGGATACGTTTTATATTATCAATGGAATGGAACAGGCGTTTACGAATTTGCGCGACCATCATGAGCTGTACTGCTTTGGACATTTGACAGAAGGGGCGGTTGCTTATTATGAAGCAACCGGAAAGCGTAAGCTCTTAGATGCAGTGATCCGGTTTGCAGATTACATTGACTCTTATTTTGGCCCAGAGGAAGGAAAATGCAAAGGCTATCCAGGGCATGAGATTGCAGAGATGGCGCTGGTACGTTTGTATGAAGTAACAGGAGAGGAGCGCTATTTAAAGCTGGCACAGTTTTTTATTGATGAACGTGGAAAACAGCCGTATTATTGGGACAATGAGAAGCATTTGGAGAAGCTGGGGGAAGGGGAGCGTTATGCCTATAACCAGGCGCATCGTCCAGTGCGTGAACAGGAAGAAGCAGTTGGACATGCAGTACGTGCCGTATATTTGTACAGCGGTATGGCAGATGTAGCAAAGCTGACCAAGGATGAAAAGCTTTGGGATGCATGCAAAAAGCTTTGGGATAGTGTGACAAGGCAAAAAATGTATATTACAGGCGGCATAGGCGCTTCACATATTGAAGAAGCATTTTCTTTCCCATTTGACTTGCCAAATGATACAGCTTATGCAGAAACTTGTGCGTCGATTGGTTTGATTTTTTGGGCGAGGAGGATGCTTGCGTACGAAACAAAGGCAGAGTATGCAGATATTATGGAGTTGGCGCTTTATAATACGGTACTTGCTGGCATGGATTTATCCGGCACGAGATTTTTCTATGTGAATCCGCTGGAGGTGCTGCCAGAAGCAAGCCAGAAAGATGAACGGAAATACCATGTAAAACCGGTTCGCAGAAAATGGTTTGGATGTGCCTGCTGTCCGCCAAATTTAGCAAGGCTGGTTGGCTCTGTTCCTGCGTATGCGTTTACAGAGACAGAAGATACCCTTTATATGCATCTGCATATTGCTGGGGAAGTGACAAAAAATGTGCAGGGAAAAGAGGCGTCTTTTGCCGTTGCATCCAATCTTCCATGGGCAGGAAATGTAAGCATTACCTATCAGGGTCAGCAGGAAACAGCAGTAAAGCTGGCTGTGCGCGTACCTGGATGGTGTAAAAAAGAAAAGCTGAACGTACCAGCTCATATTGCTTATCATGAAGAAAACGGCTACTTGTATTTTTCTGGGGATTGGCAAAAGGGAGATATGATCCAGTTAGAGTTTCCGATGGAAGTGAAGTTTTACCAGGCAAATCCAAGTGTGCGGGAAACGATTGGCAAGGTAGCTGTCAAGAAAGGGCCGGTTGTTTATTGCGCAGAAGGCGTAGATAATGGAGAAAGCCTGCATCAGTATCAGGTACTGGCAGATCAGCCAATTGAAGAAGGCACTGTGCAGATTTGCGGAAAACAATTTCCATGTATGAAAATTAAAGCAGTAAAAGATATGGAGGCGTGGGATGAAAAGAACTTGTATCAGGAGTATCATCTTACGAAGCAGCAGGAAACAGAGCTGACGCTTATTCCATATTATGCTTGGGCAAACCGCGGAGAAAATGAAATGATGGTATGGCTAAGACAACATTAAAATGACAGTATGGCTTTGATCCCAGCCAGGCACGAAACAGCCAGGATGGGATCAAAGCTTTTATTTAACCAAGCATTGCTTCTTTTGCTTTTTCAATATCACTTTTATCTGTCATAGGGAATATAATGTTTGCAATTACCGCTACGATACAGGTTGCTGTGACAGGATCATTAAAAATGAACTCCAATGCAGGCGGAAGATGTACAAGCGCTTCTGGATGGCTTGGTACGCCCATGCCAAATGCAAAGGTCAGCCCCATAACGAGCACATTTCTTTCACTAAATCCAGCTTTTGCGATCATTTTCATACCATTAATTAAAATCATACCAAATACCGTAATAATCGCTCCGCCAAGTACTGGGTTTGGAATTGCGGAAAACAGTGCGCCCAGTTTTGGGAAAAATCCGGATATCATCAAAATAAATGCGCCAGTAGCAATACACCACCGGTTTACAACTTTTGTCATAGACACAATTCCTGCATTTTGGCCAAATGCAGTATTTGGCAGTGCGTTAAAGATTGCTGCGGTTGTAGAACCAAGTGCATCAGCCAGGATTGCGCCGGATGTTTCTTTTTCTTCTGCTTCACGGTCAAATCCTGCAATTGTAATACCATTTGTATTTCCAATTGTTTCCAGGCCAGAGGTAACAAACAATGCTGCAAAGCTTAAAATAGCAGGCAGCTGGAAAGTCATATTAAACTGTAATGGCAGCGGGATGCCAAACCAAGATGCGTCAGCAATTGACGAAGTGTCTACCATTCCTAAAACAGCTGCTAATATATAGCCTGCAACTAAGCCGATCAGTATCGCTGAATTTTTTATCAGTCCTTTGCCAAAACGCTGTAATAAAATTACAATGACAAGTACAAAAAAGGCTACGCCAAGGTTTTTCAAAGAACCATAATCTGCAGCGCCTGCTCCGCCTGCAAAATAATCAACACCAATGCCTAACAGGTTGACACCAATTGTAACTAACGTACAGCCAACGACAAGCGGCGGGAAAAAGCGGCGGATATATTTATAGAAGAAACCCATAAATACCTCAACGAGACTGCCGACCAGACACCCGCCTAAAATCGCTCCAATTCCACTGGCAGCGCCAATGGCAGAGGCAGTCGGTACAAAGGTAAAGGAAGTTCCCATTACAATCGGCAGCTTAGCGCCTACTTGGTAATTTTTTCCAAGCTTTAGCGGATACAGCTGGATAAATGTAGTAAGCCCGGATATAAACATCGCGCACTGCACCATGGTAACAGTATCAGCACCCGATAGGCTGCAGACACTGGCAATAATGAGGATTGGCGCAAGGTTTGAGGTAAACATAGCTAATACATGCTGTAAGCCAAGCGGTACAGCTGTAGTAAGACCTGGCCTTCCATCCAGTTGATAAACCAATTCACGATCTCTTTCTTTTTTTGATTTGTTCCTAGTTTCGTCACTCATGCGCTTATCCTCCTAATAGTGATTTAAATAATTCATGACAAGCTCTTTCCCTTTACGTGTTTCTAATTCTTCATCTATGCCGGCAAGCTCACCATTTTTTACGACTACGGTTCCGTTTACAATCGTATAATCTACCGAACCTTTGATTCCTACTGTGCCAAGCATTGATTTTACATCTAAGTCTGCGCCTACCAGCTCCAGGCGGTTTTTACGGATCATAAAAAGATCGCCTGCTTTTCCTGGCTCTAAAGAACCAATATCTTTCCGCCCTAATACAGCTGCGCTGCCGTTGGTTGCAATCTTTAACATATCATAGCCGCTTGGTGCAAGGCTGCTTGCATGCAGGCGGTGCAGCAAAAATGCGACACGAAGCTCTTCTAAAAGATTCGAACCGTCATTGCTTGCGCTGCCGTCAACTGCCAGACCGACCGGGACGCCAAGACGCAGCATATCCGGGATACGGCAGACGCCGGAGGAAAGTTTCATATTTGAAATCGGACAATGTGCCACACCCGTACCTGTTTGCGCCATCTGGCTTAATTCTTCATCATTAAAATGGATACCATGTGCATACCAAACATCATTTCCAACCCAGCCCATATCCTCCATGTAGGCTAGCGGCCGTTTTCCGTATTTGCCTAATACATAGTTTTCTTCATCCAGCGTTTCGCATAAATGTGTATGAAGGCGTACACCAAGCGTTCTTGCCAGTATGGCTGACTGACGATACAGTTCTTCGCTTGCGCTGAACGGGGAACAAGGAGCTAAAGCAACCATTTGCATGGAATAAGGCGATGGGTCGTGGTATTTTTCCACAGCGTCACGAGAATCTTTTAAAATTTCATCGACTGTCTGTACGACGCTGTCTGGCGGCAGGCCGCCATCTTTTTTGCTTAAATCCATACTGCCTCTGGACGCATACATGCGGATGCCCAATTTTTTGGCAGCAGAAAACTGTGCTTCTAAAAGAGCTTTGGAATCTCCGCCAGGAAATACGTAATGATGATCAAAGCAGGTTGTGCAGCCTGTTTTAAGCAGTTCTCCCATACCAGTGAGAGAGCTTTGATAAATCACATCATAATCCAGATTTTTCCAGATCTCATACAGCGTCGTAAGCCAATCAAATAGTTCCATATTTTGCACTTGCGGCAAGTTGCGGCTAAACGTCTGATAAAGGTGGTGGTGCGTATTAATCAGGCCGGGATAAACGATACAGCCGGCAGCGTCAATGATCTCATCTGCTTCCTGTGATTCCTGGCCTAAGTATGTAATGACGCCGTCACAGATTAACAGATTGGAGTTTTCCAATACAGTATCTTTGCCATCGCAAGTGACAATGGCAGAAGCGTTTTTTATGAATAATCGACTCATAAGTTACCTCCTGTTTTTAAAAGATGATAAATATTTAGTTAGGGATTGGATATTGATATTAGTCGAATAAGCAAACAAGGTGCAAGAAATGCTCCAATGATCCAGATAAAACGCTCTGCCCAAAAATCCTTTTGCCGGCATAAAATAAAGAATAAAAAAAACCATAACAATTTACTACAAAAAAGTCTCTGGTTGCCCAGAAACTTGTAGTCAACTGTTATGGCAGTTGGTAGAAACGTTCAACCAAATTATGAACTTATACAAGCCAATATCTATATTTATTATATAAGAATGTGTATTCCTTGTCAAGAATAATTAGGAAAATCATGCAAAAAAATTTTTTTGTAAAAAAAATGATTGGTTATATTGCACAAAATGACAATGCGTAGTAGAAAGCAGAATTATGATAAGGAAAAGCGTAGACACTTTTCTCATGCGCTGCTATAATAAAAATAGAAAAATGGAGGAGGGCTTTTAGTATGAGAGAGCATAGGGGGAAAGAAAAGCGCGCAAATGAGCAGTCAAAGAAACGGATTGCGGATGAAATTTTACATCAGATAGGGAAAAGCGTATTATTTGTGTTTTTATTCGTAGCAGTGACTGCGATTGTAGTTATTAGTTTTGTAATTTCTTCATCGAATAAGACAGAACTGGTACTTCAGTCACAAGCAGCAGCAAACGATCTGTCAACCTTTTTTGAGCAATATGTGCGTTCGGTGGAGACATTTGCGATCAATCCTGAGGTGGAAAAGTTATTAGCGGAAACAAAACCAGGGAATAACATTGAGGAAATGCAGCATATGGATACGGTACGGGATAATATGCTTCGCATTACAAATGAAGATAAGGAGAATTTATTGTCTGTATGGGTGGCGGATTTAGATGCCAGCGTTTTGACACAATCGGATGGTTTTACGACAGATGATGGCTGGGACATTACGACCCGCGCATGGTTTCCGTGTATTGAGCTGGGCGAGGCGATACTGACAGAGCCTTATGAGGATTCAGCTACCGGGGATTTGATTTTAAGCGCGGTATGCCCGGTGTATGATTCTGTTTCCGGAGAGGCGCTTGGCGCAGCAGGAATGGATCTTTCCATGAAACATGTCATGAGTATTATGAGCAACTATAAAATTGGAAACAACGGGTATGTGCTTCTTTTATCAAAGAACGGGACTTTTATATATCATCCAAAAGAAGAGTTTCTGCAAAAAAAACTTTCAGACGTCGATGTGTCAGAGAATGTGATTCAAGCAGTATCACAAACAGAGGATCAGTTTTTACAGTATAAAATAGACGGCGATACAAAATATGGCGCGGCTGTTGAAGCGGGTGACACAGATTACGTAGTTCTTAGCACAATGCCGCTGTTTGAATACTATCAGGTGCTGATAGGGCTGGTTGCTATTTTGCTAGCCGTATTTGTAATCGGTACGCTTCTTATTGTAAGGAATATTAAAAAGAGCGCTGCAATTCTGACAAAGCCGATTAAAGAATTAAACCATACAGCACAGCAGCTTGCAGCAGGGGATTTAGATGTAGCATTTCAAATTACAGCAGAAGATGAAATCGGGGAGCTTGGGCAGTCGATCGGAGAGACGGTTAACCGGTTAAAGGAATATATTGCCTACATTGATGAGACGGCAAATGTGCTTGGAGAGCTTTCTAACGGAAAACTATGGATTGATTTAGAGCAGGAGTATGTTGGGGAATTCCAGAAATTAAAGGTTGCGCTCATTGAGGTTGCAGAATCTATGAATGATGTCATGCAGGGAATTAATGAAAGCGCAAAGCAAGTATCCATAGGTGCCACAGAGCTTTCGTCTGCTTCACAGATTCTTGCAGAAGGAGCAGGCACACAAGCATCAGCGGTAGAGGAACTGGCGGCTACGTCTGCGTCCGTCTTAGAGCAGGTGCACGATAACCGCAAGGCTGCGGAGCATTCGGCAGAAGAAACAGGACATGTCGCTGCTAAGATGCAGCAAAGCTTTGATAAAATGCAGCAAATGATGGAGGCAGTGGGCAAGATCCGTGATACTTCCCAGCAGGTAGTTGGAATCATTCAGACAATTGAAGAAATTGCAGATCAGACCAACTTGCTTTCTTTAAACGCTTCAATAGAAGCAGCCCGTGCAGGAGAAGCAGGAAAGGGATTTGCTGTCGTAGCGGATGAGATTGGAAAACTGGCTTTGGAAAGCTCCAAGGCAGCGACAATGACCAAAGAGTTAATTGGCATATCTATGGATGAAATCGGAAAAGGCTCTGTGCTTGCTGTAGATGTGAGAGATTCTTTAGAGCAGTCTGTAGACGCGGTTGCGCATGTAAAGGATATGATTCATAAGACAGCAGATAATGCAGTTACACAGGCAAATAATATGGAACAAATTAATGTTGGAATTGAGGAAATTGCACAAAAAGTACAGGATAATTTAGCAGCGGCAGAGGAGACTTCTGCGACATCGCAAGAGTTAGCTACGCAGGCTGAACTGTTAAATAATATGGTGCAGAAATTTGAGACATTTTAGCATAGAATCAACTGCAGGCAGCAGCAAGTGCTAAAAATGACTGAAAAAAGAAAAGGACAGGCCGTTTATAGAGAAATTCGATAAACGGCTTGTTTTTATTTTTATTTTCAATTGGACGAACTTCTTAGATGTGCGGTATACTGTATCAATCAGGAATTCCTTTCCTGTAAAAAAGAGGAAACTGTTCGTGCCTTGGGGTGATAAAAAGCGGCAGGCAGGCGCGCAGATTAGAAGCATATTAGATGGATGCGCAGGCGGAGTGATATTCGGATTAAAAAAGCGTGAGGCAGGTGCGCATATTAGATGGATGCGCAGGCGGAATGATATTCGGATTAAAAAAGCGTGAGGCAGGTGCGCGCAGATTAGGTGGATGTAGCATATGAGAAAAAAAGAATTAAAATTAGTAGTGACGTTTCATACAACGACAGACGCCATGGCGATGGAGCAGGTATGCCAGGAGCAGCAAGTAGCAGGCAGACTGATTCCAGTACCGCGGGAGATTTCAGCAGGCTGCGGGCTGGCTTGGTGTACTGTTTTGGAATGCCGGGATCTTATAAAGGACGTGATGCAAAAAGAAGGCATTGAAGAAGAAGCTATGTATGAATGCATGGTATAGTGTTTTTACTGTTTGAGGAGTCGTGGGGGAAAAGCAATGATTTATTTTGACAATGCAGCGACAACGCTGCAAAAACCAAAACAAGTAGCTGAAGCAGTAGCGTGGGCAATCAACAGCATGGGGAATGCGGGGCGTGGCGTGCATGATGCTACTTTACATGCGTCCCGTCTTATCTATGATGCAAGAAAGAAGCTGGCAGAATTTTTTGGTGCGGAGAATGCAAAACAAATTGCATTTACAGCAAATGCAACGGAAAGCTTAAATATTGCATTAAAAGGAATGTTAAACAAAGGCGATCATGTCGTGACAACAGCGCTTGAGCATAACTCTGTATTGCGGCCATTGTATGAGATGGAGGAAAAAGGTGTCAGGCTTACGATTATCCCAAGTGATGAAAAAGGGCGTGTGCGGCTGGAGGATTTTTCACAGGCCATTGAGGAACAGACAAAGCTCATTGTATGTACACATGGCTCAAACTTAACAGGAAATTTGCTGGACATTGAAAAAATAGGAGAAATTGCGCATAACAGGCAAGTTCTTTTTTGCGTGGACGCCTCCCAGACCGCAGGCGTCATTCCGATTGATGTAAAAAAGATGCAGATTGATATTTTGTGCTTTACAGGACACAAAGGTTTGCTTGGGCCACAGGGCACAGGAGGCATTTATGTACGGGAAGGAATCGATATCCAGCCGTTAAAAAGCGGTGGGAGCGGCGTGCAGACGTATCAAAGAAAACACCCAAAGCAGATGCCTACAGCCTTAGAAGCAGGTACGTTAAATGGGCACGGGATTGCCGGGCTTTTGGCAGCAGTTTGCTATATCCAAAAGAAAGGAATTGATACGATTCAAAAAAAAGAATTGGAGCTGATGCAGCAGTTTTATGAAGGAGTTACAAAGATTGCCGGGGTCACTGTATATGGAGATTTTTCAGACAACCTGCGCTGTCCGATTGTATCATTAAACATAAAAGATTATGATTCTTCAAAAGTAAGCGATGAACTGTTTTTTAGTTATCAGATTGCTACCCGCCCTGGCGCGCATTGTGCACCGCTGATGCATCAGGCGCTTGGTACGACAGAACAAGGAGCAGTACGGTTTAGTTTTTCTCATTATAATACAAATGAGCAGGTAGAAGCAGCGATTGCAGCAGTTCGGGAATTGGCAGAAGATTAGGAGGATAACATGGAAAAAAAGATCGTAGACGCCAGAGGGCTTGCATGTCCTTTGCCAGTCGTAAATGCAAAAAAAGCATTGGCAGAATTTAAGGAAGATGGGATTTTGACCGTATTAGCTGATAATGAGATTGCTGTGCAGAATTTGCAGAAATTTGCAGCACAAAAAGGAATGCAGGCTGTTGGCGAAAAAAAGGCGGAAAAAGAGTACGAGGTTACGATTCAAGTATGTACTGATGCGTCTGCAGACGCGGCGCAGAAAGATGACGCAAACGAACCAAAAGAGGAGGTAGCCTGCAGCCCGGATGCCAGAAAAGAGGGGCTCATTGTTGTGCTGAGTGCAAATGTGATGGGAAGCGGTGACGAAAAGTTAGGCAGATCACTGATGAAAGCATTTATATTTGCACTGACAAAGCAAGATAGGCTGCCGCAGACGATTGTATGTTATAATTCGGGCGCTTACTTGACATGTGAAGATTCTGATTCTATCGAAGACTTTAAAGTACTAGAAGCAGAGGGCGTTCAGATTATGACTTGCGGCACTTGCCTTGATTTTTATGGACTCAAGGACAAGCTGGCAGTCGGCACTGTCACAAACATGTACGAAATTGTAGAAACAATGGAAACAGCGGCACGTATTGTACGCCCATAAAATACACAAAATCCAGTTTGGAAAGAGAGGAACCTCATGGAGATTATTACACAATTACCACAAGTATTTGAACAATTTGCACAACAAAGACAAAAATCATTTTTAGCAGTAAAAGAGTTAAAGGATCAAGGCGTGCCGGTAGTTGGTGCTTATTGTACCTATTTTCCGCAGGAAATTGCAAATGCAGCAGGCGCAGCTACAGTAGGCTTGTGCTCGACTTCAGATGAAACGATTCAGGAAGCAGAAAAAGATTTGCCAAAAAATTTATGCCCATTGATAAAATCCAGCTATGGGTTTGCAAAGACAGATAAATGTCCGTTCTTTTATTTTTCTGATGTAGTGGTTGGTGAAACAACTTGTGACGGCAAGAAAAAAATGTACGAATTTATGTCTGAATTTAAGGATGTATTTGTAATGGAGCTGCCAAATACACAAGGCGAAGAAGCGCTGAAGCTGTGGAAAAGCGAGATTTTACGCTTTAAAGAATATTTAGAGGAAAAATTCCAGGTGGAAATTACGGAGGAAAAGATTCGCGAGGCAGTTAAGGTGCAAAATGATTACAGACGTGCACTTCGCAATCTATACGAACTCATGAAATTGGATCCAGCGCCGATTTGCGGCCATGATTTATTCCATGTATTATATGGAAGTACGTTTCAATTTGATAAAAAGGCCATTCCTGGGCAAGTGAATGCATTAATAGAAAAAATTAAAAGCGAATATGCACAAGGAAAGATGCAGGAAAAGAAGCCTCGTATCATAATTACCGGATGTCCGATTGGCGGCGCTACAGAAAAGGTGATTAAAGCGGTAGAGGAAAACGGCGGGATTGTAGTTACATTTGAAAACTGTACAGGGGCAAAGACATATGATACACTGGTAGACGAGGATGCAGAGGACATATACGATGCAATTGCAAGGAGATATTTAGATATTGGCTGTTCTGTCATGACGCCGAATCCAAATCGTTTGGAACTGCTGGGCAGACTGATTGACGAGTACAAGGCGGATGGGGTTGTCGAAATGACACTTCAGGCATGCCATACTTATAATATTGAAGGAGCGGCAATCCGAAAGTTTGTAACAGAACAAAAGCATGTGCCATATCTGAATGTTGAAACAGATTACTCGCAGCAAGATATTGGGCAGTTACATACGCGGGTTGCAGCATTTATCGAAATGATGTAGCTTGTATGAAGATGATGTAGTTTTTATGAAAATAATGTAGCTTGTTTTTCCTTACTTTTGAAGTGCAGTTTCGTAAAGCATGTAAAGGGAAGGAGAAAAAAGCATCCGTTCGCGTGATTGCTTTTGGCCAAATAAAAGAGGTTGTCGGAAAAAAGAGATTTTCCGATAGCCTTTTTTATATGTAGCTTGATGTTGCGATCTTTTTTTTAAAACTTTGAACCATTTGCAAAGTTGTTACCATATATAAGTGAAGGGCAAAACAGTGATCCCTTCCGTCAAATACTCTGCTGCAAGCAGAAAGGCATCATTTAACAAACAACGCTGTAAAGCAGAAAGGCATCGTCTGACAAACAACGCTGTAAAGCAGAAAGGCATCAGGCTAACAAACAACACTGTAAAGCTTCAGGTCATTAGGCTGACAATCTGCAAGCATCAGGGTATTTGACCCCCGCAAAAGCCGCTAAATATGCATGTAAGTATGCGCACTTGGCGTTTTGCGCGGAAAAAAAGACGTCTTAGAAGTGGAGAACAAACGTGACAAAACAGGAATTAGAAGCATGCATTAATGAGTATGGAAAAGATATTTACTCGTTTTGCAGACATCTTGCCGGCAGCCAGCAGGAGGCGGATGATCTCTATCAGGATACTTTCTTAAAAGCAGTAGAGCTGAGTGAAAAAATAAATGCTACCGATCAGACAAAAAGTTATCTGTTGTCTATTGCAGTTGGTATTTGGAAAAATAGAAAGCGGAAATTTGCCTGGAGAAAACGGATTGCAGATATCCAGTCCATTGTAGACGAAAAGGATGTACCAATCTGTGCGCCGGAAGAATTTTCGCCCGAACAGCAAGTCTTGGGCAAAGAAAAACAAGAGCTGGTCAGGCAGGCAGTTGGACGCTTGCCAAAACAGCTGCAGGTAATTGTGCTTTTATTTTATATGGAAGATCTTTCAACGCGCCAAATTGCCGGAATTTTGAAAATTCCGGCAGGGACAGTCAAAAGCAGGCTGTATCAGGCAAGAAAACGGTTGGAAAAAGAATTGGAGGATGTTTTAAATGGATGATAAATTGGATGAATTATTAAAACATGCCCTTACTCCAAAGGATGAACCGGATATTTGGTTAAATCAAAAAATTGTAAGACAGGCAAAGGAGCGGGAAGATATGAGAGAAAATACAAAAAAAACAATGCGTAGAGTTCCAGCAGCAGCGCTTGCAGCTGCAATTGTATTAGGATGCGGTTCCATTACGGCATTTGCGGCATGGAAATATTTGTCGCCGCAAAACGTAGCAGAGGAGTTTGGACAGACAAAATTAGCAGATGCATTTGCCAAAGGAGATGCAGTCTTAGTCAATGAAACACAAAGTTACGGAGAATATGACGTCACGCTTATGGGTTTGATTTCTGGAAAAGATTTATCCGTGAACCCAACGTTTGATGAAGAAGGGGTGCAACTGGAACTGGATAAAACTTATAGTGTTGTGGCAATCAAGCATGCAGATGGTACGCCAATGGCTAAGACGAGTGAAGATGCCTATGCAGATATGGAATTTTTTGTTTCGCCGTTAATTCGAGGATTGGATCCAGTATGGTATAACGCTTTTACAATGAGCGGCGGATATCAAGAAATGGTAGAGGACGGCATCTTATACCGAATAGCAGAGTGCGATAATGTAGAAAAGTTTGCAGACAGAGGGCTCTATTTGTGTGTACTTGACAGTACCTTTTATAATAACGAAGCTTATCAGTTTGACAAAGAGAGTGGGGAAATTACAAGGAATGAAGCTTACAGCGGGTTAAATGCACTGTTTCAGCTGCCAATAGACGCTTCGGCAGCGGATCCAGAAGCTGCAAAAGCATATATTGACCAAATGGAACAAGAATTATTTGGAGATGAACAGCAAGAGGATGGCAAAGAACAAGAGGCAGTGAATAAAAGTCAAGGAATAAACACAGTAGCAGAAACGATTAAGAAGATTACAGAAGAAAATATTGATCAATATGCAAAAAAAATAGCAAACAGCGTTCAGATTTGCAAACCGGATCAAGAGAATAATATTTCTTATAAATTTAAGCAAAAAGGAGGAGGTGGCACCAAAGGCAAGATGAGAATGTCAGATTGCTTTTCAGGTGATGAGAAATTTAAGGTTGGCGGCTATTGGGGTTCAGATGATTCCTATTATATGGAGACCTTTTTGTTAAATGAAGATGGTACTGTCACATATACAGTATACAAGCTGAAATAATAAATTTTAGGCGCCAATACTTTTTTCTTAGGGGCTGCTGTAGATAGAATATTTCCTCTATCAAACAGCAGCCTCTTGCTGTATCAAAAAAATATCACATACTTTCCTGAGAAATCTGTAGAATTTTGTAACATTTTACCAAAAAATCTGAATATTTTTTAGTAATAACGAAGATGGACAAAAAATCGGTTTTATACTATAATTTTAGAAATAACTTAATAATCTAACTGCTAAATCTTGTATAAGCTGAAAATTGGTTCAGCGTTTCTACCAACTGCCGTAAAGAGTTGACTACATTATTTTTTATGTTGTCGCTCTTTTTTGTATTTGTGCAGTTTCTGATTGGTAGCCCCCATTTTTATGCACTTTTACATGATATGCTCTGATAAACCGATACTTTCGAAAAAAGCAGGCGCAGCCTGTGTGGTTTCGGACGGCTGAAAGATCGTATGTTTTGTCGGTGGTTTTTGAGCGGCACATATCCAGCAGGACACCATGTGAAAGAGAGGAAGCTACATGAAAAAAGGGGATCGTTTTTTTGAACATTTTTTTGGGATTTCACAGAGTGGATCAACAATGCGGACGGAGATTCTCGCAGGTGTGACAACATTTATCACGGTTGCATATATCTTGATCCTAAACCCGCAGATTCTTGCAGACCCATATATGATTTTGGGGGATGCGGATATGGCATCCAAAATCTCAAACGGTGTGTTTATCGGCACCTGTATTGGGGCGTTTATCGGAACTATGCTTTGCGCCCTGTATGCTAAAGTTCCGTTTGCACAAGCACCCGGAATGGGACTGAATGCGTTTTTTGCGTATACGGTTGTACTTGGAATGGGGTACAGCTATAACCAGGCACTTGTGATCGTATTACTATCTGGTATTTTCTTTATTGTGATTACAGTTGTAGGGCTGCGGGAGGCAATTATCCGTTCCATACCAGATGCCGTCAAGACGGCGATTACACCGGGAATCGGATTGTTTATTACGATTATCGGACTGAAAAATGCAGGACTTGTAATCAGCAATCCTTCCACACTGGTTAGTATGGTAGATTTTGCGCAGTGGAGAAGCGAAGACGGAGATATTACGCTGATCTGCGGTGCACTGGTAGCAGTGGTCGGCCTTGTGACAATCGGTGTGCTACAGGCAAGAAATGTGAAGGGTTCGATTTTATTTGGAATTGTGACGGCTACGATTGTAGGTATTCCGCTTGGGGTTACCAAATTATCGTCATTTGATATGAACTTGGGGGCTAAATTTCAGGATTTTACAGAAGTATCGTTATTTAAAATGGACTTTGCCGGGCTGTTTTCCGGAGAAAATCTTCCGGAAACTATTATGACAGTAACTATGCTGGTGCTTAGCTTTTCCCTTGTCAATATGTTTGACTCAATTGGAACGCTGATGGGGGCAGCAAAGCAGTCTGGTATGATTGACAAGGACGGCGAGATTTTACATATGCGCGAAGCACTGATGTGCGATGCGGTTTCTACAGCAGCAGGCGCAATGGTTGGTACCTCTACAGTTACAACTGTGGTAGAATCAAGTGCAGGAATTGCAGCAGGCGGCAGAACCGGAATGACCAGCTTTGTAACAGCATTGCTGTTTTTAGCATCGATTATCTTTGCGCCATTTGTTAGTGTGGTTCCGGCAGCTGCAACAGCTCCAGCTCTCATTTTTGTCGGCGTACTGATGCTTGGGAATATGAAGGATGTAGATTTTTCGGATATGACAAATGCACTTCCGGCCTTTTGTACGATAGTATTTATGCCATTTACGTATTCGATTGCAAACGGGGTAGCAGTTGGCCTGATTATCTATTGTCTGATCAAACTTTTGACAAACAAGGTAAATGAAATCCGTGCTCTGACCTGGATCATTGCGGTGATATTTGTGATTCGTTATGCATTTATGACGCTGGGATAAGAAATCTGGGCGAAAAAGCGGAATCTATATCAAAAGCAGCCGCTTGCAGAACAATAAACAGGCTGGTTTTGCTCTGGCGGTATCGGCAAACGGCTGCGGAAAGGATGAATATGAACGAGCAGGTTAAGATCTTAAAAGGAAATATTATATTTACGAAGACGAGTGATAAATTTGAAGTGGCAGAACAAGGTTATCTTGTATATACAGACAACCAGATTGAGGGCGTATATGAAAAACTGCCAGAATCCTATGCACAAGAAATGGTCGAGGATTACGGTGACCGTTTGATTATACCAGGACTTTCGGATTTGCATATTCATGCGCCGCAGTTTTCATTTCGCGGGCTTGGGATGGATATGGAGCTTTTGGATTGGCTGGAGACAAATACATTTCCTGAAGAAGCAAAATTTCAGGATCTTGAATATGCAAAAAAAGCGTATGAGATCTTTGTGGACAGCATGCGCAGAGGGGTAACAACGCGCGCTTGCGTTTTTGCCACTGTACACCGTGAGGCTACGCTTCTTTTGATGGATCTTTTAGAAGCTGCAGGACTAGTGACATTTACGGGTAAGGTGAATATGGATCGCAATTGTCCGGATTATTTGTGTGAAGGGACGGACGCGTCTGCAGAGGAAACATTGGAATGGATCAAAGATGTGCAACACCGCCATTACCAAAATACGAGGCCAATTCTGACGCCTAGATTTATTCCAAGCTGTTCAGATGAATTGATGGAAAAGATCAAGATGCTTCAGCTTCGATACGGGCTTGCAGTGCAGTCCCATTTATCAGAAAATCATGGAGAAATTGCCTGGGTGCAGGAACTGTGTCCAGAATCAGAATTTTATGGGGACGCGTATGATCGCTTTGGCTTGTTTGGCGCAGACTGCAAAACAGTGATGGCGCATTGCGTGCATTCTGATGAACGGGAAATTGCCCGTATGAAAGAAAATGGTGTGTATATAGCACACTGCCCGGAATCCAATATGAATCTGTCTTCTGGGATTGCTCCAATCCGGACATTTTTAGAACAAGGACTGCATGTCGGTATTGGGAGTGATGTGGCAGGGGGAAGTGCGGACTTTTTGTTCCGGGCGATGGCACATGCAATTCAGGCATCCAAATTGCGCTGGCGGCTTGCAGACGACTCTTTGCAGCCGTTGACAGCATCCGAAGTATTTTATATGGCATCCAAAGGCGGCGGTTCATTTTTTGGAAAAGCAGGCAGTTTTGAGCCGGAATATGAAATGGACGCAATTGTTTTGGACGATCATAGACTTGGACATCCGCAGACGCTGGATGTACAACAGCGGCTGGAGAGGATGATCTATCTTGCAGATGATAGGGAAGTGTATGCGAAATATGTCGCAGGGAGAAAAATTTTGTAATTTTAAGACTTTGCAAGAAGAAATCAAAGCTATGGTCTAGAAAAAAGCAGTGATTTGTTTTAGAGCATCTAAGCCAAAATGGTTTAGGTGCTTTTTTGTGATTCATTTGCAATGTTACCCTCAGTGAACAAGGGGATACACGGTTTTGCACCACAGATTTGTGA
>CANDJR010000035.1 GCA_947385105.1 uncultured Eubacterium sp.
CAAAAAATGCAGCGGAGATTGTCATAGTCTCCGCTGCATTTTCGATGTTCAAAATCTATGTGTCCGGTGAATAAAGCGTGGTATTGTCAGCAACTCCGCTTAAATTATTGTGGTCTTGTCCATATCAGTGAACATCCCATTCCAAATACGCCATTTCCAGATACTGATCTATAATGCAAGCTTAATTTGGGCGTATTTTCCCTGCAGGCTGATATATAAATGGGAATTTCAAACTCTGTACAGCCAGTAAATAAATTTACGCCTGGCCCTTGCAGCCCCTGAAATGACCCTCCTCCTTTTGGAAGTGCTATTTTGCGAATATCAATTCCAGTATTCCCCATCTTTTATCTCCCCCTTGCTTTTAAAATAGAATCAAATACATGAAACAAAAAACGTACAGCCTTCTTGTAAAATACATGCATCGATAATATTCAGCTTGTATTTACAAGAATCTGTACGTTTCCAATTTTATAAATAACTATATTTATAATAGCATAGTCATTTGTTTTGTGCAATATATATATAATAAATCCTCTTTTTCATTAAGAAGTAAGTTACTATTCACACCTTTGGTGCTCACAGTAACTGAATACAGTCCATTGGAAGTTTGCCTGCGGCAAAGGACTGCATTCACGCATGGCTGAACATACACGTTGCAGTCAATGCAAATCCCTGGTGTGAACAGTAACAGAAGTAACAAATTTAGATACCTGGTTTTGCAGCATTGCTGCCTGTTCTGACATTTTTTCACTAACCGCAGCAGAATCTTTGACAACATCACTGTTACTTTTTACAACATCAGAAATACTTTGCAGTTCTTTTGAAATCTGTTCTACTGCCAGAGACTGATCTTCCGTAGCTTCAAAGATCGATGTAACGGCATCTGATACGTTTTTCGCACTTTCAACAACCTCCTGCAGTGCATGATTTGTCACATCTGAAATCTGACTGCCAGTTTCCACTGCTGCGACTGTTTCTCCAATTAACAATGCAGTACTTCTTGCTGCCTCTGCGGACTGACCAGCAAGCATGCGTACCTCGTCTGCCACAACTGCAAATCCTTTTCCAGACATACCCGCGCGTGCTGCTTCGATCGCTGCATTCAATGATAAAATATTCGTCTGTGAAGCAATATCTTCAATTGTTTTAACTACTTTAATAATTTCTTTCGACTTTTCGTCAATGGTACGCATTGCATTCATGAGTGCAAGCATATCATTGCTGCATGTTTCAATCCTTTGATGTGTCTGTATATTTTCTTCTTTTGCACGGCTTGCAAACTTTGCAGTAGAATCTACTTGCAGCTCAATGTTACTGACTGCTTCTCCAAGCGCCTGCACAGACTGTGACTGTTCTACAGCTCCATGTGATAGAGAGTCCGCTCTGGATAATACCTGCTCTGCTTCTGCATTTACCTGAGTAGAAACATTCGTAATTTCACTCACAATCTTTGTAAGCTTTGTACGAATTGCCTGCAAACTGCCTGTCAGCATCTTCAAGCTGCCGATATAATATGCTTCATTCTTTTCTACATCAACTGCCAAATTGCCGTCTGCAATTTCGCTTAATATTCTTTCAATATCTTCGATTGCCGCTTTTAAATGACTGCATACAAGATGTGCTGCACGTGCAATCATACCTATTTCATCTTTTCTATCGTAAAACCGCTCTAACTTTTTGTCAGCAGTAAGGTCAAATTCACTCAATTTTTCTATCGCATCTTCAACAACCATCAATTCTTTTCCTGTCTTACTTAAAATAAATAACGTAACAAAAATAATTATGGCTGCTACTGCTGCACACACTGCCCCCATCAGTAATCGTACTTGGCCAACAGAGCGGTAAGCTTCTGCGGAATTAGACTGAACCATAAAAATCCAGCCTCTGCTATCCAAATATTTATATACAGCAAGTTGTTTTTTTCCGTTTTCATCCCGATACGTATATGCTTCTGCCTCGGTTCCGCCGTCTTTTTTCGTAGAATTTATAATCTCAAGATGTCCCTGATCTTTTACTTCTGTATTTAATAAGGCATCATCCTCATGATATAGATATACGCTTGTTTCTGCATTGATAAATACATATTTACTGTCTGGAAGTCCCTGTAATTTTAAATCAAGCAATGCGTCCATCAACCGATCTGCGTAAACCCCTGCACCTACATATCCAATACATGTTTCACCTTCATATACAGGATAATACATAGAAATAACCATATTTCCCGTTCCCGGCGATTCCATAATACCAAGATTGCTTAGATTACGATTGGACAAAATTGTATCTTGGAACGTTTTCAAAGATTCTCCTTCCCTAGTCGTAATACCAATTGCTTCTGGCGCAGTATGTGTTAGAACATATGTATTGGTATCTGCAATATATAACCCCTCAAAGATACCTTTGACATCAGCGAAATCAATCGTGTATTGTTTTGCGTCGTTTAACAATTGCGGGTTGTCTGGATCTGCTAATAGATCCCTTACCTCACCACTTAAAGCAAATGCTTTTAGATATTCTTCTGCAGATGTCACATAATCGTCAATAATGACTGCTCTTGACTCTACTGCATTTGTCATCTGGTCTGTAATATCATTTCGGACCATCTTTTCTGTACTAAATGCAATAATTGACCAAAGCACAAGCATACCAATCAATGTGATAACTGTCGTAAGAATACTGATTCTTGAGGCTAGCTTTCGATTCTTCATAATTTCTCCCATAGCTGTCAGTTTCCTCTCTCTAATGCATTATTTTTGATAAACTATGCTAATGTCATTTCATTTTGACATTTTTTAATCGATTAGATTCTATCATATTTATACTTGATTTTCAATATTTGAGCTTTGATTTCTCGTTGTAGAAATCATCATAGAAACGGCCGTTTCCTTCCTAAAAAATACTTTTCTTTATGAGAAAAATATGGTACACTGAAGAATATAGCCTATCGTCCACCAGTTTATCATCATATATGTTATGATTGGTGATACGAGACGGGAATCCTATAGATTCCAAATAATGAATTGGGAGTGAAACTTATGGCACCTATTGCACACACTGGAAAAGAGAAACAAAAGATCAAACGAATTGGCCGCAAGGTAGGGAACCTGGTTGCGGCAATGTTGGGCGTGAGCATCACCTTAGTTGTGGTGCTGTGTGTACTGATGTTCTATCGTCTTACCATGTCCATTATGCAAGATCAATGTGTCAGCGGCACAAATGTCCTGGCCTATGAATTAGCTGACCACCCCGATGATGATCAGACGGAGCTTTTAGATGCCCTGAAAGAAGAAATGGACTGCGAGTTCACTATTTTTCATAGTAATGAACGCGCATATACTACGATTCTGCAAAACGGACAGAGAGCTGTAGGTACCCGCCTGTCTGATAATATTGCCAAGATTGTTTTAGAAGAAGGTAAAAGTTATGTGGGTCAGGCCACTATTTTAGGAGAAAAGCATCTTTGCTCATATGTCCCTACATATGATGCTGATGGCGAAGTCAACGGACTGCTTTTTGCCGGAATCTCTATGTCTTCTGCCTTGAGCCAAATTAGCCTGACAGTGAAACTTTCTTGTGTCGCAGGCATCATACTTATTATTTTAGGAATTCTCATTATTGGGGCCTATATAAAAAAGACCGTTTCCCATCCTCTTTACCGCTTAACTAAATTAGCACAAACATTGGAGCAGGGAGATTTGGGATTAAATGAACCGCAAAATTTAACAGTAGAAATTAAATCGAACGATGAAATCGGTGTTTTATCAAGAAGCTTTTACCATACTATTGATCGTCTGAGAAACTATATTGGAGAAATATCAAATATGCTTGAGTCGATCGCTGACGGCGATCTGACAGCGCAGATGACGCAAGAATATGTCGGTGATTTTGTAAATATCCGTACATCCTTAGATGATATTCTTCAAAAACTGAATCACACAGTTGGACAGATTGTCTCAAGCGCAGAATATGTCTCAACTGGTTCCGAGCAAATATCTATTGCCTCTCAAACACTCAGCCAGGGTTCTGTGGAACAGTCCAGCTCTATCGAAGAATTGGAAGAAACAATGCGCTCTGTTACAATTAGTGTAAGGCAAACTGCTGAAAATGTCCAGCGTGCACGCGAACAGACAAATGAGATGGGTTGTCAGCTTACAGAAGGAAACCAAAAGATGCAGGAAATGATTACTGCTATGGGAGAAATTACCGATAATTCCAATGAAATCGAAAAAATTATAAAGACAATAGAAGATATTGCTTTCCAAACCAATATCCTTGCTTTAAACGCTGCTGTAGAGGCTACTCGTGCTGGCTCAGCGGGCAAAGGATTTGCAGTAGTTGCTGATGAAGTCCGCAACTTGGCAGCCAAGAGCGCTGAGGCATCACAATCGACCTCGGAACTGATTGGACGCTCAATTATGGCAGTAAATCAAGGAACTCTCATTGCAGACGCTACTGCACAGCAGCTGCAAAATATTGTAATGGGTGCACATGATATTGTGGAAACGATTAATGGGATTGCCTCCGATGCACAAACGCAATCAGAAGCAGTAGAACAGATCCAAGAACAAATTGGACAGATTTCCAGTGTCGTGCAGATGAATTCTTCTACAGCAGTAGAGAGCGCAGCAAGCAGCCAGGAACTTAGTACCCAGGCCAGTGTGCTTAAACAGCTAGTCCAAGCTTTCCGTCTGCATAAAAGATAATACGGTCAAGTTTAAAAAATAAGGCAGCTTTCAGCTGCCTTATTTTTAATGAAATTTCTAATGCATCATTCGCTTTTTTGTTACTGTTCACTCCGTTTCTCAGTAACATGCAAAAATTCATCAAATATCGCCTTTGGCAATGGAATTTTTGTACTTTTTATACTGTGCATTGAACTGCTCTTGAAACAGCTCACTGTATTGTGCCTGAAACTGTTTATCAAACAAACGAGAAAAATCTTTTCCTAATTCCTCCCCAAATTGTTTTTTCAGCTTCTTTTTCAATTTTGTTTTCAGCTGTGGCTTTAATTGCACCTTCAGCTTCTTTTTCAGTTTTGCTTTTGACTGCAGCTTTAATTCCGTTTTCAGCTGCTTTTTCAATTTTATTTTCAGTTTAGACTTAATTTGCTGTTTCAGCTCAGTTTTTAAGCGTTTTTTAAACTTAGACTTCAATTGTTTTTGATCGCTGTCAGTATTTTCAGAATCATCTGGTTGATTCGTACTGTCATTTCCAGAACCATTGGATGAATCCCCATTTGTATTACTGTCATCTCCATTGTTTGTATTATCATCTGGTTTTTCTGGTTCTGTTGGTTTTTCTGGCTCAACTGGTTTTACAGTATTATTACCAGAACTGCCTGATGAGCCGCCGGAATTTCCTCCGCCCCAGGAACCTCCTCCTGAACTACCAGAACCTCCCGAACTTCCAGAACCGCTGGAAGGGATGCTTTCTGTTTGACGATAAGCACAAACAGTACAATCCCTGTGCTGACTTCCATTTTGAGAAGAAGTCGCACTTACGTCAACTACCCAGCTGCCATAGGTATGCTGCGCATAGCTGTCTTTATCACTATTGTTCGTAATAGGGCAGCCCTGCACACTGCATTCATGCCAATGAGCGTTTTCGTCATGATTCCACTCTGCAGCAGACCAGTTATGCTGATGCCCTCCCATCATATCACCCGGATCATTTGGATCCTCGGCAAATGGATTCGGAAACTCAACGCCAAAGTTGACCTTTGTATTTATACAGCCCGAACGAGTCAAGGCAATTTGTCCCTGAAGTTCATTGTTCCATTTCGCTTCACTGCCAGCAAAATTTATTTCTAACATTTTTTCACAAAATGGTCCGGCAGCAATCTGCTCCTTATCCATTACTCTAAGTTCTGTTATTCCTTCTGGAATATACAGTTTCGCAAGCATATTACATTTTGTAAACATACCAGAGCTGATACAATCTGCATTTGCAGGCAATGTGACATCTGTCAAAGCCCAGCATCTTGCAAATAAATAATCACCAATCGTAACCTTTGAATTTCCAGGCTTAAATCTTACGCGAGTCATTTCTTTGCATTCCATGAATGCCCCTTCGCATAGCTCAGTAATACTAGCTGGAAAATCCATATACTTAAGGATCTCACAACCTTTGAAAGCCATTTCACCAATTGTTTTGACACCTTCGGACACAGACACAGAAACTAGTTTCGAACAATTTTGAAAAGCAGAATTCCCTATCGTTTCAACTGTACCAGGAATAGTTACAGAAACAATTTGTGCGCTATAAAACGCCTGCTGACCAATGCTTGTCAAGCTGGCAGGGAGATATACAGTCGATGCGTTACTCTGATAAAACGCACGGTTTCCGATGCTTGTTACCCCATTTTCGATTATAATTGTATGGTAGGTAAGGCTGCTCCATGCAGGCTCTGCATCATCAAAATTATCCATAGCTCCATTGCCGGAAATTTTGAGTGTTCCTCCTTTTGTCAGTGTCCAGCTCAGACTGCCTATTGTTCCGGTTTGATCTGGTTCATTGCTTTCAGGATTATCTTCTTCGCTGTAACCCTGTGGATAACGTGTTACAATAAAATCTGCTTGATTTACTTCATCTTTAGTTAATACACGTCCCCAGTGAACAGTACCACTATAATTTCCTTCAGCAACAATCACGCCTGCCGGGGTTTTCCTCAGTACAATTACACTATGTGAATTGCCATTAATCCGCAGTATATCGCCTACTTTTACGCTGCTAAATTTATCATTATCATATAAAACTCTTGCTGGCAGCTCACCAAAAGCCTCATCACTTAATATAAATACAAATGCTGCACAGCCAACCCCGCTGCTTACATTTCCCAGTATTTTTCCGCCTTTCCACCTGTATTCCTTTTCAACTGAATTTGTACCATAAGGTTCAAAATTTGTCCACGTTGTCCCTTCCTTGTATTCATTTTGATCTTGCAATTTAATCATACTATCGTACACTTCTTGATAGGTTGGTATTCCAGATTTATCTGATGCAGCAGAGTCATCCGGCAATTGGCCTGAGTTTGTATCCCCCTCTCCGCCAGATGGAGTGCCTGGCTCTATGACATCTACACCTGACGAACTAATTGTTGTAGGTATCGATATCTCAGGCTGGCTGTCTAATAAGCGCAGTTTCGATTCTTCCTGTAAAACCAGCTGGTTATTTAACGCAGGCTGTTCAAATTCTTCCTCCATAATAGGCTGGTTATCTGATCGAACCGATTCAGCTGCCACTGTTGTGCCCATCGCAGAGGACAGCATTGAGACAGTTACCATAAGTGAAATTACCTTTTTTGTATGTTTCCACTTTTTCAAATACATACGAAATCCCTCCTCATTTTTAAATCATTTGACTCTATGATAGAGTCTGCATGCTTGACTTGATCTTAGGGGGGCCAGCTACATACTATCAAACATGCAGCACTCCCAAGATACATTATATTCCACCCTTTATCATCGCATTATGATTCTATTCCTACCTATACCGTCTTTTTCTTAAAGTCAATAAAACGCTTTTCCCTACTTGTACAACCTTCTAAAGTTTCTTACTGATAACGTTTCTTATTTATAAAGTTTCTTATATTATAACGTTTCTTATTGATAGAGTTTCTTATTGATAAAGTTTCTTATTAATAGAGTTTCTTACTTAAAAAAATTTTTTACTAATAAAGATTTTACTGAGCATCCTAAAAATGTATATTGCACAATATGATCAAGCAATTGTCGCTTATAGATTTTAGATATCATAGTTCTTTCTATCATAATACGATTTTAAAACTATTATGCCATGTTTTTTTACTAAATGGAAGGTATATTCTAATTTTTTTGCTAAATTATTTCTGCTGTTAAACTGCAATCATAAATAATCTGCTCTAAATTTTCATTTTCTAAAGATCATTATTATTTAGATATTAAAACAGAGAGCCTGAAACTCTCTGTCTTTAACGATTCTAAATGCATATTTAATGCTCAAATTTTATAATGGCCGTTATACATTCATTACAATTTTTATTCTTATCAACATTATAAACGTGGCATGTAACTCTTTTATTATCAATCAACATTCTGGACACTCCTTCGCTATAATATCTTGGAACATAACCAAGAATGTGCCCTGATATATCCAGCATCTGAACAGCATATTGATCATATTGATTATCCGTTTCTCTCTTTAATACAATTTCATCACCTCTTGTAACTGTAATAGAATCTACACATTTATCACCATTACAATCTAGATAATGCCTAACGCCTGCAATAAAAAAAATTCTCTTGCCATTTCCATCCATATTTAGTATTGGATCTATAAACTCAAGGCTGTCAATCGGCAATCTTGCTCCGCTCCTTTTCAACAGCATATATTCATCAAACTCTTCTAAACCATATTTCTTCAAAATATTTTGAATATCTCTTCTTTTTTTATCCGGCAAACGACTTGCAAAAACAGAAAACAGTTTTGTGTCTGTATATACTTTGTTAATATCTTGAAAGCACAGCAAAGGTGTAAAGCCGTCATTTATTGCATCCTTAATGTCTTTAACATATTGAAATTCAAACTGTTCATTCTTTACCAGCTGACCAACTACATATTGTTTTCTGGATTGCTCAGATTTCCAGATTAAATATAAATAATCTTTTCCATCTTTTTGTGACATTTCTCTACTCCTTCCCTTTATAAATGTTATTCATAATATTTATTTTAGACAAAAGATACTTTTTTATTAATGTTTTTCTTTTCTCTGTTAAAACTTCATCATATTTATTAAGTATATCACAAATATTCTCCTCTGTCACAAATTTTTCTATGTTATTTACTATACTCTTTGTCTGTTCGTAGTATACTTCCTTTAGAAATCTCAACACCTCTGCATGAGTTGGCAACTTTTGATCATTAACAGAAATTCGAATCAGTGATTTTGATTTTGTATCTACCAACGAACTCCACAACATCTGATCCTTTCCCAAATATTGATCAATTTTAGCTTCAGATACATATGCACAAAGTGATGAGCTATTATCATATAGCGGACTTAATGTTATATTTTTGTCTTTCAGGCAAAAAGCCCAGTTACTTTGATGCCTATCCGTGTTTCCAATTAAATAATCAAAAACTACAATATCTAAAAAATCTTCAAAAAGTTCAAATTTATTCAATGCTTTTTCTATCATTTCCAGTGAATATTTTTCGCCAGTCTTAATATCTATAAGTTTTTCAGCGTCATAATTATGATACAGCAAACTTATACAATAAATCCCTTCTATTAATATTGTACCTCTACTTTCAACAATATTATAGCTTATCGAACCCTCCCTACCTTTCAACATGCCTATCTCAAATTTCGCACATGGGATTCCAATTAATCTTGCAATATCACTCGCAATACATTCTGATGCATGATCTGTTGTTTCTGCATCCTTTTTATATTTAAATAATCCTGTTTGATTTGTATCTGGGTTCATTAACCATAATTTTTCACTTCTTCCACTTCCTTCTGATGCTCCTTCATATTCAATCCAATGTGAAAAATCTTTCATCTTATTTATTTTCCTTTCTACGATATTATCATAATGTATATAATCATATTATGAACACTTCTGCTATCTTTTTCAATTTTAAATCATTCTGTTCTGTTCATAATTTTACAAAATATAATCGCCACAATTGTACTCACCATCGTCGCCACAATCGCCGGCCCCACAATCCCTGCCGGATTCACGCTCCCATACTGACTCCGGTAGGCTATCATATTCACAGGAATCAGCTGCAGCGACGAAATATTCAATATCAAAAACGTACACATCTCGTTACTCGCTGTCCCTTTGGACATAACAGGAACCTTCCTCTTTTTCTGCCCCCTGCTGGCTTTTCTATCTAGCTCATTCTTAAATTTTCCTTCCCTGCGTTTCTCCTCCAGCTTTTCCAACTCCTCAATCGCCCGGATTCCTGCTGGCGTCGCTGCCCAGCCAAGTCCAAATACATTAGCAATAAAGTTTTCTGCAATATATTTCCCTGCGGGATGATTTTTAGGTATTTTAGGAAATAAAAAATGTAAAAGTGGATATAATTTTCTTTCAGCCTGATTTATGATTCCTGATTTTTCTGCGATACGCATAAGTCCAACCCAAAGAGACATTACGCCTGTCATTGTAATGCACAAAGTAACTGCTTCTTTCGAAGAATCAATTGCTGCCTGCGTTACATCCGGCAATGTCCCATTAAACGCAGCGTAAATAATTCCTGTAAGAATCATTGCTCCCCATAAATAATTCATTTTATCACCATTACGTTATCTATTTCTTGCATTATATGTTTTCATCTGCTGAAAAAGTCATTTTGTTTTGCTGACAGCTTGCATGCAGATTTAAGCATAAAACAGATAACTCGTCATATATTGAAACAAGATCAGTGTTATATGTAAAACTTAGCCTTTTTAACTGCTAATAGTTACATTGGAGTGTTATGAAAAAAATATGTTTCCATAAAAATTTCAAAAAACCAAAAGTTCCTGCTTTATTCTTAACGCCATTCTATGCATTCTGCGCTTTTATGCTTATCGCTGGGCTGTTTCGTTTGAATGTATTTCCTCACATGCGTGAAACAAATTCAAATGTAGTTTCCAGCAGCGCTGTAAAAAGTACAGATGAAAAAGACTTTCGTTCCTTTCTATATCAAATTTTTAAAAATGAAGTAACTACAAACACATTAAACTTACATTATACACTGGCAGATCCTGATTCTGCAAAAATAAACGATTATCCTATTACTTTTGGAGATCTCTCTCACGATTCTGAAGCCGCACAACTTGCGGCCATAGAAAATTTAAAAAATGAGCTCAATCGTTTTGATCCTTCCTCGATGTCTACATCAAGTCAATTAACCTATGATATTTTAAAAGACTATATAAACCGGAAATTAGATCTAGCTCCTTATTACTATTATCATGAACTGCTCAGCTCTACAAATGGGATACAAAGCGAATATCCTATTTTATTAGCAGAATACGCATTTCATACAAAAAGTGATGTAACAGATTACTTGGAACTTCTTTCACAGTATGATACCTATTTTGCAAGTGTCTGCGATTTTGAAAAAGAAAAATCAAAACAAGGTCTTTTTATGAATCAAAAATCTGTAGACAATTTAATAAAACAATGCCATGCATTTCTTCCAGAAAATTCGGAAGATTCCTTTTGGGAAACCACTTTTGTTGAACGTCTTAACGAGATAGATGACCTAACCAAACAGGAAAAAGAACAATTCATCAAACAAAATCACACTGTATTAAAGGAACATGTATATCCAGCTTATCAGCATCTTATTGCTGTATTAAAATCACTGAAAAAAACTGGTAAAAATCCGCAGGGACTTTGCTATTTTGAAGATGGTAAAAAATATTATGAGCTTCTTGTAAAATCAAGCACAGGTTCAAACCGCTCGATACCTGAACTAGAACAAATGGTAACAGCGCAGCGTGAGCAGAATTTATCTGAATTAAGTAAAGTTACATCAAAGATTGCACAAAATAATTCTACCGCAGCATGGAGTCCATCGCGGAAAAGTGATGCAGAAAAAGTGGCTGCTGCTGCCTCTTACAGCGTCCTGCCATATGGTTCGCCAGAAGCTATTTTAGAACATTTAAAAAATCAGATTAAAACTGCATTTCCAAAAGCTCCGAATGCGGATTATACGATCAAATTAGTCAATCAAAAGCTTCAGGATTTTCTATCTCCTGCTTTTTACTTAACAGCACCTATTGATCAATTTCAAAATAATTGTATTTATATTAATCCAGGGAATCAATACAATGATATTGAACTATTTACTACATTAGCGCATGAAGGATATCCTGGGCATTTATATCAAACCGTTTATTCCTACTCCGCAAAACTTCCGCCTATCCGCTATCTGCTTTATCATGGAGGATACACAGAAGGCTGGGCGACTTATGTAGAGATGCTTTCTTATGATTATGCCGGTCTTGATCCAAATATAGCAAAAGCTTTTATGTTAAATCAAGATGCTACTTTGAGCTTATATGCAACAATTGACATGGGAATTCATTACGATGGATGGACTTTAGCAGATACTGTAGATTTCCTTGGAGGCTATGGAATTACAAAAACTGCGGTTATTTCTAATATATATCAAGCTATTATAGAAAATCCTGCAAACTATTTAAAATATTACATCGGCTACTTAGAATTTTTGCAATTGAAATCGCAAGCAAAAGAATATTACGGAAATGATTATTCAGAACTGTTGTTTCACAAAGCACTCCTGGATATGGGATCTTCGCCATTTTACATCTTAGAAAAATATCTGCCAAAATATTATGCTGCGACAAAATAACAAATAGAAAATCCAGAATCCTCTACATAGCTGTTGGATAAAGCAGAAAGGCCAGCAAATACGGTACCTTCTGCTTCGTCCAACAGCCTTATTTTTGAAAATCGAAATCAATACTTTTTCCCTTTAAATAATACCTTTTCATTTATTTTTTATCTATCGCTTTATTCCTTGTTTTCTTTCTCAACCTTAAGCTGATAGTATACTTCACGTTTTGGCAAGCCTCTGTCTTTAGCAACCATCCGCATTGCCTCTTTTTGTGAAATCCCTTTTGATTCGTAGTATTGCATATGTTCGTTTAAATCCATAGAACTCCATTCTTGCTGCTTTTCTTTCTCAATGTCTTCTTGAGATTTCCCCTGAATTACAATGACATATTCCCCACGAGACTGTTGATCTTGGTAATACGTTATCGCATCATCAATCGTCGTACGCATAACTTCCTCGTACTTCTTTGTGAGTTCTCTGCACAAAGAAATCTGTCTGTTGCCTAATGCATCTCTTAGATCGACTAATGTAGTCTTCAAGTGATGCGGTGCTTCATACAAAATAATAGTACGTGTCTCATTTTTTAGCTCTTGAAGTATTATTCCTCTTTTTTTATTGTCCCGCGGCAAAAATGCTTCAAAACAAAATCTCCTGGTTGGCAATCCGGAAAGCGTTAATGCTGTTATACAGGCAGATGCGCCAGGTAATGAAGTAACTTCTATTCCTTCTTCATAGCAAATCCGTATCAGATCTTCGCCTGGATCAGAGATTCCCGGAGTACCTGCATCCGTAATTAGTGCAATATTCATCCCTTTTCGTAGCTTTTCTATCAGTTGGTATGCTTTCTCTAATTTATTAAATTCGTGATAGCTTGTCATAGGTGTTTGAATTCCAAAGTGATTGAGAAGCTTAATAGAATTTCTCGTATCCTCTGCTGCAATACAATCTACTTCCTTTAAAGTACGCAGTACCCGGTATGTAATATCCTCTAAATTTCCAATCGGTGTTGCGCATACATATAACTTTCCTGCCATAGAAACTCCATTCCTTTCCTAAATAACAAACAGTACCAATAACTATTAGTTGTTTCTTACATTATTAGAAAATAATAAGCGGAAAAAATATTCATTATTTTTAAATTTTTGTCTCTTTTTCTTATATTTCATAATTATATTTAATAAATTCACACAAACTTATTTTAAATAAAAGCAATAACCTATCTATTAAATATAAAATAAATAACTATATTTTTACTTTGCATGTAAAAAATATTTTTTTCACTTTAGAATCATATAAAGTTTACTTTTTGTTTGCCCTTTTCCTTTTTTCGCAATTTCATAATAAAAGTATCTTATCCATCCATTTTTATATGCTTCTGTTATTTTGTTTAAGATACTCTCAGCCGACAGTACTTAGAGCATCTATCTTATTCTAATACCCATATATCTCGTGTATTTCCTTCCGATATTTTCCAGGCTTTTCATATATGATTAATGGTTTTTCTACTGTCATCCTCGGTTTCCCTCCACGTAGCCCTTCAAGTAAAACCATATTCGGCTCGCGTTCTATATACGGGTAAACCAGCTGCATACGTTTTGGCTCAATTCCGTATTTTGTCATTGTACACAAAATTTCTGTTAAACGAAAAGGGCGATGTACGAGATACAGCCGGCCTTTTGGCGGCAAAATTTTTGCACTTTCTCTTATAATATCTTCTAATGTACACAATACCTCATGACGGGCAATTGTTTTTTCACCATATTGATTCTTTAATCCATGGCTGCTAATCATGTATGGAGGATTTGATGTGATAACATCAAAAGAAGATGCCCCAAAACGTTTGGAAGCATCTTTAATATCTCCTGTCACGATATTTATTTTAGATTCAAGATGATTGAGTTCTACACTCCTTCTTGCCATATCAGCACTTTCCGGCTGAATTTCCAATCCTGTAAAATGCTTTCCCTCAGTCTTTGCTTCTAACAAAATTGGAAGAATTCCTGTGCCTGTACCTAAATCAAGCACTTGCTCTCCAGACTTTACCTTTGCAAATCCGGAGAGCAAAACTGCATCCATTCCAAAACAGAATCGCTTTGGGTTTTGAATGATACAATAACCATTTCTCTGCAATTCATCAATACGTTCATCTGGATAAAGATTACTATTTTGTATCATCTAATTTCGATTTTCCTTCCTTATCTTCTAATGCAGACAGTTTTTTAATTTCTTCTGCTGAAACTTTAACCCGGCGTTTTCGCTGCTTAAATTTCAAATCCTTTACTTTATATTCCCGTAATTCTTTTTCACCATCAACTTCGACTTTTACTTTTACAATTTGTCGAAGTACACTGACACTTTGAACTTCTCCGCGTAATCCATCATTCGTAGTTACATATTCATTTACTTCCGGTAAATTACTGTTTAAATATTCATACGTATCTTGTTCATTTTTTAAACAGCACATTAATCTTCCGCATACACCTGATATCTTTGTAGGATTTAATGACAAGTTTTGTTCTTTGGCCATTTTGATCGAAACTGGTACAAATTCGGATAAATAAGAAGAACAGCATAATTCCCTGCCGCAAATCCCCATTCCGCCAAGTATTTTTGTCTCGTCACGAACTCCTATTTGACGCAGCTCGATTCTTGTACGAAAAACCGCAGCTAAATCTTTTACGAGCTCCCGGAAGTCAATACGTCCATCAGCAGTAAAATAAAACAATAATTTTCTGCCGTCAAATGTATATTCTGCCTGTACAAGCTTCATTTCCAGACCATGCTTTGCGATCTTTTCTACACAAATCTTATATGCTCCCTCCTGCTTTTCTTTATTTTTCTGATGCTGCTGTTCGTCTGCATCTGTGGCGATACGGATAAGAGGCTTTAACGGCTGCGGTACTTTTTCATCTTCAATTTCCTTTGATGGAATCATAACCACGCCGAATTCTACACCTCTTGCTGTTTCCACAATGACATGCATCCCTGTTTCCAACTCCATATCCAGAGGATCAAAATAGTATATTTTGCCTGCATTGCGGAATCTAACTCCTACAATTTTTGTCATATTTCTTAATTCTCCTTTATGGTCAGCAAAAGCAATTCTATGACTAAATCAAAATTGACATTTGCCTTTAACCGTATTTTTGCTCGTTCCAAAGCATTTAAAATTTCTCCAATACCGTGGTAAGAGCTTTTACTAGCCTGATGTTTAATCTCGTAAACTTGTTCTTTAAAAATCAGACTATTGATATCCATCGTTGCTTTGTACAAAAGTACATCTCGATACCATACCATCATAATATCAAAATAATCATTGATCGAGAGCTTGTATTCTCCAATTTGTTTGACAGCTTCTCCCATCTCATAGACATCAATTTCTTTTACCCGCTTCATTAATTGCACCGCGGAATCTTTCATCTCATTAAAGCTTTCTGAATTTGCCAGCTGAAGCGCTTTTCCTACATTCCCCTGACCAAATGCCACACTCATATCAGCCTGATAATCTGGTATCTGATAGTGTTTCATCAAATAACTGCGTATTGCTTCATCTGCCACAGGTTTCAAATTCAGCCGAATACACCGTGACAAAATTGTATCCAGAAATGAATCTGCATTTGTCGTTAACAATAAAATCACTGCATAAGCCGGCGGTTCTTCAATTGTCTTTAACAATGCATTTTGCGCCTGCGGGTTCATCTTTTCTGCTTCATCTATAATATAAATTTTATAGGGACTGCAATATGGTTTGATGCTAATACTCCGGTTAATTTGCATACGAACATCATCTACAGATATTGTATTCGGTTTTTCATGTTTTAAATAAATAATATCCGGTTGATTATGGCTGATTGTCTGTTTGCAGGAATGACATTCCATACATCCTTCTGTACTCTTTTTCTCACATTGCAGTGCCATTGCAAACGCTTCTGCCAGCATCATTTTACCCGATTTTTCCGGACCGTTCAATATATATGCGTGTGAAATTTTATCCAATTTAATTGCATTTTGCAATTGTTCAATTATTTGCTCATGACCTATGATGTCTTTAAATCCAGCCATAATAACACCCCTTTCTAAGATTATTTAAGTAAAAATATCAAGCAGCAATCCAGTAATTTCTCCTATTTTGCTCAATATTTTTATATGATCTTTTTCTTCTTCGCATAATTCCTGCGCAAGCTCATCTAAATTGCTGTCTACCAGGCGCACTATTCCATACACACGATGCCTTCCCTTACGATCAAGAAAATTTTCTCTTGAAAATTTATGAGAACGATTTACTACCTCATTCAAAAAATCTTTAATCTGTCCGCGGTATTTTTTCATATCACGAATATCCATATGCCGGGCAATAAGCTCACCTTGTTTTGTAATATCCTTCAGCATACGTTCCAGCTGCTGCTGGAGATCTGCATCTTCAATCGCACTTGTCAATGTAAATTTAAATTCTTCCCCTACTTTTTCTGTCTGTTCCATTCCTTCTGTTTGTGAAACAATTGGAATTTGACTTACTTTAATATCCATATTAAAATCTACCGCCCATTTCTTGTCATCTTTTTATTTTGTAACAACAGTTCGTATTTTTTGATAACTGCTGTCTTTTGTTCCCTCCACTCGCAGCCCTAGATAGGTGCATTCTTCCAATAGATCAATAAATTCTTGCGTAATCACTTCTCCTGGCACAATCATTGGGATTCCAGGCGGATAGAGATAAATAAATTCTGCACATATCCTTCCCTTACATTCGTTTCGCAAAGTATCTTGAAAGGAATCCCCAACATCTGCTAAGTCCAAAACCTTTTCACGTACTGCATAAGTTCTTTTTAAAAAATTGCATAAAGAATGCTTTTCATTATCTTTTTCATTGTTCACTTTTATGTTACAAAAGCTATTCTCTATTTCAAACAAAGCTTTTAGAAGCCTCTGAAATCCCTGGTCAGTATCCATGATACTCGTCATTGCCAGCACATAATTGGCGGAATACAATTCCAGCTGCAAATGATATTCATTTAATAGTTTCCAATACAGCTCATATCCATTTAAATTTGTATTCCAGGTGCCAATTACTATTTTGGATGGATCGAGATCTGGAATTTGATTTATCTTATCATCTTTCTCATAATCTTTTTTTTGTAACACATGTAAATAGTTTAACTTGCTGCACTGCTTGTAAAATTCTTCTAGTCTTTTTTGATAATCGGCAAATAACTGTTTGCCATGCTCTTTCAATAAACGCATACATTGATCGATTCCAGACATTAGTAGATACGATGGTGAGCTTGTTTGAAAAATAGCCAGCATTTCTTCTATCTTTTTGCAGTCTATGCGATCACTACCTACATGAAGTGCTGCTGACTGTGTAAAACAAGGCAAAGTCTTATGCAGACTTTGTATAATATAATCCGCTCCTTGCTCTATCGCAGACTTTGGAAAAAAATCACTGAATAAAAAATGCGCCCCGTGTGCTTCATCAACAATCATATATGCATGATATTTATGTGCAATGGCGGAAATCGTTTTTATATCTGATACAATCCCTTCGTATGTAGGTGATGTAATTACTACAAATCGAATGGAAGGTATATTCGCAAATGCTTGTTCAACATCTGCTGGATCAATGGATCCTTGAATTGCATGGTTTACAAAGCTTGGATATACATAATTCACCTTTAATTTGAATAATTTTACTGCATGATAGACTGATTTGTGGCAATTTCTTGAAATAAGGACTTGATCACCTTGTTGAGCAAGTGATCCTATGGCACTTAAAATACCGCATGTACTGCCATTAATGAGACAATAAGCTTTTTTGCTTTTATATAACTGCTGTAGACGAATCTGCAAATTTTGTAAGATCCCTTCTGCATGATGCAAATTGTCAAATCCTTCGATTTCAGTAATATCCATCTTATAAGGATTGCAAAAAGGGAATGCTGCCCGTTTATGACCTGGCATATGAAATGGATAGTAATCGCTGGCACTATATGCCGCTAAACGTTGGTCCAAATATTCGTATTGTTGGAATTGTGCTATTGTTTCATCCATCATGATTCTTTGAATCTCCTGGCATTCATTTTTTCATGTATCCTTATTTCTCTTGATAAATACACTTTTTTCATTAATCAATAAATCTTTGAAGTTCTGGTATCCAATCGCCCAAATAAATTAAATTCGAACAAATACTCGTCCATATATTTGAAAAAAATTTATCAAATAAATCTATGACCTCATCCCAGCTCGGAGATTTTTTCTTTTCATGTCTTAAAAAAGCCTTCCATTTTTTTTCCATATAACCGCTTGTACGGTAAGAAAGTAACAATTGAAAACGTTCTTCTTCTAATGCAATGCCAAGACGATGACAGCCTTCCTGCAGGATATCTGATATTTTCCTGCCAGACAAAGATTCCCTTTTTATCATCTCATATACATCCATGTAATCAGACAGATCATTTACTAGTTCAAGCTTTTCTAATAGATTCAAAAATTTTTCAGCAATCATATATTCGCTTGGATAACAATTCAATTTTACTTTTTTAAAATTATTTGTAATAAGCTGGATCTCTTTGCTGTATGGTTCCAAGCCTTCCTCGGTAACATGCTCCATTTTAATTTGAACAGGCACTTTCACAGAAGCAATAGCTGCAGTCAGATTTGCATAAAAGATATTCCAATCAACTTGAATATTATAATTCCAATGCACAGCATCTTTCTTTATATTTCGGAATAGTTCAGCAAATACATTACTTATCTCGGCTTTTTTATAATGCAGCTTTTCCGTATCTTTTATAACAAAAACCAGTTTCCGGTTTATTTTTTTTTTCCAGTGATCAAGTGCTAAAGACGTGCTGTTCTTAATCCAAAAGTTATCTGCATACTTAGAATCCGCAATTCTTTCCACTATTTCTTCTAAAATCGATGCTGCAAGAAAGTTTTCAAAAGGTATTTGCAGTTCTTCACTCCGATGTCTGATAAAAGATTCGTTCAACAATTGTCCCAATACAGCCACACTCCTTATAACCAAACTCCAATTTGATTTCTAACTTTTGCCAGTACTTTTCTCTCTTTTGCATAAAATAACAATTTTGCAATATCTTTGTTTTTATCCATTAAAAAGCACTTTAATGCCTGCTGTAAATCTGTACGATCCATGCGATCTTCATATTTTAATATATCGCACATGAGACGTTCCTTTCTGTAAATAGACATTTCACCAGAACCAAGTTCTATTTTAGTGACTCCTTGTTTCAAAACATCTGGTTCTGTATAATAGGGCGTGACCAAAGGATAGTCCAGCTTAAATCTCGATTTTGATGTATTTTTGTCTACTGCAATTGTCCATTTATAAGGTTTCTGTTTTAAATAACGATAACAATATAAAGCACTTTCCATACTTAACACACAATCAGAAAATAATGTTCCTATAATATCTTCTTCTCTTTTGTTTCTAAAATCCATGGAATAATATCCATTCTTAACTCTTTCAATCACTCCCATCTCTACAAATGACTGAATTCTTCTGTAATCCATTCCTAATGTATACAGTTGTGCTGCTTTGACAACACCACCATTTTGCTCCATCAAATCCTTTATCTCTTCTATTTGTTTTTCACGCTTTTCTTGGCGTGTCATCTTTTTATCATCCATACTATTTTTTCCGCTCCAAAAATATGTTTTCAGCACTTATTATCATTATATTCCTGAAATCATCCTACTGTCAACCGATCTTACACTTTCATTTCTTATATGCTTTGCCTGCATTCATTCTACTGTCAACCGATCTTACACTTTCATTTCTTATATGCTTTGCCTGCATTTATTCTACTGTCAACTGATCTTACACTTTCATTTCTTCTATGCTTTGCCTGCATTCATTCTACTGTCAACTGATCTTGCACTTTCATTTCTTCTATGCTTTGCCTGCATTCATTCTACTGTCAACTGATCTTG
>CANDJR010000036.1 GCA_947385105.1 uncultured Eubacterium sp.
TACACTTCAGGTCACACTCTTTCCCTACACGACGCTCTTCCGATCTCAAAACATAACGAACATCCTTTCTGTCATTAATGTCTATAACCATATCAATATCATTCATAATCAATATTGATATCAACGTCTTTATCATAGTTCAAAAGCAATGGTTACTGTTCACTCTGTTCTCAGTAACAAGCAATGTTATGTCTATCTTGCACCGAAGAAAATAGATTGTCAAATACTTTATGAGCGAATTTCCCCGATTATTTTTGAATAAACTGGAAAAGTTGGATATTTTTTTAACAAAGTGAAGAATTACACTTGAATTTTTGTCCCAAATTGGGTAAAATATAAAACGGCTTGGATATTTATTAAAAATATCCGAAAAGATAAAATATAAAATATTTTAGGAGGAAATTAAGCATGGCAGTAAGAGTAGCAATCAATGGTTTTGGCCGTATCGGCCGTCTTGCATTCAGACAGATGTTCGGAGCAGAAGGATACGAAGTAGTAGCGATCAACGATCTGACAAGCCCAAAAATGTTAGCACATTTGCTGAAATATGATTCTTCACAGGGCAAATACGAATTAGCTGACAAAGTAACTTCTGGCGAAGATTCTATCACAGTTGACGGCCAGGAAATCAAAATCTATGCATTCCCAGATGCAAATAATTGCCCATGGGGTGAATTAAAGGTTGACGTTGTATTAGAGTGTTCAGGTTTCTATACAAGCAAGGAAAAGGCTCAGGCACATATTAATGCAGGCGCACGCAAGGTTGTTATCTCAGCGCCAGCAGGAAATGATCTTCCTACTATCGTATATAATGTAAACCATGAGACATTAAAAGCTTCTGATACAATTATTTCCGCAGCTTCTTGTACAACAAACTGCTTGGCACCAATGGCAGATGCATTAAACAAATATGCACCAATCCAGTCTGGTATCATGGTAACAATCCATGCTTATACAGGCGATCAGATGACATTGGACGGCCCACAGAGAAAAGGCGACTTAAGAAGATCTCGTGCAGCTGCAGTTAATATCGTTCCAAATTCTACTGGCGCAGCAAAAGCAATTGGCTTAGTAATTCCTGAATTAAATGGCAAATTAATCGGTTCCGCACAGCGTGTACCAACTCCTACTGGCTCTACTACAATTTTAACAGCTGTTGTAAATAAGGCTGATGTTACAAAAGAAGGCATCAATGCAGCTATGAAGGCAGCAGCAAATGAATCTTACGGATACAATGAAGATGAAATCGTATCTTCTGATGTAATTGGTATGAGATTTGGTTCTTTATTTGATGCTACACAGACAATGGTAAACAAAGTATCTGATGATCAGTATGAAGTACAGGTAGTTTCATGGTATGATAATGAAAATTCTTATACTTCACAGATGGTACGCACCATTAAGTATTTCTCAGAATTAGCATAATTGCCAGATAACTTGTAGAAATTGCCATATAAATGCATCACAGTGTCAGCTGCAGTTCCTGTTCACACCAGGGTTTTGCATTGACTGCATTCAGTTCCTGTGAGCACCAAAGGTGTGAACAGTAACAAGCTGTACGCTGCAGGATGAATAAAAGGCTCATAAAAGGGGTCCGGTCGTTTAGGACCGGGCTTCTTTGTATTACTTTGATAATGGAGGAACAAAGCAATGGGTTTGAATAAAAAATCAGTTGATGATATCAACGTAGCAGGCAAGAAAGTTCTTTGCAGATGCGATTTTAATGTACCGTTAAAAGAAGGCAAAATTACGGATGAAAACCGTCTGGTAGCAGCGCTCCCTACAATTAAAAAATTGGTTGCTGACGGCGGAAAAGTGATTTTATGCTCACATCTTGGCAAACCAAAGGGAGAGCCAAAACCAGAATTATCTTTGGCTCCAGTTGCAAAAAGATTGACAGAACTGCTCGGACAGGAAGTAAAATTTGCAGCTGATCCGCAGGTTGTTGGCCCAAATGCAAAAGCTGCGGTAGATGCTATGAAAGACGGCGAAATAATTTTGCTTGAAAATACGCGTTACCGTGCAGAAGAAACGAAAAATGGCGAAGCATTCAGCAAAGACCTGGCTTCTTTGTGTGATGTTTTTGTAAATGACGCATTTGGTACTGCACATCGTGCACACTGCTCCAATGTCGGGGTGGCACAGCTGGCGGATACAGCAGTTGTTGGGTACTTAATGCAAAAGGAAATTGACTTTTTAGGCAATGCCGTAGAAAATCCGGTACGTCCGTTTGTAGCAATCCTTGGCGGTGCAAAAGTAGCAGATAAGTTAAATGTGATTGATAACCTGCTTGAAAAATGCGATACACTCATTATCGGCGGCGGGATGGCTTATACATTCTTAAAAGCACAGGGAAATGAAATCGGTACTTCTTTAGTAGATGAGTCAAAACTGGATTACTGCAAGGAAATGATTGCAAAGGCTGAAAAGCTGGGTAAGAAGCTGCTTCTTCCTGTAGATGCAGTTACAATCAGCGATTTTCCAAATCCAATCGACGCTCCGGTAGAGACAGTTGTATATGATTCAACAGCTATGCCTGCAGACAGACAGGGCTGCGATATTGGGCCAAAGACACAGGAGTTGTTTGCTGATGCAGTGAAGTCTGCAAAAACGGTTGTTTGGAATGGACCAATGGGTGTATTTGAAAATCCAACACTTGCAGCAGGTACAATTGCAGTTGCAAAAGCATTAGCAGAGACAGATGCAACAACGATTATCGGCGGCGGCGATTCTGCAGCAGCTGTAAACCAATTGGGCTTTGGTGATAAAATGTCCCATATCTCTACAGGCGGCGGTGCCTCTTTGGAATTCTTAGAAGGCAAAGAACTGCCAGGTGTAGCAGCAGCGAATGACAAATAAAGAAAACATATAACGAAAACCTATCTTGAAAGGATCAGATCATGGCAAGAAAGAAAATTATCGCTGGCAACTGGAAAATGAATATGACGCCAAGCCAGGCTGTTAAATTAGTAGAAGAATTAAAACCATTGGTAGGCAATGATGCAGTAGACGTTGTATATTGTGTACCAGCAATCGATATTGTACCTGTAGTAGAAGCAGTAAAAGGTACGAATGTAGAAGTAGGCGCTGAAAATATGTATTATGAAGAAAAAGGTGCTTATACGGGCGAGATTTCTGCAGAAATGCTTGTAGATGCTGGTGTGAAATATGTAATTATCGGACATTCTGAACGACGCGACTATTTTAAAGAATGTGACGAAATGCTCAATAAAAAAGTAAAGGTAGCGCTTGCACACGGCTTAACACCGATTCTTTGCTGCGGCGAGACGTTAGAGCAGCGCGAAATGGGAATCACACTTGATTGGATTCGCATGCAGATTAAATCTGACTTAAAGGATGTGACTGCAGAGCAGGTAGCTTCTCTTGTGATTGCATATGAACCAATTTGGGCAATTGGAACTGGTAAGACAGCTACATCTGATCAGGCACAGGAAGTATGCGGCGCTATCCGCGCTTGCATTGCAGAAATGTATGATCAGGCAACTGCTGACGCAGTACGTATCCAGTATGGCGGTTCTGTAAATGCAGAAAATGCAGCAGAACTGTTTGCAAAACCGGATATTGACGGCGGTTTAGTAGGCGGCGCAAGTTTGAAAGCTGATTTTGGAAAGATTGTCTGCTATTAAATCGATGATAGACTAAACTGAGGCTGCTGCATTTAGAATCAAGCATGTGATTAAAAAAATCGTTGTGCTTTTCTTCATGCAGCTGTCTCGGTTTTTTTGTGTCTGCATTTATCGAATCCATCGCTTTTTCTTAACAGGTTTTCCACTTGACAATTTGAAATATTTCTTTATAATTAGTAATTGTTAACAATTCAAAATGATGGGTTACATATGTGCTTTTTGGATTTCAGGCGAAAGCTGCGCTTATGATCTGTGCCGTATCTTAATAAATTGGCGGATATCTTACTCTGTCATAAAATCTTTGGAACTCTTTAATTTTCAGATGTCTTATGTATGATGCAATTAGAAAGTAGAAAAGGAGGAAGTGGATGGGGAAACTGGATGATAACAAGGAAGAATACATGCAGGAGGATATTGCTGCATTATCTCATGAAATTACATATCACAAATATTTATTAAATAATGGACAAGTTCGCAGTTTTTTTAAAAAACTAAGCCTTCCAGAATACCTTGCCCTGTATATTGTAGAGGAAACAGAGCGGGAAAATGCTATTTATTCTGGAAAGACATACTTAAAAGATATCGCTGATAAGCTGCAGCGCCCGATTCATGAAATATCGAAAATGGCAAAAGTGCTTCAAGAGCGGGGATTGGTCGTTTGGTCGCATGATGGAGATGGAAGTGAAGGCACCTATGTGACAATTACAGAGTCTGGCAGGAAAATGCTGACAGAACAAAGAGAAGTGCTAAAAGAATACTATGGCAGGGTTATCAAAAGCTATGGCAGGGATAATTTAATGCAGCTTTTGCAATTAATGAAACAGTTAGAGACAGTTATGAGTGCGGAAACAGAAGGAATAGAAGAAGCAAAAGCATAGACAGGACACAGCAGCAGAAACAAGGGCTGTGTAATATAAAAAATAAAAAGAATGGAGGCGGCTGCAATTGCAAACAATAGATCAGGTACAGGCATATATGGCAAAACAGGAACAAATCTGCCGTAAAAACGATGTTATCGCTCCAAGGCTTTATGAAGAATATGGCGTAAATCTTGGCCTGCGTGATGAAAAAGGAAATGGTGTACTGACCGGGCTGACCAATATATCCAAAATCGTGTCTTCCCAAATTGTTGACGGACAAAAGATTTTTTGTGATGGGGAACTTTGGTACAGGGGTTACCGGGTAGAAGATTTAATCCAAAACCTCGGCGCGCAGGAAATGGGTTTTGAAAAAATCACATATTTACTTTTAATGGGCGAGATGCCTTCTGCACAAGCTTTTCAGGAATTTGATGAGCTGATCGGGGAAAACCGCCAGCTGCCAACAAACTTTACAAGAGATGTCATTATGAAAAAACCAGGCGCGGATATTATGAATACAATGACTAGAAGTATTCTATCGTTAGCGTCTTATGATGAAGCAGCAAAAGATACCAGCATTGCGAATACGCTGCGTCAGTGTATCCAGCTTATCAGCCAATTTCCAGCATTGGCTGTTTATGGGTATAATTCCTATAATTATTACGACAACCAGGCCAGCATGGTCATCCATAATCCAAATCCAAAGCTGTCTACAGCAGAAAATATTTTGCTTATGCTGCGTCCGGACCGCAGTTATACGCAGGTAGAAGCAAAGACGCTGGATACTGCGCTGCTTTTGCATATGGAACACGGCGGCGGAAATAATTCTACGTTTACTACAAGGGTTGTGACTTCTACGGGTGCGGATACGTATTCTACAATCGCAGCGGCGATGTCTTCTTTGAAAGGCCCAAAACATGGCGGGGCAAATATTAAGGTCATGGAGATGATTACAGATATCCGTGCACATGTAAAAGATTTTGAAGATGAAGAAGAATTGGCTGCTTATTTGGCAAAAATTTTAGATGGAGAGGCATTTGACGGCAAAAAGCTGATTTATGGGATGGGCCATGCTGTTTATACGCTGTCAGATCCAAGGGAACGCGTCTTTAAATATTATGTAGAACGCCTGGCAGAAGAAAAATGCCGGCAGAAGGATATGACATTGTACCAGAATATTGAAAAGCTGGCGCCAGCCTTAATTGCAGAAAAACGGAATATTTATAATGGAGTCAGTCCAAATGTGGATTTTTACAGCGGATTTGTCTATGACATGTTAGGAATCCCAATGGAACTGTATACAGCGATGTTTGCGATTGCCAGGATTGTCGGCTGGAGCGCACATCGAATTGAAGAATTAATTTCTACAGATAAAATTATCCGTCCGGCTTATATGAGCGTTATGGAAAAGCGGGAATAACGGGTGCAGGATGCATGACAATGAGACAAAAAAGGAGTAAAAGAAAATGAAAGAAATTTCTGCGTTACTGGGCTATCGATCCAGCATCAAAGTAGTAGACGCAACGTTACGGGACGGCGGGCTGGTTAATAATTTTGATTTTTCAGATGAGTTTGCCAAGGCGTTATATGAAACAAATGTAAAAGCTGGCGTTGATTATATGGAATTTGGCTACAAGGCGTCAAAAGAAATCTTTGATGAAAATAAATTTGGAAAATGGAAGTTTTGCGCAGATGATCATATCCGGGAGATTGTAGGGGAAAATCAAACAGATTTGAAGATCGCAGTTATGGCGGATGTGGGACGCTGTGATTATAAGCAGGATATTTTAAACCGCAGTGACAGTCCGATTGATCTAATCCGTGTCGCTACTTATCTAACGACAATTCCGGGAGCTGCCCATATGATTGAGGATGCAAAAAATAAAGGGTATGAAGTAAGCTGCAACATTATGGCAATTTCGAATACGCAAGAAAGCGATTTGCGGATTGCTTTGGATACGTTAGGACAGACGCCGGTAGATGTACTTTACATTGTAGACAGTTTCGGCGCGCTTTACCCAGAGCAGATTGCACGTATTTCAGATATGTATATGGAATTTGCAGAAAAATACAATAAAAAGATAGGGATTCATGCGCATAATAATCAGCAGCTGGCATTTGCAAATACGATCGAAGCAGTCGGCGACGGCGTAGACTGGCTGGATGCTACCTATGCTTCTATGGGGCGCGGCGCAGGAAATTGCGCGATGGAGCTGCTGCTTGGCTTTTTGCGCAATCCAAAGTACAATATCTACCCAGCAATTAAATTTGTCGAAAAATATATGGAAAAGCTAAAAGAAGAAGGTACTGTATGGGGATATGATTTGCAGTATTTGATGACTGGTATCTTAAACCAGCATCCTAGAACTGCGATTTCCTTTACCAAAGAGCAGAGGAAAGATTATACAGAATTTTATAAGGAAATTGTCGCACAGGATTAAACACATGTAAACGGTGATAAGAGCAATCTATGCAAAATGCTAGCAGGAGGAAATTATGGACAATTATAAAATCAATACAAAATGCGTACAGGCAGGATATACACCGGGAAATGGAGAACCACGCCAGATACCGATTATCCAGTCAACAACATTTAAATATGACACAAGTGAGGATATGGGTAAGCTTTTTGATTTAGAAGCATCTGGCTACTTTTATACAAGACTGCAAAATCCGACTAATGATTTTGTGGCAGCAAAAATTGCAGCATTAGAAGGCGGGACAGCAGGGATGCTTACATCTTCCGGCCAGGCAGCGAATTTTTTCGCATTGTTTAATATTTGCGAAAGCGGCAGCCATATTGTAGCGTCATCTTCGATTTATGGCGGAACATTTAACCTGATTTCTGTTACCATGGCAAAAATGGGCGTCAGCGTAACATTTGTTTCCCCAGACTGCAGTGAAGAAGAACTTGCAGCAGCTTTTCAGGAAAATACACGGGCGGTCTTTGGCGAAACAATCGCAAATCCGGCTTTGACAGTGCTTGATATTGAAAAATTTGCCAAAGCAGCACATATGCACAATGTGCCGCTCATTGTAGATAATACATTCCCAACGCCTGTTAACTGCCGTCCGTTTGAATGGGGAGCTGATATTGTTACTCATTCTACAACAAAATATATGGATGGACATGGAGCGGGAGTCGGCGGCGCAATTATAGATGCAGGCAGATTTGATTGGATGGCACATGCAGATCTGTTTCCTGGCCTTTGTACGCCGGATGAGTCTTACCATGGCATTACGTATGCAGAAAGATTTGGCAAAGAAGGGGCATTTATTACAAAATGTACAGCACAGCTTATGCGCGATTTAGGATGCATCCAGTCTCCGCAGAATGCATTTTTGCTAAACCTTGGATTAGAATCGCTGCATGTGAGAATGCCTCGTCATGTAGAAAATGCGCAGGCAGTCGCAGAGTTCCTGCAGCAGCATGAGCGTGTTGCGCATGTAAGCTATTCTGGACTTTCCAGTGATCCGTATTATGAATTAGCACAAAAGTATCTTCCAAACGGCGGATGCGGTGTCGTATCGTTTGAACTGACAGGCGGGCGCGCGGCAGCAGAAGCCTTTATGAAGCGGTTGAAACTGGCAGCAATTGAAACGCATGTAGCGGATGCGCGTACATGCTGTCTGAATCCGGCTACCACTACACATCGGCAGATGACAGACGAGCAGCTGCAGCTGGCTGGAATTCCAGCAGGGCTTGTGCGGATGTCCTGTGGATTAGAAGATAAGGATGACTTAATTGCAGATTTGGCGCAGGCGTTAGATAATTAGTCAGGCGCATATGATGACACCTCCTAAGCAGGTAAGGAAAATAACCAAAATCTGCCTGGGAGGTGTTTTTATGGTAAATAACCTGTTACATACGCAAAGTATGCGGGTGACTTTCATGTATTAGCGCAGTTTTTCCAGTAAAGAATTGCCGATCGTTCCTTCTGGCATTGCGAGGCCAAAATTATCTGCAATCGTAGCGCCGATGACAGCAAAGGTATCTGTATCCTCCAACTTGCCAAAGCCTTTCATGGAAGGGGAATAAGCAAGGAATGGCACTTGTTCTCTTGTGTGGTCAGTGCCTGTATGAGTTGGATCATTGCCATGGTCTGCGGTAATGATAAGCAAGTCGTCATCTGTTAATAAGCTTAAAAATTCTCCTAATTTTACATCGAATTTTTCCAGTTCCTGGGCATAGCCTTGGACGTCGCGTCTGTGTCCCCACAAAGCATCAAAATCCACAAGGTTTACATAGCAAAGTCCGCGGAAATCCCTTTTGGCAATTTCGATCGTCTGCTCCATGCCATGTACAGAGCTTTTGGACTTATTTGATTCTGTCAGCCCTTCTCCATCAAAAATATCATAGATTTTGCCTACAGATATGACATCCAGTCCGGCATCTTTAAGGACATTGAGTGCAGTTTTTCCGTATGGCTTGAGTGCGTAGTCATGCCGGTTGCTTGTTCTTTTAAACGAGCCCTTTTTCTTGCCGACATAAGGGCGTGCAATGACACGGCCAACCTTCCATTCATCCTTTAAGGTAAGTTCACGGGCAATTTCGCAGCAGCGGTATAATTCATCCAAACCAAAGGTTTCTTCATTACCGCAAATTTGCAGAACAGAATCCGCAGAAGTGTAGACAATCATATGCCCAGTGGCAATTTCTTCTTCTGCCAGTTCATCTAAAATTTCTGTCCCGCTGGCACTTTTATTGCCGATAATGACACGGCCAGTCCTTTTTGACAATTCATCTAAGAGTTCTTTTGGAAAGCCGTTTTCTGTAAATGTCTGAAATGGCTTTGTAATATGCAGTCCCATCATTTCCCAATGTCCAGTCATCGTGTCTTTTCCTGTACTGGCTTCACGCAAGTTGGTATAATAAGCCAGCGGCTTTTCCACTGCAGCTACCTGCTTGAGCGGATGCAGGTTTGCAATACCCAGTTTTTGCAGATTTGGGATAGAGAACGTGTCGACGGACTGGGAAATGTGTCCAAGTGTGTCAGTCCCTGCGTCTCCATAAGATGCAGCGTCCGCCAGTGCGCCGACACCAAGTGAATCTATGACGATTGTAAATACTCTTTTATATGTTTTCATATATCCTCCTTTTTGATACACAACATTGGGCGGCAGGCTATGGGAGTCTTTGGCCCCTAATTGTTTTTTACATGTTGGTCACGATTTGGGTAACAAGCTGCTTAAATGATTTTGCAACACGATCCGCTGTTTCTTGTACTTCTTTGTGATCTAATTTTTGACTGGACAGTCCAGCGGCCAGATTTGTAATGCAGGAGATTCCGCAAACTTCCATACCCATGTGGCGGGCTGCCATAGCTTCGCAAGCTGTACTCATACCGACAGCATCTCCGCCCCATATTTTTGCAAGCCGTACTTCTGCTGGCGTCTCATAGCTTGGCCCGGTAAATTGTACATAGACTCCGTCTTTGAGGTCAATGCCGCATTGTTTTGCGCATGTACGGATCACTTCCTGGAGGCGCAGACTGTAAACTTCGCTCATATCTGGAAAACGAGTGCCTAATGCATCGATGTTTGGGCCAATCAGAGGGCTTGGTACAGCTGTTGTAATATGATCTGTAATCATCATAAAATCACCTGGCTGAAACGTATCGTTAATGCCTCCGGCTGCATTTGTCAAAAGGAGCTTTTTTGCGCCAAGCATTCCCATAAGCCGGGTAGGGAGTACGACATCAGACATTGGATATCCTTCATAGTAATGGACACGTCCCTGCATAATTACGACTGGCGTCTTTTCTACGTATCCAAAAACAAAACGTCCTTTGTGCCCAGTTACAGTGGATACCGGAAATCCTTCGATATCTGTATATGCGATCGTGCCTGCGATTTCAATTCCATCTGCATAGTCACCCAACCCAGATCCTAAGATGAGGGCAACTTCTGGCTGGAAATCAATTTTTTCTGTTACACTCGCCAAACATTTTTTTAATTTTTCATACATCATAGACACATTCCTTTCTTTGCGTTGATAGTTAGATTATACACAATTTTGGAAGAAACCAAAACGACATATGTCACAATTTGTGCATTTATACAAATTTGGTTTAAATGCACAATTTTGTTTGTGTATTTTTAAACAATTTTCACAACCAATCAGCAAATATCAGAAAATGGAAACGCTATTTTTTCAGTTTCTGTTTGCATTTGACTAATTCGTTAAAAAAGAGTATAGTAAGTTCATTAAAAAACGCAAGGAGGAAATCAGAATGAAGAAAAATTCTAAAAATAAAAGATCAGCTAACCGTAATCCAGTGACAATACAGGGAGCAAGCTATGCTCCATCTACAGATACAGCAGTACAAAACGCGGGCAATTTGGATACAGCGGCACCAGTACAAGAAATCGAACATACGAATTGTCCAGCAGAACATATTGTGCTTCAATTTGAAAATAACGAGATAGAGATTACAGAAATTACAGAAAAAGTGAAGAAAAGCTTTTTGGATAGCAACAACGATGCAGAAATAAAAACGCTGGACATTTACGTAAAACCGGAAGATAACCGGGCGTATTATGTCATAAACAGTGAGACAGAAGGCAGCATAGAGTTAGTAGAAAACTAGACAAAACAACAAAAGATCAAGATTAAGATAAGAACTCAGATAATGACAGCAGGCTCTGCGGATACAGAGAATCCAGGCAGAGCCTGCCAAAAGGACGGACAGGGTTTGATACATGCCAGAGATTTGGACAGCAAAAGAAAGCGGTTGGAGGAGTGTTTTTCATACGCTCAGAAACAGCCGCTTTTCTAATGTTTGTGTTCATATTTTTGGCTCCGGCGGAAATGATTCCGCATTAGCCAGGTCTTCCTCGTTTTGCACAGTCGCAGATGCAATTTTTAGCAGCCCTTGGATATAAGCAAGGACAAGCCGTTTATCGTTTCTTGGAAGGCGATGCCAATCAGACAGTAGTTTTTGATCCGATGCTGTCAGTTGTTTTGGCAAAACACCGTCTTCATCAAAAAACTCTGACAAGGTAATGCCGAAGCCTTCACAAATCCTTATGAGTGTGGAGACAGACGGGACATTATTACGGTGAAATGTATTGCTCAAAGTGGAATAACTAATATCAGCTTCTTTTGCTAAACGATAGAGTGACCAATTTCGTTCTTCCCGAAGCTGTGTAACTTTTTTCAAAACATAATCTTCTTTCATGAACTGGCTCCTATCTTCTCATTTGTATTATACAAATATTGTATTAAAAGGACATTTATATCAAAAGATGTTAATAAGTGTAATAATCATATCACTCAAAAGAGGTATATCAAACTACATATCAATGAAACGGCAGATCTTCCCTTGACGTATGGTAGTGCGTTAGGTAAAATTGATTTTAGAAAAATAAAACAGAGTAGGAGAAAAGTATGGCAGATTTAATTACAGACAAAGAGCTGGAATTGTTTGAGCAGGCGGATAATGATGCGCTTGACGAAATTTTTGAACGTCACATGGCAGATTGGGACATTGACTGGACGGCAAAAGAGATAGGAGAGATTCCTGTGCTGGCTCATTACTATGTAAAAGGCGATGATATCCATTATTATGTGCTGTCACGTGTACATGATGAAGAAGATGATTTATTGACTTGTGTACTAGTAAACAGAGGGGAAAAGGAGTTGGTTTTATTTCCGGTTATGATGTTTAATGGAGCAGTTTTGGATGAAAAGACACAAGAGCATGCCTTTGCAGAGGAAAAATTATTTGGTGCAGTTTGCCTGAAAGATGTGCTAAAATGAAACAGGTAACCAATCGGCAGGATGTACAGCATAGTAATTATTTCCGTGGCATGGTTCTGATTATCTTATCTGCGTTTTGTTTTGCCTGCATGAATGTCTGTATTCGCCTGGCAGGGGATGTCCCGTCTATACAAAAAAGCTTTTTCCGCAATCTGGTTGCGGCTGTCTTTGCAGGCAGTATTCTTATAAAAAGCCATATTCCCGTGCAGGTGGACAAGAAGGCATGGCCAGCTTTGGCAATGCGGTGTATTTTTGGGACACTTGGTATTTTGTGTAATTTTTATGCAGTAGACCATTTGCTGGTAGCTGATGCTTCTATTTTAAATAAATTATCGCCATTTTTTGCAGTGCTGTTTTCTTTTTTCTTGTTAAAGGAGAGGATTTCGTTTTTCCAGGCAGCGTGTGTATGCGTAGCATTTGGCGGATGCTTGTTTGTTGTGAAGCCCGGATTTGCAGGAGCAGCTTTTTTGCCGGCAATGATTGGGGTGTGCGGCGGCTTTGGCGCAGGACTGGCTTATACCATGGTACGTAAGCTTGGTATGATGGGAGTCAAAGGACCTGTCATTGTGTTTTGTTTCTCTGTGTTTTCCTGTATAGCAGTTGGCCCATGGATTTTGTTTCATTTTACACCTATGACGATTACACAGACAGCTATTTTACTATTGGCAGGTTTATGTGCAGCAGGCGGGCAGTTCTCGATTACAGCTGCCTATACGTATGCGCCTGCAAAGAAAATATCAATTTATGACTATTCCCAAATCATTTTTGCGGCTGTCTTTGGATTTTTACTGTTTGACGAGGTGCCGGATCCATATAGCTTTCTCGGGTATTTTCTCGTCATCCTGTCATCATTTGCTATGTTTATTTATCATTCATCCAAGGATGCGTGATCAAAGGCCCCAGGGCAGCCTTTGGCTCTTAAGTTAAAAATATGCATTTAGATAAAAGGAGAAAAAGATCATGGAAAAAATACCATTTGTAACAAAGCAACAGCTGGAACAGATTATAGAGCAATTCCCAACACCGTTTCATTTATATGATGAAAAAGGAATCCGGGCAAATGCACAGGCTGTTAGGGAAGCATTTGCATGGAACAAAGGATATAAAGAATATTTTGCAGTAAAAGCAACGCCAAACCCATTTTTAATTCAAATTTTGCATGAGTATGGCTGTGGGTGCGACTGCTCGTCAATGACAGAACTGATGCTTTCAGACGCACTCGGTATCCGTGGGGAGGACATTATGTTTTCTTCCAATGATACGCCAGCAGAGGAGTTTGTATTTGCAAACGAAATTGGCGCGATCATTAATTTAGATGATTTTACACATATCGATTTTTTGGAACAGACGATAGGCAAAATTCCAGAAACCATTAGCTGCCGCTATAATCCAGGCGGAGAGTACCGGATCAGCAACGGCATTATGGACAACCCAAATGATGCAAAGTACGGATTTACAAAGGAGCAGCTTTTTGAAGGCTATCAGCGTTTAAAAGAAAAAGGGGCAAAGCGCTTTGGTCTGCACGCATTTTTAGTCAGCAATACGGTTACGAATGACTATTATCCGGCATTGGCAAGAACATTGTTTGAGCTGGTCGTTGAGATTAAGCAAAAGCTTGGAATTGCAATTGATTTTATTAATTTATCCGGCGGTGTAGGCGTAGCTTATCGGCCGCAGGAAACGCCAAATGACATCCGGGCGATTGGCGAGGGCGTACGTAAGGTGTACGAGGAGGTTTTAGAGCCAGCAGGTCTTGGTAATGTGGCGATTTATACAGAAATGGGACGTTTTATGACAGGCCCGTATGGCTGTCTGGTTACAAAAGCAATCCATGAAAAGCATACGTATAAAGAATATATCGGTGTAGATGCATGTGCAGCCAATCTGATGCGTCCGGCTATGTATGGGGCATACCATCACATTACAGTAATGGGCAAAGAGAATGCGCCATGTGACTATAAATATGATATTACAGGATCGCTATGTGAAAATAATGATAAATTTGCGATTGACCGTATGCTGCCAAAGATCGAAAAGGGTGATCTGCTTGTCATCCACGATACAGGCGCGCATGGTTTTTCGATGGGATATAATTATAATGGCAGGTTATGGTCAGCAGAAGTACTGTTAAAAGAAGATGGCAGTGCACAGCTGATCCGCCGGGCACAGACACCGGAGGATTATTTTGCAACGTTTGACTGTTTTGATATATTAAAGGATATGCGGTATCCGAAATAGGGTTTGAAAGGCGAAGTTACATGGATTTTAAACATGAACTGGTGTTTCCGGATGATGGGCTACCATTTAAGATGTTCGTTTTTGAAGGAAGGGAAGGCAATTATAAAGTATCCAGACATTGGCACCGTTCCGTGGAAATTTTTCTCGTACTGGAAGGCACGATGGATTTTTATATTAATACCGAGCAGTTTTCATTAGGTAAGGGGCAGTTTATTTTGGTAAACCCCAATGAGGTGCACAGTATTGACTGCCCGCATCCGAATTTTACGATTGTGCTGCAAATTCCAAGCGGCTTGTTTGAAGCATATGTAGGCAATGTAGAAAGTATGCTGTTTTGCAGATCCTCTCCGGCACAGGATGCACAGCTGGTCGACTTGATAGCTGACATTTACGAATCACATGATAATAAGCAGTGCGGGTATCAGTTTCGCATGTTAAGTGATTTTTACAAACTTCTGTATTTGCTGGTCACAAGCTATCGGATTTTAGAGGTAGATGAAGAACGCAGGCGGCAAAATAAAAACCTGGAAAAATTGTCCAAAATTACGGACTATGTGAATGAAAATTACACAGAAGATCTGACGCTGGAAGGCGTGGCACGTGTGTTTGGCTATTCGCCGACTTATTTGTCAAAAATGTTTCATAAGTACGCAGGCGTAAACTACAAGTCGTATGTACTCGATCTGAGGACAGAGGCAGGATACCGTCTTTTGATGAATACGCGCCAGTCTGTTTTGGAGATTGCAATCGAATGTGGATTCCCGGACAGCCGGAGTTTTGCCAACGCATTTCGCAAACGGTATGGGATGGCACCTACAGAATATCGGAAAAACAGAAGGTAACGATAAAAAGGACAAGAAAACGCTATAAGTCCGACAAGTTTTCGGTGGTAAATCTGGCTTAAATTTTTGATAATAGATAGTAACAGCGTAGTCGTTTTTAGAGTAGTCGTTTTATAGAAATGGAGGACAAAATATGTTACAAAATATCCCAAAAGTGAAAGTCGGCATTGTTGCAGTCAGCCGTGACTGCTTTCCGGAGAGTTTGTCTGTAAACCGCAGAAAAGCACTCATTGCAGCTTATCAGTCAAAATATGGCATGGATGATATTTATGAATGCCCGGTTTGCATCGTTGAGAGCGAGATTCATATGGTGCAGGCATTAGAAGACATTAAAAAAGAAGGCTGCAATGCTTTGGTTGTATACTTAGGCAACTTTGGACCGGAAATTTCAGAGACATTGCTGGCAAAGCACTTTGACGGCCCAAAGATGTTCGTTGCAGCAGCAGAAGAAACAGGCGAATCTTTATTGGATGGACGTGGAGATGCTTACTGCGGTATGCTGAATGCAAGCTATAACTTAAAGCTGCGTAATGTACATGCTTATATTCCGGAATATCCAGTAGGTACAGCAGAAGAATGTGCAGATATGATTCACGAATTTGTACCAATTGCACGTGCAGTGATCGGAATCAACAGCTTAAAGATTATCAGCTTTGGGCCAAGGCCATTAAACTTTATGGCATGTAATGCACCAATTAAGCAGCTGTATAACTTAGGTGTAGAAATTGAAGAAAATTCTGAGCTGGATTTATTCGAAGCATATCATAAGCATGACAACGATGCACGCATTCCAGAAGTTGTAGCAGATATGGAAAAAGAGCTTGGCGAAGGCAACCAGAAGCCAGATATTTTACCAAAGCTTGCACAGTATGAATTGACACTGTTAGACTGGGTAGAACAGCACAAGGGATACCGTGAATTCGTATGTATCGCAGGAAAATGCTGGCCAGCATTCCAGACACAGTTTGGTTTTGTGCCATGTTATGTAAACAGCCGTTTAACAGGACGCGGAATACCAGTTTCTTGTGAAGTAGATATTTACGGCGCATTAAGCGAGTTTATCGGTACATGCATCAGCGAAGATGTTGTAACATTGCTGGATATTAATAATACAGTACCTGCAGATATGTATGAAGAAAGCATCAAAGGCAAATTTGATTATACACATAAAGATACTTTTATGGGATTCCATTGCGGCAATACATGCTCCAGCAAGCTTTCATCCTGCACAATGAAATATCAAAAGATTATGGCGCGTGCTCTGCCAGAAGAAGTAACACAAGGAACACTGGAAGGCGATCTGACACCTGGCGATATTACATTTTACCGTTTGCAGAGTACAGCAGATTCCAAACTGCGCGCATATGTAGCACAGGGTGAAATTCTTCCGGTTGCAACAAAGTCATTTGGCGGTATTGGTGTATTTGCAATTCCGCAGATGGGAAGATTTTACCGTCATGTATTAATTGAAGGAAATTATCCGCACCATGGTGCAGTTGCATTCGGACATTTTGGCAAGAGCTTATACGAAGTATTTAAGCTGATTGGTGTAGAACCAGCTGAAATCGGATTTAACCGTCCAAAAGAAATGCTGTATCCAACAGAAAATCCATTTTGCTAAGAAGTACGGTAAAGGAGAACATACATGTTATATATTGGGATAGATTTGGGAACGTCTGCCGTAAAGCTGCTTTTGATGCGCACAGATGGAACAATTGAAAACATTGTATCCAAAGAATACCCACTGAGCTTTCCGCATCCAGGCTGGTCAGAACAAAATCCAGGCGACTGGTGGGAGGCTTGCGTGGCAGGTATCCGTGAGCTGACAGAAGGGGCAGACAAAAGCCAGGTGGCAGGCATCAGCTTTGGCGGCCAGATGCATGGCTTGGTTGTACTAGATGACAAGGACGAAGTCATCCGTCCGGCAATTTTATGGAATGACGGCAGGACGGTAGAGGAAACAGATTACCTGAATGAAACCATCGGCAGACAGAAACTTTCGGAATATACGGCAAATATTGCATTTGCCGGATTTACAGCACCGAAAATCCTGTGGATGAAAAAAAATGAACCGGAGTTATTTGCACGCATTGCAAAGATTATGCTGCCAAAGGATTATATTGCATACAAGTTAACAGGTGTACACTGCACCGATGTATCTGATGCTTCTGGTATGCTTCTTATGGATGTGCGCAATAAATGCTGGTCCAAAGAGATGATCGATATTTGCGGCATTCAGGAAAGCCAGCTGGCAAAGATTTATGAAAGCTATGAAACAGTCGGCACGCTGCGCGCAGATATTGCACAGCAGCTTGGGCTGCCGGAAAATGTTAAAGTAGCAGCAGGCGCAGGCGACAATGCAGCTGCAGCAGTTGGTACAGGAACAGTTGGAGACGGCAGCTGTAATATTTCACTTGGTACAAGCGGAACTGTTTTTGTTGCCAGTGAAAAATTTGCAGTAGACGACAGCAACTCACTTCATGCTTTTGCACACGCAGATGGACACTATCATCTCATGGGCTGCATGCTGAGTGCTGCTTCATGTAATAAATGGTGGATGGAAGATATTTTAGGCACACAGGATTTTGCGGCACAGCAGGCTGATATTGCAAAACTGGGTGAAAACCATGTATACTTCCTGCCATATTTGATGGGAGAACGTTCTCCGCACAATGATCCAAAGGCACGCGGTACCTTTGTCGGCATGACAATGGATACGACACGTTCAGATATGACACAGGCGGTATTAGAAGGCGTTGCATTTGCATTGCGTGATTCTTTTGAAGTAGCAAAATCGCTTGGCATTGGCATTGAACGTACAAAAATCTGCGGCGGTGGCGCAAAGAGCCCATTATGGAAAAAGATGATTGCCAATATACTGAATATCAAAGTAGATACACTGGCAAGTGAAGAAGGCCCTGCACTTGGTGCAGCGATGTTAGCAGCAGTTGCAAACGGAGAGTATGCAAGTGTTGAGGAGGCAGCAGAACGTATCGTAAAAGTAACAGATACGATTGAGCCGGATCCAGAATTGGCTGCATTATACGATGCCCGCTATCAGACCTTCCACAAGGTTTATCCGCAGTTAAAGGAAGTATTTGGCGAGATGGCATAAGAAAAAGCTATCATAAGCTAGTTTAGCAGAATAAATCATAAATGAAAAAGCGCTGTGTCCGTCTGCAAACAGACAGTACGGATCCAGCGCTTTTTAGATCTTCATTAGGAGGAGATTGCTTGCAAGGATATCTGGGAATGTTTAGGAGACTGGTAAGTCTGCCGAAGCAGTTGCGGACGCGATGACATCGTCTACATCCAAAACTTCAGGGCCGTCCAGTGACAGTTCTGCATCATTTGCGACGTCATTTGGATCTGGGTTTTCCGTTGGAGCTTCTTCTTCCTCCCATAAGGAGTCGTAGTCTTCACGTTCTTTCAGTTCTTTTAGCATAGCCATGTTTTTGGCTGCCATATACATCTCCATACTGAATTCCATCAGCTTTTTTTCATCCGAAGCAGGGACTCGCCCGCCCTGGGAAATCCTTCTGGCAACTTCCATGATTTTCGCCATATCCTCGCCATACTCTTTCAGTGCTTCTGATTGCTGTTTGGTGGCTTCTGCATTAAAATATGTCATATGGGCATTCATGATCTTTCCCATAAAGTCACGATATTCATCGTATTTTTCAGTAACAGCCTGATAGGACAGCTCTAAAGTGGCTGCTTCATTTGCATAGGCTTCATTTCCCATAAGAGAGGCTTTTGCCGCTAATTCCTCTTTCTGCTTTGCCAGAGACAGCTTTTTGTTTCTAAATTCTTGTATTTGTCCGGAATAAATATGTCGGGCGTCTCCGATTTTCATATGTTCACATCCTTTCTATGCTATAATTTTATTATTATATAGATTATGAGTGGATAAGTTACGTTTGGGATGGATATGCTTATATCCATAATGGATGCGCATATAGGGTTCAAATGCTTGCTATAGGGTGCTTTCCTAATCCTATAAAATAAAAGAGGCAATTGCCTGCCCAATACTTACGATATCGCAGGATCCGGTAAATTCAAATTTTACAAGCCCTACGCTGCTAAGCCACAGCTCTAATTCACTGTCCAAATCAAAGACACCTGAGGTTTCAATGGAAAAGGTTTGGATTTTTGAATAAGGGATGGATGTATAATCTTTTTTCTTTCCTGTAACGCCTTGAACATTGATTGCTATGACACGCTTATTAGTGAATACGACAGAGTCTCTGACACTCTTATAACTGCCAATAATTGTTTCACCAGCAATCAAGAGCTGCTCAATTTCTTTTCCTATGTGATCGGTTTGCCGCAGCTTGAAATAGCTGCCATTTTCAAAATCAATCATTTTGCTCACCTCCCAAATGGTTGCAAACTTCCAGAAGCTTATGTACTGTTGTTTTTTTCTTATCCATATCATACCATAGCAGGTTAAAAAATAAAAGCTGAAACAACCAAGAAGTTATGTCCAAAGATTCCTCCTGTTATATTTTATACCCAGCAAAAAAGCATTTGTACTGTGAAATATCACCGTATCCGGTTTAGTTGTATTGTTTTATGAGATCCAGATATAGAATAATTTGAAGTGCTTTTTTCATACAGCAGATCTGATGATCTATTTATCTGGCGCAGTGTATTATCTGGTTCATTTGATAAAAGGTGCTGTTTTATGCGGGGAGGGGGAACGCAGACATTCTATACATTTCAAGTGCCTTCTTTTTGCGACTGGTGGCGTTAACGTCAATCGGCGTACGTCCAGTAAGCCTCATTCCGTTGCCTTGCCAGTCACTAAAAGAAGGCGCTTGGTGTCCGAAGGAGTTTTGCGTCTCAGATTTGTGATTCTGCAAGGCACTGGAACGAAG
>CANDJR010000037.1 GCA_947385105.1 uncultured Eubacterium sp.
CCAGCCGCAAAAAGCAGGCACTTGGGGCGTGTATCCCCTTGTCCACTGAGGGTATTGATATGAGATAAAATAATTGATTCGTATAAATGAGAAAAAGGTGTGTAGCAAATCGTACAGAAAAATTGATTTTAGAATGACAGAAATTAAAAAGTATGAAAATAGTAATTTCTAGGAAAGTAGTTTAGTTTTGGTTCAATAAATGCATTTATATTGACATATGTCAGAAATATGATATGATAACAAAAAGGAATTTCCGAAAGGAGGCGGTTTCCATTTCAAGACCATGTAAACCCAAGCATGTTTGTTCGGCTCCAGTATTTAACCATTTCGGGCCATTTAACGTTGATCAGGCAAAATATACGGAGGGCAAAGTGATATTCATGTCATTGGAAGAATATGAGAGTATCCGCTTAATTGACACGGAAAGAATGACACAGGAACAATGTGCGACAATTATGGGTGTAGGCAGGACAACAGTGCAGGCGCTCTATGAAAATGCCAGGCTAAAAATGGCTCAATGCCTTGTTTTTGGAAACGAATTGCAGATTAGCGGCGGAGATTATGTATTATGCAGCAGGAATGAAAAGGATTGGGGCTGCAGAAAACATTGCTGCCGTTTTCAACAAGTTTCTATTCGTAAAAAAGAGAAAGGTGGTATGAATATGAAGATTGCAGTAACTTTTGAAAATGGAGAGGTTTTTCAGCACTTTGGGCATACAGAAAATTTTAAAATCTATGAAGTAGAGGATAAAAAGGTAACAGGAAGTCATGTGATAAGCAGCGACGGTGCTGGACATGGTGCGCTGGCAGGATTTTTAAAAGACGCAGGCGTGGATGTCTTGATTTGCGGCGGAATCGGCGCAGGAGCACAGAATGCATTAGCAGAAGCTGGCATTCAATTTTATGGCGGCGTAACTGGACAGGCAGATGAAGCAGTGGCAGCATTTTTGGCAGACAAATTAGACTACAACGCGCAAGTACAGTGCAATCATCATGCCCATGAAGGAGGCTGTGGTGAGCATTCTTGTTCCTGCTAGCAGGCAAAACGAATTATAAAATAAGCCAAAATATGATAAGATAAGTTAAGAAAAGCAAAGTAAAAAACGATACAGCAGCATTGAGCGTATCAGCTATTATAAGGGCAAATAGAATATGTATTAAAAGGGGATGTCGCACGAAGTGAATGGTATACAATATCAAGCAGTCCGAAACGGAAAGCGCTCTGCATTTGTATACTTTTTGCTTCATATGGTAGCCCTTTTTATTGGAGTATTTAGGAGGACAAGATGAAGTATGTGATATTAGGCGGTGTTGCAGCCGGCACAAAGGCAGCAGCAAAGCTCAAACGCTTAGAGCGTCAGGCTGAAGTAAAAATTTTTACTAAAAGTACAGATATTTCTTATGCAGGCTGCGGACTGCCATATTATATTGGAGGAGACATTGCTACAAGAGAAGAATTGATTGTCAATTCTCCAGAAAAGTATGCAGCGCTGACTGGTGCACAAGTGCAGACTGGATGCGAAGCGATTGGGATCGACAGTGTGAAAAAACAGGTTTCCATTCGTGACACAGACGGACATGTATTTGAGGAGGCTTATGATAAGTTAATTATTTCTACTGGAGCAGTGCCTTTTGTGCCTCCAGTAGAAGGGATAAACCTGAAAGGTGTCTTTTGCGTACGTACGCCAGATGATGCAGTAGCTATCCGGGCATATGCCAAAGAACATAAGTGCAAACACGCGGTTGTCTGCGGTGCAGGTTTTATTGGGCTGGAGGTGGCGGAAAATTTAGCAGCCTTACAGCTTGATGTAACTGTTATTGATGCAGCAGCGCAGATTATGCCAAATGCGTTTGACAAAGAAATGGCAGACTATGCCAAACGTCAGCTAAAAGCAAGCGGCATGCGTGTGCTGACTTCCGTCAGTCTGCAAGGAATCGGGGGAAACGGTTTTGCAGAAAGTGTGCGCACAGATAGCGGTGTACTGGCAGCAGATTTAGTCATTTTAGCAATTGGTGTACGTCCTGCAACTGGATTTTTAGAAGGCAGCGGCATTGAAATGATAAAAGGTACGATTGTTGTAGATGGAAATTTAAAAACGAACTTGCCAGATATTTATGCAGTAGGCGACTGTGCAATGGTAACAAACGCGATAACTGGGAAACCACAGTGGTCGGCGATGGGATCAACAGCTAATCTGTCAGCACGTGCAATGGCAAGAACGTTTTACAGCAATGGGAATGCTTATGGCGGCTGCCTTGGAACAGGTGTCGTACGTCTTCTTGCCACTTTAAATGGCGGTCGGACTGGTCTGACAGAGGAACAGGCAAAAGCGGCAGGGTACGAGGCAACTTCCGTTGTATGTATTGTAGATGATAAAGCTCATTATTATCCAGGGGCGTCCTCCTTTTTCATAAAGTTAACCGCAGAAACAAAAACGCGTAAAGTACTTGGCGTGCAGGTGCTTGGTGCAGGTGCGGTTGATAAAGTCGTGGATATTGCGGTAACCGGAATTTCACAGGGAATGAAACTGGATGATTTTGATACGTTAGATTTTGCTTATGCACCGCCATTTTCCACAGCGATTCATCCGTTTGTGACGGCATGTTACATACTGGAAAATAAAATTGACGGCGTATTAAATAGCATGAGTCCGGCAGAGTATGCGGCAGGTGCTGCCAAAGATTATACGGTATTAGATGTACAGCCTGCACCTGGGATTGCAAATGCCAGATGGATCAATCTTTCGGAAGTGACACAACCAATCGAAGGCTTAGGTAAAGAAGAAAAGCTGCTGCTTGTCTGCACGAAGGGAAAGAGAGGATATTTCCTGCAAAATCGCTTAAAGGCACTCGGATATACGCATACACTTGTGCTGGAAGGCGGAGCAATGTTTAATGAAGTAAAGGTACCGCGCAATGGGCAGAAATTATCTGCAGAAGATATTAAACGGGTCAAGGGACTTGGGTGTTTGCAGGATAAACGGTATGAAGACGTATTTAATGTACGTGTCATTACTCGTAATGGGAAAGTAACTGCAGATGAACAAAAAAAGATTGCAGAAGCTGCAGAACGATTTGGATCCGGTGAAGTGACTATGACAAGCCGCCTGACTATGGAAATTCAGGGAGTACATTATGATAAGCTGGAAGATATCATGTCATTTTTGGCAGAAGCTGGGTTGGAAACAGGCGGTACTGGCTCAAAGGTTCGTCCTGTTGTATCATGTAAAGGGACGACTTGCCAGTATGGATTAATTGATACCTTTGCACTGTCAGAAAAACTGCATGATTTATATTATACTGGCTATCACGACGTATCTTTGCCGCACAAATTTAAAATAGCAGTTGGCGGGTGCCCAAATAACTGTGTAAAACCGAATTTGAATGATTTGGGAATTATCGGCCAGCGTGTACCGGAGATAGATTTGACAAAATGCCGGGGCTGTAAGAAATGCCAGGTAGAAATGGCATGCCCGATTCATGTAGCAGGTATGGTAGACGGACAGATACGGATTGACAATACTGCATGTAATCATTGCGGACGCTGTATTGAAAAATGTCCGTTTGGCGCAGTGAATGAATCTGTAGTTGGCTATAAGGTATATATTGGCGGACGCTGGGGCAAGAAAGTTGCACAGGGACGCCCGTTAAATAAGATTTTTACCTCTGAGGAGGAAGTGATTGCACTGACAGAGCGGGCCATTTTGTTCTTCCGCGACGAGGGCAATTCCGGCGAGCGATTTGCTGATACGATTGAGCGCCTGGGCTTTGATTATGTACAAGATCAATTACTTTATAAAGAGATAGACCGTGAAAATATTTTGAAAAAAACTGTCGTAGGCGGGGCTACCTGCTAGTAGACAAAAACAACCTGTATCATAAAGGCTGCCGCCTGCAAGGGAGCATATTCGATAAAACAAATCCTTGCAAGCGGCAGCTCTCTTTTAAAAAATAGGAGGATTTATGCAGCAGATCATATATAGATGCATGTACCTGAAGCACTGAGAACTCGTTATGCAAATTTTAAGGCAAGCATACATTAACTTTAGCGGGAAGTATGAAGTATTCTGTGCGGTAACCTTCTGTACATTATCATCCTAGTCTGAAATATCCTGCTACGCATCATCGTACTGATATGAAATAACCAAATAACCTATTACGTATCCTCATCCTGGTCTGAAATATTCTGCTGCGCATCCTCATCTTGGTCAGTCATATCTTGCTGCGCATCCTCATCTTGGTCAGCAGTATTTCGCCATAATGCATTTGATGAATTCTTTTTGTCATGCAAGCGGCCCGTTATATGACGAAGCCTCTTACGAAGAAGGATACATGCAAGGATGATGGCAGCTGCAAGAGGAATTAATATAGGCAGGGAGCTGACTAACCAAACGAGGAGTTCTTCCAGCCACTGGCCAACAGCATATAAGTTGTCAAAAAATTTGTTTTTGATTTCATCTCCCAGACTTGTTTTGCTGCCAGTTACGGCTGTTGTACGCTGTACTTCTGAAATTTGAAGGTTAATCGTACTGTATGTGATCAAGTTATCCATTGTGCGAAGTTTTGACTCGTAAGATTCGATTTCATACCTTACTTGTGTCAGCTGACTTTGCAGAGCAATTAAATCATTTATTTTTTGAGCTTTTTCGATTAAGGTAAGCAGTGTGCTTTGCTCTTTACGCAGAGCCTGGATATGACTTTGCATATCTACATAATTGAGCGTGACATTGTCAGTTGTGACATTGCTGTATGTGACATTTGCCTCTTTTTGTACCATAGAAAGCATTTGGTTTTTTTTGTCCGAAGGAATCCGTAGTACGATGCGGGCATAACGGTTTTCGTTACTGACAGAACTGCCGTTAGTTTCCGATTCCTGGACGTAACCGCCTAACTGCTCTGCTTTCTGTATCGCATCTTGATAGAACGCGTCAAATTGTTTTGTTTCAACGGAATAATGATAAGTATAAATGAGTTTTTCATTTTGTGGCGCTACTTGAATAGATAGAACATCTGCACTGCCTCCGCTGTCTGTCTCATAGCTGTCGTCCTGCACGATATCTTCTTTGGCATCTACTATTTCTCCACGATCATCATAAGCAGTACCATTTTCTTGCATTTCGTTTCTATAAGATCCCTCTGTAGTTTGTGTGCTGGTATCTACATTTTCTGTGTCCCTTTTGGTGTTTCCACAACCAGCGAATAGGATAGTTGCAAAAATCATCATAGATAAAATCATCATAGATAAAATATTATTCATTCGTCTTTTCATAATGATACCCTCCCCTTTATTTATTTTTCTTTCTACCTATATTAACGTAATAGATAAGGGGAAGGTTGCAGATATATTTATTTTTTTAGAAAGATTTGCTTAGAAAGTATTTATTTAAAAAGAAATGATTTGAAAAGTATTTATTTAAAAAGTATTTATTGTAGGAAACTAAGCCACCCGGCTTGTCTGCCGGATACAATACCAGCGATTTCAATGGCTGTAAGAGATATCGGGTGGTTTTGTAAATATGCATGGATTTGTCCAGCCTGATCTGCACACAAAGGAACAGGCAGCTGTTGTGTAAACTGGTTTAGCTTACGTACTTGTTCCAGCAGTTCTGAAAAAGACAGGCCACGTGTGACAAGCATTGGTTCCTTTCGCTTCTTTTCATATTCACAAGTGGAAATAATCTGCATACAAAGCTTGAGCTCTCCCTTAATATCAGAAGCCTCCATCAGTACGTCTGGACGTTTCTCAAGTTCTTTTAAAAAATATTGCTTAGCGCCAGCTATGTCACAGGATGCAAAATATTGAGAAAGCTGTTTTTTAATGGCTGCTGTTTCCTGCTTTTCGGCACTCATGCCCACATTGCTTTCATATATGTTTAGCTTGTTTTTTACAATCCATACAGTTAGTAAAAATTCAGATAAAAAACCAAATACCCGTTTTCTGTAAGCATCATATCCAGTTGTATCAATCCGCTTTTGCACTTCGAATAAAATGTCAAAAAGCCAAAAACAGTAAGCATCATATATTTTTTTTTGGCAGATCATCATATTCGCAAAATAAGTATATTTTTCATGTACCATGCGGTCAAAAAGCGGTGCGTAGTCCGGGTATTTTTCTGCAACAACGCGCTGCGTTTCAACGAGATCTTTTTGATCGTGTGTAGCGGAAAATCCATCATAATAAGACATGCGCAGTTCCAGTTTTTTTGTTACAATCATGTCGTATTTAGACAGCAGGCTTTCAATGTCTGCTTTCGTATACAGCTGATTGTCATTTGAAATAAAGTATCTGCGGTAATGACAGATGCCGACAATATCGATGTGAGGATAGTTTTTCCATAACCAATACACACCTGTTAATTCACTAAAATAGGCGTTCTGATCTGAAATATGGTCACCTGTATCGTCGCCTAAATATCCAAGCGGATCATGGCAGGCTCGCCCTACCTGCAGCGGCACATACATTGTATCTGGCGGTGCAGCAAATGGTTTATGTGTCATTGCAAAAATCTGTACGTCCATAAAGCCCCCTTAATAAGATAAGACTTCTGCGCCGTCTTCTGTTACTAATACCATAATTTCCCACTGTGCAGAAGGCATGCCGTCCTCTGTGTATACTGTCCATTGGTTCTTGTCATCCACATAAATGTCTGCCTTGCCCATATTAACCATAGGCTCAATCGTAAATATCATGCCAGGGACCATCAGCATTTCTTCGCCACGCAGGCTGTTGTAACTAACCCAAGGATCTTCATGGAATTCTAAGCCAACACCATGCCCGCCGATTTCACGCACTACGGTATAGCCATTCGCATAGGCATGGTCATGGACTGCCTGGCCCATATCGCCTAAAAAGCCCCAAGGCTTTACTTCTTTTAACCCTATAGAGACACATTCCTTAGTCACATCTACCAGACGCTTTTTTTCCGGGCTTACGTCCCCAATACAAAACATACGGGATGAATCAGAAAAATATCCGTTTAGGATGGTAGATACATCTACATTTACAATATCTCCTTCCTTTAATATAATATCTTCGGAAGGAATGCCGTGGCAGACCTGCTCATTGACAGAGGTACATACACTTTTTGGATAGCCCTGGTAATGAAGCGGAGCTGGAATGCCTCCCATTTTTGTAGTGATATCATAGACCATACGATCGATTTCTTCTGTACACATATCAGCATGAATATGTTCGGCTACATAATCAAGGACAGCGATATTGATTTTAGCGCTTTGACGAATACCAGCGATCTGATCGGCATTTTTTATCATTTCCTGATGCGGTACTAAATGTCCCTGATCAGCAATTCGTGCTATTTTATCATCGAATGCCTGATGGCATTGCTTATACTTTTTTCCGCTGTTGCACCAGCATTTATCGTTTCTGCCTAATTTTTGCTGTTTAGCGGATTTGTCAAATTGTTTTCTGTTAAATGCATGCATAGTTTATCCTCCTGCTATTCAATTACCACGATTCTATTATAATCCTGTTTTGCTATTTGGCAAGCATTATTCAAAGCAAAATAACCGGCTGCTATGAATTTTTCATAACAGCCGGCTATTTTATGGTAGCTTATGTAAATGAAAAGCATTTCTTGCAAAATGCAAATTTAATTAATAATTCTGCGGACAGCCACAATTGTCCGATAGGTAGCATTTTGTGTTGTAATGCCAGAACGTGAGCTTTGTGCGCCGACAATTTGACCGCCGCCCATATAGAGCGCTACGTGGCCACCGTAACAAATTAAGTCACCAGGCTGCGCTTCACTGTAGCTGACGCCGCGTCCGCAATTTGCCATGGCGTAAGAACTATGTGGAAGGGAATAGCCAAAGTGTGCATAGACACTCATGACAAATCCAGAGCAGTCAGCACCGTTTGTGAGGCTTGTACCGCCCCATACATATGGGTTGCCAATAAACTGTGTTGCATAAGCGATGACATCACTGCCTGTTGCACCAGAAGGACTGACCGCAGGCGTCTGGTTCGAGCTTGAAGTATTGGAACCAGTTCCAGACGGAGCAGATGGTTCAGCAGGGGCAGAAGTACCAGTATTGCTGCCTGCAGAGCCCGAACCTGCCGTGTTATTTGCAGAGGAATTGTTGTTAGCCTGTGCTTGCTGGCGTTCCTGCGCGGCTTGTCTGGCAGCACGTTCTGCTTCTTGTGCAGCCTGCTGTGCAATGCGTTCTGCTTCTGCACGCCTTGCAGCTTCTTGCTCTGCGGCAATGCGTTCTTTTTCTTCTTCATCCCGGATAATTTGGTTTTGCTCGTGGATCGTATCCTTGTAAGCAGCTGCCAATACTTTTGCCTGAGAAAGCTGGGAATCAAAATCATCCATAGTGGATTCTTTTTCAGATACCATCTTCTTTAAATCTTTTTCCTGAGCTTCATAGTTTTCTTGCATTTCCTCAAGCTCAGACTGTTCTTCTTCCAAGTCTGATTTCAGATTCTGAACTTGCAGTTTGGTTTCCTTATATTGAGCTAGCTGCTCTCTGTCATAATCATAGACTTCGTTACAATAGTTTACCCGGTTGAGTAAATCCGCCATGCTGGTTGCCCCAAGCAGTGCTTCTAATAAAGAGCTGTCTCCGCGTTCATACATATAGCGGATACGTGTTTTCATCCGTTCATATTGGGTTGCTTCTTCTTCCTGCGCAGCCTTTAAATCTTTATCCGCCTGCTTAATTTGCTGATCTTTCAGCTTAAGGTCATCAGACAGAATTTCCATGTTTAGTAAAAGATCTACCAGTTCAGCATCCAAAGCATTGATTTCTTCTTGCAGCTGCTGCTGTCTTACAGTAATGCTATTGATTTTACTGTTCATAGAGGATAGATCACTTTGTGCTTGTGCTTTTGTATCCTGTGCCTGTGATTTACGGTTTGCGTAAGCAGGCTGTAAAGATGCAGTGCTGACTGTTGCCAGCAGCAAAAGTGCAGTGAGTCGTTTCGATGAGATTTTAATCCGTGTCTTATTTACTTTCACAATGAACTCCTTTGTACCAAAATGGTAAGTAAATTGTAATCTGTTAATACGGTTTCTGCAATATCACAGGCAGCCCATTGACATGCTGGGCTGCCACTGTGCCTGAGCAACAGTATAACATGCTGGTTCATTGATTTCAACCAGGTCTTTCAAGGGTTTTTGTGAAATTTTTATGAATAATGTGTAAAGTTTGTGACCATGCATCTATAGGAAGGGAGAGAGGGATGTAGCATTAAATAGTTGTAGAAGTACCCATCTGCTTTACAATCAACAGTTTATCCCCACGGTTTACCTGGTCGCTTGAAAGCTGGTTCATCTGCATGACGTCTGCAACTGTTGTATGATGTTCTTTAGCGATATCCCACAAGCGGTCACCTGGTTTTACAATATAACCAGCAATGCCTGGCTGCTTTTCGTATTGCTCTAAATCTTCTGGTTGTCTGTTCATACCTGTAATCAGGGAAGTATTTTGCGTACGAAATACAATGGTGTCCAGGCCAATGACTGCTTTAATATCCGCCTGGCTGTTATCTGCTAAAATCACCGTCAGCTGGTCAATGCCTGCAGACAATTCATAAGTATCCCCTGCATGGATGCCCTCCGCTTCGATTTTTCGGTTAAACGGTATGACGCCTTCTGCAACACCAATTGGTATTTCGTCGCTTGCTGTGATATAAAGGATGCGTACCTTTAAAACACCTTCTGCTTCAATTCCGTCTGGAACAATACGGCTGTCTTCTATAAAGACTTCTCCTACACTGGCACATAGCTGTAAAATTTCCGCCGGCTGGTTTTCCAATGGGATTTGGTCGGCAATTTTGAACTTGGAGTCATTTTTTACTAACAGGCTTTGCAAACGGACCTGCTCGTGTTCTAACTGCAGATCATCTTCCAGAGAATAAGCGTCTTCTAAGATTTGCAGTTCCTCCTCCTTCCATACACGTAAGTAAAAGTCAAGAAGCCCTTCTAGCATGAGTACACGGTTTTCTCCATCTGCATCCTCTGCAGGCGTGACTTCAAGCTGTGTCTGTAATGGAACAAGCTTAAATAAGACATCTTGATCGCAATCGCTGCACTCAATGTTTTCATGCAGGGCAACCGTGGTTTCCATACATTGAATTTGTTTTTCGTCATCTTCGCCTTTGTATAAGATATTGACTAATAATTCTCCAGTAAGTTCGATTTCACCTGGGCGCATGCGGCTGTCAAAACCGCGCAGCTGTACACTTTGCCATAACAGCTTACTGATGTTTGGCCGATTTGACGGCAGCAGTATTTCACTGTGGATACGGCAAATATCCTTTTTTTGCGTAAGAAGCTGTAGCATTTTTTGCTGCTGGAAAAGTGCTTGTACGGATGGATCATCAATTCCTGTTGGCAGCTGTATTTGCTGCTCCATCTGATCTGCGGCATAAAGTTCTAGCAAAGCACGAATATTCAGTTTACGCGAATTAATCATGCCAATGGATAAATCATCCATACTGCTTTGCAAAATCAGATGATCGGTTTCCTGAACGCCCTCCATATGTATCGTTTCCGAAAATGGCACTTCTCCCTGCAGGCTGCAGATATTGCCTGTTTCAGTACATTTGTACAGTGCCTGAAATAGTAAGGCGCCGTTTACGACAATTTGATCAGGTTCTATACGCGTCTCATGAATCCGTGCTGTACCCTTGCGGTCAATGAGCTTAATCATGTCCGGCTCATAATCAGGCAGGTTAAAGTCACTTTCTACGGTCATCTGAATCGATGCACGTCCTCTCTCTTGGTTGGTCTGTAAAAGTTTTTTTATAAAATCCAATAAAAAAATCCTCCGGCTCTGAATAGTTTATTATATCCTATTCATCACCGTCGGATTTTATGAGTTTTTTACCTTTGCTTAAAAAACGAATTCATTCACTAACACAATTTCATCCGAATATCTCTCGTAATAATATCGGAATAACTAAAGGAAAGTAACTGAGGAGGATTTTTATCATCCTTATCATCTACTAAAATTGTAAATACGCTAGGATAGGCGCCCTTTATCACTCCACTTTGAATATCAACTTTATTTCTGCCTCTGTCAAGTTGAATCATTACTTTACTCCCGCACTGCTGATGTACAGAAGCACGTACCTTTTCAATGTCCGTCCGCTGCATATCTGATCATCCTCCTCTTACTGCATTTCAATAACTATATCTAGTATAGCACGTCATCAGGCCAAAGTCAATGTATTTCCCTACTCGAATACTACATTTTGTTTCTGATAGCTTGTTTTTACCACTATATATGGATAACTTGGCTTTTTTTGAGGGTTTGAACCGTTTTCTGGGCCAAGCAGTTCTGTATCAAAATATAGTGCATGCTCGGTAATATATAAATCCCGGACAGCAATGCTGTAGCCACCAGTTTCCTGTTCGCCATATCCATGGACTAAGTAAAGCGAGTCGTCGCTTTCAAACGTAATTTTAAATTCTGCCTCTTTTTTCTTTTGAATGGTTTCCAATAACTTTTCAGGAATGTCGTTATCTTCTACTAGTGTATACTCCAAATCTTTTAATTTCTTTTTTTCATGTTTTTGCTTTTGAAAAGCACAGCCAGACAAAAAACTTGAAAACAAGGCTAGCAGCAGTGCGCATGCAATGACAGAAAGAAGAATATAAAGGCTGTTATTTTCTCTGTTTGCAGTAGATACATCTAATTTTATACGTGGGTCAATGTTCATATTTTTTTCAAAAAAGTTTTTCTTAATGTCTATTTTATTAAGCTAACTTATCCATTATACATTGATTCATCCAGTTTTTCAAAATATAATAAATGATAAAAATAGTAGTAATTTGTTTGCAGCAATAGAAACTTATTAAATGTAATATATCTATTTAATATAGTAATAGGATTTTGTGATCGTAATTAATATCCTTTAAATTAATATGTATAAGTTTGTTTAGTTTGTTTAGTTGATTTTATTGAGTTAAATTTATTGAGTTAAATTTATTGAGTTTAGTTTATTGAGTTAAATTTATTGATTCAATTTTACTGAGTTATTTTATTGAGTTTATTTTCTGATAGAAGCAATAGAAAATCGTTTTACGCTATTTTGTGAACACATAAAACAATATCCTAGAAATTTTTTTAGAGAAATAGAATTTTATATTAACAATTGAACATGATTATTTTAAAGAAAAAGTAATGAAAGTAAAATATTTATTGCATATATGTTAAATATTTCATATAATTTGTAGCGTAAGGTGTTATCGACATGAAATCAGAAAGGGCGGAGAGCCGCAGAAGCGGCAGGCGAATGAGGGTTCAATTATGATTCGAGTAAGTTTAGTCGCGATATTTTTGTTGCTGTTTTTTATAGTTGGTATTCCAATTTGGGGGATTACATGGATAATTGGGCGGTTTGATCCATATAAGAGGGATTTGATTTGCCTGCGCACCGTACAACTTGCATTTAAAACAGTTTTACTACTGTCTGGCGTCAAGGTGGACGTATATGGAGAGGAACATGTGCCAAAGGATGCACCTGTGCTTTATATAGGCAATCACCGGAGCTATTTTGATATAGTTATTACGTACGTAAGATGCCCAAGGCTGACAGGATATGTGGCAAAAGACAGCATTTTGAAAATACCTTTTTTAAATCTTTGGATGAAACGACTACACTGCCTGTTTTTAAACAGAAAAGATATCAAAGAGGGCATGAAAATGATACTAGCTGGAATTGATCAGATAAAAAATGGCATTTCCATGTGTATTTTTCCAGAGGGCAGCCGCGGCAAAGCAGAGACAGAAACTGAAATGCTGCCATTTAAAGAAGGCAGTCTGAAAATGGCGGAAAAAACAGGCTGTGCTATTATTCCAATGGCAATGCTGCATACAGCGGATATATTCGAAAAACATATTCCTTTTATCCGCAGCACACGGGTAGTATTAATTTACGGGGAGCCGATTTATGCTAAAGAGTTAGAAAAAGATCAGCGTAAGCATTTAGGCGCATATACACAAGGGGTTATCCGCGATCTGCTGGAAGAAGCAAGACAGCTAGAAGCAAAGACAATAGAAGCAAAGAATCAGGAAAAAAGCCTGTAAAGAAAGCAGAGTAGAGCAGAATAGCTAGAAGAAATGATAGAAGCAAAGAATCAGGAATAGTCCTGTAAAGAGAACAGGCAAAACAAAAACAGGTTAATAAAATAGGAAAAGGGAAAGCGAACAAAATAAAGAAGATGAAAATATAAGATAAGGCGCATGGACTTGAGAGAGGCTCAATGCTCCATGCGCCTTTTTCTATTTGCACGTAAGTTAGGTTGTAATAATGACTTCTACAATTTCAGAAAATTCCATAAAATGCGATGCCTTTATTAAAATAGCATCCCCCTCCTGCAAAAATGGCAGCAGTTCTTTAAGCAATGCATGCTTAGAGGCAAATTCATGAACCTCACAGGTATTGCTGTGCTCTCGTACAGCATTTGCTAGCTCATGGCAGAGCGTGCCTGTACAAAACAGTATATCAATGCCTTTGTCTGCAAGATAAGTGCCTACGTCGTAATGAAGCGCCTCCTTATCCTCTCCAAGTTCATTCATATCGCCTAATACTGCAATTGTCCTGCCGTCTGCTGTCGCAAGAACATCAAGGGCAGCTTTCATAGATACAGGGTTAGCATTGTAACAGTCGTCAATCACAATTTTTCCATTTGTTTCTATGAGGTTCGTTCTGCCGTCAATCATCTTTACCTGCTTTAGGCCAGCTTTTATTTCCTCAGTACCAAGTCCTAATGTCAGTCCGACAGCAGTTGCTGCCAGTGCGTTATAGACGTTATGCTCTCCGGGAATTGGAATATGAGCTGGAAACGTTTCTTTTTCCGTATGTATTTGCAGCTGTATGCCACGCAGCCCTAAGTTTTGGATATCAGTAGCGTAGATGGCTTTTGCATCATAAGCGGCAGCAGACGGCTTTTGCGTGCCAATTCCATAAAAGATAGGCTGCTTGCCCTGTACCTGCGCAATAGTGCACAGCTTATCGTCATCTCCGTTTAAAATAACAGTTGCATCTTCCTGCAAATGGTCAAACATTTCTGTCTTGGCTTTTAAAATACCATCCCGGTCAGCCAATGTTTCCAGGTGACAAAGGCCAATATTTGTGATAACAGCAATATCTGGCCGTGCAATTGCTGCTAATCTGTGCATTTCATCAAATTCAGAAATCCCCATTTCAAGTACAGCTGCTTGATGTTCTTCTGTCATTTTAAAGACAGTTAACGGCAGACCGATTTCGTTATTAAAATTCCCTTCTGTTTTGTGCACGCGATATTTTTGTGCTAAGACAGAGGCAATCATTTCTTTTGTACTGGTTTTGCCGACGCTGCCACTGATGCCGATTGTTTTTAAATCCAGTACGCTGCGGTAAAAAGCAGCCAGATCTTTTAGCGCCTGATGTGTCGACTTAACCAAGATATATGGCTTTCCGGTGATGCACAATTTGCGCTCTGAAATTACGGCCAGTGCATTTTCTGCAAAAACCTGCGGAATGAAATCATGGCCATCGGAGCGTTCTCCTTTTAGCGCTACAAATACATATCCTTCGTGTACCTTACGGCTGTCAATTACAATGCCAGCAGCCCGTAAATACTGCATGGAATTTGCACCCATTAATTTACCATGACAAGCTTTTGCCATAGCATCTAATGTCATACCTTTCATACACTGCGCCCTCCTATCCGGTTATTTTTCGGTTGAATTTTTTTATCGAAATTTCAATGAGCCATTCGCATAAATCTGCAAATTCCATATCAATTGCTTGTGCTTCTTGTGGAAGTAAGCTTGTTTGTGTCATACCAGGAAGTGTGTTTGTTTCCAGGCAGTATATATGGTTTTGCTGATCGAGCATAAAATCCATCCGGGCATAAGTATCTAAGCCGATTGCATTTGCAACGTCTATGGCATATGACTGCATTTGTTTTGCAATTTCTGGCGGCAGGTCAGCTGGACATGTTTCGATGGTATTGCCTGCAATATACTTGTTTTTGTAATCGTAAAAACCTGATACGGGTGCAATTTCTATGACTGGGAGAGCCTGGAAATCAATCACTGCTACAGAAAATTCACGGCCTTGGATATATTCTTCGATAATAACAGAATCTTCATAACAAAACGCTTGAGTTAAGGCATGCTCGTATTCTTCTAAAGAACGGACAATCGATACGCCTACACTTGAGCCGCCGCAGCATGGCTTTACAATACATGGCAGTGACAGACCGGTGTCTGCAAATCCTTTTGTCTGATCTTCCTTTTTTAGGCAAATCCCTTTTGGGGTTGGAATGCCGTTTGCTTGAAAGAACCGTTTGCTAAGCTCTTTATTCATAGCAATAGCGCTGCTAATATAGTTACTTCCCGTATAACGGATACCAAATAAGTCAAAAGCAGCCTGCAATTTACCATTTTCTCCATCTTCTCCATGGAGTGCTAAAAATACAATATCTGCCATGCGGCATAACGAAATAACATTCGGACCAAAAAAGGAATCAGACTGGTCCTGTCGCATTGCTTTTATTTTCTGAATATCAGGGGCGTTTTCCACAATTTCCCCTGCCTGTATTTGGATTTCTTCACTGTTTTCAAAAATCTCGTCCAAGTTATCGCCTGGTTTGCCATATCCCATAAATACATCCAGCAGCAGCACTTGATGGCTTTTGCTGCGCAGGGCCTTGCTTACCATTTTACCGGTTGCTAATGACACATCCCGTTCGGTGCTTAAACCGCCTGCTAAAACCACAATTTTCATAAGATTTATCCTTCCTTTTGCAAAACTGTATTCTGTATGTATTATAGTAAATCATTTCGCAAGCCATGACAACAAATAATATTTAATTTTTCTCTTTTTCATCATTTTCATTACAGTACAGTAAAAATTCCTGATCCATGATTTCTTCCAATGTTTGATGGAGTTGTATTTGCCGGCTCCAGTCAAACATTTCTTTTCCAAATAAAAATAAGGTATTTGCTGTTTCGATATGACCAAGATCCATTTGCAGCACAGATAATTGCAGAATCAGTTCCGGCATCGCAGTAATGATGCCTGTTTCAAAGCAGAGCTTTATGCCTTGCTTGCATACGCGGGAGGCTTCTTCAAAGTAATTGCTCTGGCGGAGAACATTACTAAAATTGCAGCTGATAATAGGCATCACTGACTTGCAGCTGCCAAATTGACATGGGGGAGAATGATATAAATCGTTCCATATTTGATAAGAGACTTTTTTTAAACCTAACCGGTAATATTCTACCGCGACGTTGTTCAGTGTTTTTGTGGTCAGCGTATCATTTGCTGATATTTGAATTGGACTAAATACCATAAGCATCTCCTTCTCTTTTTTATACATCTATTGTAGTACATTTATCTGTATCGAAAAAGTGTCAAATAGGCTGGTTTTTGCGTCGAATTGTCGAAATTGGATGCAGGGCGTAAAAAAACTGCCCAATTCCAACAATGGGCAGTTTTCGGTATCTTATGTATTTTCAAATATTTAATTGTCAGCTTCAATTAAGCCGTAGTTTCCATCCTTTCGTTTATACACCACATTAACTTCATCTGTTTCAGCATTACGGAACACATAAAAGGCATGTCCAAGCAATTCCATTTGTATACAAGCATCTTCCGGGAACATTGGTTTCATTCCAAATTTTTTCGAACGGATAATTTGGATATCTTCTTCTTCGGCATCAGACTCAGCTTCTAAAAATTCCTGTTTAAAGCTGCCAGTACCTTGCTGCTGGCTGATCAGTTTTTGGCGGTATTTTTTCAGCTGTGCTTCAATCACTTCTTCTACCAGATCAATGGTTACGTACATATCGTCGCTTTCCTGTTCCGCCCGGATAATATTTCCTTTTACTGGAATCGTAACCTCCATTTTTTGGTGACGTTTCTTTGTTACGCTAAGCGTAACATTTACAATCGTATCAGGTGTAAAGTATTTCTCCAGTCGGGACAATTTGTCCTCTACTGCAGAGCGCAGACCTTCTGTAATATCAATATTTTTGCCGCTAATTGTTATGCGCATAAAACCACCCCTTCATTATTTACTAAAGTTATGAATAACTTTGAATTTCATTATAGCATAGTTTGTCCAAATTTCCTAGAGAAATATGTAAAGATTTTGTGTTTGTCATTTCTTTTTATGATAAAATATATCCGTGCAACAGCATAATTAGGATTTATGTATAAAGTCAAAAACAAAAGGAGGACCGTTCATGAAAACAGCGCTAATCACTGGGGCATCCCATGGAATTGGGAAGGCGATTGCATATCAGCTTGCAAAGGACGGGTATCAGCTTGCGCTAAATTGCAAACATAGTAAAGAGAAACTTCACCAGCTTTGTGCAGCGTTAGAAAAGGAGTACGGAATTCGTGCCATACCTTGTATCTGCGATATTTCAGATGACAAAGCAGTTGGAAATATGTTTGCACAAATACGGGAAACACTTGGCGATCCGGATTGTGTAATTAACAATGCAGGCATATCGCAAATTGGGTTGTTAAGCGACTTATCTGTGGACAGGTGGCAAGAAATTCTGTCAACAAACTTATCCTCTGTCTTTTATTGCTGCAAACAGGCAATTCCTGCCATGGTTAACAACAAACGCGGCAAAATTCTCAATATCTCCTCCGTCTGGGGAGAGGTAGGCGCTTCTTGCGAAGTTGCTTATTCCGCCTCAAAAGGCGGTGTGAATGCATTTACAAAGGCATTGGCAAAAGAGCTTGCGCCGAGTAATATCCAGGTTAATGCAATTGCCTGCGGTTGCATCCGTACTCGAATGAATGCATGTTTCAATGCGGAGGATTGTGCACAATTAGAACAAGAAATACCAGCAGGGCGTTTTGGTGAACCAAAAGAGGTAGCAGAGCTTGTTTCTGTACTGCTGTCTGGGCATAATTATTTAACAGGACAGATTATCCGTCTGGATGGAGGTTGGATATGATAGCATAGAATGAATAAAAATGCAATACAGAGGCACAAATGCAACAAAAACGTATGATACGAAATAAAATTACAATTGACATTTTATGTTTGTTCTAGTATGCTTATTTTGCTATATGCTTGTTCAATGAGGGTAAGTATGTAACAAATATAAAGTTTCAGGACAATTGTTGATAAAAAGCGGTACGTAACAAATATAAAGTTTCAGGACAATTGTTGATAAAAAGCGAAAAGATTTTTTAAGAAAGGATCGGCTGTTATTTATGTCAATGGCAGAAAGAATTCGATATCTAGTAAAAAGGCATCCCAAAAGCCGTCAGGAGATTGCAGCAGAACTTTATATTTCCGCAGACTGCCTTGGGAACTACATTACTGGGCGGCGCTGCCCAGATGCTGCAATGGTGCGGAAACTGGCAATTTATTTTCAAGTATCTGCTGATTATATTTTGTGTGTGACACCTACACTGGGAGATACTTTCACACTTCCTACTGCAGAACAAGAGCAAAGCCTGCTTAGCCTGTTTCGCACAATGACGCCGATTCAGCGAGAATATTTTTTGCACAGTGGTTACGGGATTACCAACTATGCTTCTATACAGCAGGTGCTTCCTGTTATGGGGATTCCAGGCTCTTTGGGTTAGCTGTGCTTTGATACATGTCATACAAAAACAAAAAAAGACCTGCTCTGTTATTTTAGAGCAAGCCTTCCATAATCAGCTGGTATACTTGTTGTGGTGTATCTGCAAGGACAACTGCCTGATGGTCTTTGAGAAAATCCGCATCACGAAATCCCCAAGTAACAGAAATACAAGGTAGCCCTGCGTGAGCAGCTGTCTGGATATCAACATCCGAATCTCCGATATAAACAGATTCCTCTTTCCTGCTGTGCAGCAGTGCCAATGCATGTTCGACCATATCTGGGGCAGGTTTCCTTTTTAACCCAGGCTGTTCTCCAATTGCGATCGGGACAACAGAGTGGAAAAAAGTTTGGTTTAAGTGCACTACCGCACTGTCGAGCTTGTTAGATACAATCGCAGTTTTGCAGCCAGCAGCATTCAGCTGTGCTAAAAGTTCCAACACTCCAGGATAAACATGTGACTTATCTTCACAGTGAGAGCTGTAGTATTGTCGAAACAGTGACAGCGATTCTTCATAGTGGGGATTTTCAGTACCGTCTGGCAGAGCACGTGCCATTAGTTTACCGACACCATTTCCCACAAAATGACGAATTTCTTCTTTTGTGCGCTCTGGATACTGAAGCTGGCGCAGCGCATAATTGACAGCATCCATAAGATCATCAAGTGTATCTAAAAGTGTTCCATCCAGGTCAAAAATAGCGGTTGTATATTTCATAAGTTTATTTCTTCCTTTATCTTAAAATTGATGGTGTAATTACAGTACAATCGCATGCTGCATCAGATAATTTACCCAGAGTGGATAATAACGGGAAACAATATGTAGCCCGTCTGATGTGTAGCAAGTATGCAAATGACCGTTTGCATCTGCATAAACGGATGCAATATCAAGGTAAAACACCGAATCTTGATCCGCTAGCTGTCGAGATTTCTCATTGCGTTGCGCAAGATTCTGATTATTGAGAGAGCCAGACAGATCTTGCGCTGCATAGCTCATAGGAATGTTTCCCTGGATATAAATAAGCGCATTTGGCTGTGTGCTTCGTACAACATGCAGGATTTCCTGATACTGCTCTACAAACCAGTCTTTGTCCCCGCTGGACATATCATTGATTCCGATCATAAGATACACTTTGCCAAAAGAATGTCTTTCTAAAGCTTCTCTAACTGTTAGCATGGTACCGCCTTCGTAGACGATTCGCTGCGACAGAATTTCACCGATACCAATCCCTACTTTTGCATAATAAGTGGCGTTTGGGAGAAGACCACTCTGCTGCATCCCTACGGTTCTGGAATCGCCAATAAATAAAGCGTCAGAAAAATAGTCTTGTGTAACAGTTTGAAAAGAGCGGCTGTTTGCTTCTTTTGACTTATTTTTTGCAGTTTGCTTTTGCGAACTCTTTGCTGAATGTGTCAGCTGCTGTTTCGTTTCT
>CANDJR010000038.1 GCA_947385105.1 uncultured Eubacterium sp.
CTGAAAGTATCGTGAAAACTATTGAACCGCTGTATACCGAACGGTACGTACAGTAGTGTGGGAGGTCGGCCACTCAATGAATGGGTAGCCGCCTACCCGAAATGCTCAATATATTGTATTCTATTAGCTTCATGCGACAGCCATTCTTTAGAATTATTGCTATTTAGTACAAATGATTTCTTAAATGCATTAAAAGCGATTCTACCTGGCGGATTGCGTTATCCAGGCGGCTTCTTGCCTCATTGATTTTTGTCTGTACAAGATAATCTGCTAAGAGGCCATCAAAGAAAAAATCGGCAAAGGTCAAAAAACCGCTGATTTCGATATGAAGATCCGGATATAGGGAGACATCTTTTAGCTCCCGCTGGAAAGCCAGCATATCCTGCTCTGCCTGTTTCATATAGTCGGAGGAACTGTTTAGTTTTGAGTGCTTGATCATATCTGTCAATAAGCCTCCGCCTATCATATCAACGATTCCCCAATTTTTTGCACTGTCCAAGTGTTCTTTGGCTTTGTACAGGCTGTTTCGGGCACGTTCGCCTGCATAGATCGCTTCTTGAATTTCTGTATTCATTGTTGTCTGCATATGGTCCTCCATAGATATCCTTGTTCACTGCGGGTACTTACAGTTTAATAGATTTGCGGGTTCCTTGGGATAATAATTGCTGCAATAATATAGGCAAGGATACCGCTGCATCCAGCGACACTGAAGATAACCCATGCCAGCCGAACGAGTGTTGGATCAAAATTGAAATATTCTGCAATGCCAGCGCATACGCCGTCAATCATGCGGTTGGTTGATGATTTGTATAATTTTCTTTCCATACTCTAAAATCTCCTTTTGTGTATAATTTGTAGTGTTACATGTTGCAGTCTCTTTCCATTTCACTGCTTTTAGTGTACAATAAAAATGCGGTCAGGTAAACCGCTAAAATAGCAAAATAAGCAATGTTATTTTGGTTACTGTTCACACAGGACTTTGTATTTACTGCAAAGTCCGTAAGAAAATGATTCAGGAGTGCAAAAATTCCATTGCAGAAGGTCATTTTAGATGAATTTTTGCATGTTACTGAGAACAGAATGAACAGTAACTTATTTTGCAGTATGAAGGAAATTGATTTTATTTATGCAGGAAAGGGGAAACTTATGGACAACAGAGAACGCAGAGACAAGGGCATGGCATATATTTCAGATGATGCAGTTATAGAAGAACAAAAAAAGGCAAAATATGCAATTCGCCAGTATAATCAATGTATGCCTTTTGAACCGGAAAAGGGAATGAAGTATTTAGAGGAAACCGGTATTTTGCACAAAGGGTCCATGTACTTTGAGCCTCCGTTTCATTGTGAATATGGTTCGCATATTGAAATTGGAGATAATTTTTATGCAAATGCATACTGTACGATGCTGGATGTAGGAAAAATTACGATTGGGGATAATGTATTGTTTGGGCCGAATGTATCGCTGTATACAGCAGGTCATCCAATTCATCCACAGAGCCGCAATTCGACATATGAATACGGTATCCCAATTACGATTGGCAATAATGTTTGGATTGGGGGCAGCTGTGTGGTGCTGCCGGGAATTACGATCGGCGACAACAGTGTGATTGCAGCTGGCAGCGTCGTAACCAAAGATATCCCAAGCGGTGTCATTGCAGCCGGCAACCCATGTAAGCCGATCCGTGAAATCACAGAAGAAGACAGACGCTATTATTTTAAAGACAGAGTTTTTGATGACGAAGCCTGGGCGGTAATTAATAAGAACTCATAAGCTGTGTTTGGCAGCAACGTATACATACTATACATCATGGGGCTGTCGCAATAAGGATTGAATATACAAGATATCGTATTGTATTGGAATTAAATCCAACTAAATCTTGTATATGTTTTTCTTAGTGCGACAGCTCCAATTTGATATGTTTGCGTTTTCATTACTTTTTATTTGGTATGTAGAGGCTTATTTGGTATTTCTGGCATGGGTAAACTGCTCTTTATTAATTTTTCCGTCTGCAATGGTCTTTTCGACCCACAGCTGCAGCGTATCTACGGATAGGGCAATTTTTGAAAGCTGGTCTTGGATTTTAATAAAGTCGTGGAATTCATCTTCTGTTATTTGACCGTCAACCGTAATTTCTACGAGACGGTTTTTTTCTTTTTCCATGGCATTGAGAGCTGCCAGCATTTCCAGGGTAATCTGGGACAATTCTTTGATTTCTACAGATGGAACATACCGCTTTCCAATGGGGCATTCGTGGGAGCAGTAATAGTTGCACATATTTGGCGCTTTATAACATTGTGCCATTACAAGGATTTCATCCGGATGCGGCAGTGATTTGCCGCTTTCTATTTTTTCAATTCGGTCAGAAGAAATACAGGCCATCTGTTCGCTTGCCTTGTCCCTTGTAAGCTCTGTTTTTTCACGGCAGATCTGGTATATATTTTTATTTTCTTTTGTCGATTTTTTTCCCATAAGATTATAAATAGTTCTCCTTATTTTTTCTATGAATGATTCAACAATGGTTAAAAAACGCAGTCGGATTCATTTATTTTACATCAGGCTGAAAGAAAATGCAAATTGAGCACCAAAGGTGTGAAAAGTAACAGGAAAAGAGCATTCTAAAGAAGGAATTTATAAAATTGTTGGAATTATTGGGAGTGAATGGTATAATAAATTAGCAGGTTAACTTGCTAAAAGTGTAACATACTAATTAAGTATGGGTATATGGACAAAAAAATAGGAAGGAAGAAAAGCAATGAAAAAAAGAAACAGAATACTTTCGTTTTTGCTAGCAGCAACGCTTGCGTTTCAAACAGCGTCTCTTACCAAAGCGCTGGATAGCAATGCGCTGACAGTAGTAGAAGCGGCAGCGAAAAAAGCTGCAATTACAAACGTAAAAACAGGACAGCTTACAATTGGAATTGGTGAGACGTTTCAATTAAAAGCAAACCGCTCAGACGGCAAATGGAAAAGCAGCGATAAAAAGGTTGTGACTGTTAGTAAGAAAGGAAAGATCAAAGGGGTTGCAGAAGGGTCAGCAACTGTTACACTGACCGTTGGAGGCAAGAAGACTACTATTCAAGTGACCGTAGGTAAAAAAGTCACAAATGTCAATGTCATTAAATCTATCCTTGCCATGCCAATTGGTGCGCAGTCTACGATTAAAGCACAGGTGCTGCCAGCAGATGCTTCGAATCAGACGCTTTTGTATGAGTCTGCGGATGAACATGTTGCATCTGTAACAAAAGAGGGAGTAATTACTGCAAATGGTGCTGGCCAGACTAAAATTACCGTGCTGGCATCAGATGGTTCCAAAAAGAAGGAGACAGTCCTAGTAACAGTACGTGCCGCAGATAGTGCGCTGCGCCTGGAAGATGACTTTTATCAGGTGATCAATGATTTGACATTAAGTGCGCATCCACTGAAGGAAAATCAGGGGATGTGGACGCAGTTTACTGGATTGCAGGAGACAGTTACCAAAAATTTAAGCGGGATCATCGATGAGCTGGCTGCAGAAAAGGAACAGTATGCAAAAGGTACGATGGAGCAAAAAATTATAGATTTTTATTTGCTTGTCAAAGATATGGATACAAGAAATAGGGAAGGCATTGCTCCGTTAAAAACGTATCTGGATCAAATTGACCAGGCACAGACAGTTGCAGAGCTTGTAGATATACTGGCACGGTTACAAAAAGCAGGCATTAGCGGTGTCCTTTCCTTTGCTATTGCACAAGATGATAAAAATTCCAGTAAGTATGTCTTAAAAGACAAAGGGCCGTCTTATCTTTTGCCAAAGGATTACTTTGCACAGACAGAAACAAATCTGGCGGTCCAAAAGGCATTACAGGATTTGATTCAAAAGATGTTTCTCCTTGCCGGTGACAGCGAAACAGAGGCTGCTGAGGCTGCTGCGCAAGTATACAAGCTGCAAAAGGAGTTTTCTGAAAATGGGCCTGCCATTGCTGACCGGTATGATGTCGAAGGTTCTTATCATCCGTATACAAAAGAAGAACTTTTAAATTTATATAGTAACTGCGATATCGAAGGCTTTTTAAAGACGATAGGCATTACGAACTTTGATCGATGCATTGTGAGCGAAGTAGAAAATGCAAAAGTGGTGAATAGTTATTTGACCAAAGAGCATTTAGATGAAATAAAGAATTTTACCAAATTCGTTTTATTTGTGAATTGCAGCAATTATTTGACCAGTGACCATTTGCAGGCACTTATTGATTTTAATACAGCAGTTACAGGCGCTGTGGAAAATAAAGATACAGATACTATGGCAAAGGAGCTGACGCAGGCTTTATTTTCCTGGGAGTTTGGTAAGCTGTATACAGAGAAGTACTTTTCAGAGGAAAGTAAGCACGAAGTGGAGAAGATGACAAAGCAGATCATCGAGACGTTCCGCAGCAGGCTGCAAAATATTGACTGGCTTTCAGATACAACGAAACAAAAGGCATTGCAAAAGTTGGATAAGATGAAGATTAAAATCGGTTATCCGGACAAATGGCCGTCCTATTTAGATCAAATATCTATTGATTCCTCGAAAAGCTTGGTGGATAATTTGCTTTGCATTCAAGAAGCATTAAATGCAGATGTGCAAAAATTGCTCGATACTGGTGTGAACAAAGAACAGTGGGGAATAACGCCGCAGACAGTGAATGCCATGTACAATCCAATGGCAAATGACATTACGTTTCCGGCAGCTATTTTACAGGAACCGTTTTATGACAGGGATGCAGAATATGCACAAAACTTAGGCGGAATTGGCACAGTGATTGGGCATGAGATTACACATGCATTTGATACGTTTGGTTCCGGATATGATGAAAACGGCAACTTTAACAATTGGTGGACGCCAGAAGATTTGGCGCAGTTCCAGGCAAGGGCGCAGAAAGTGAAAGATTATTATAATAGTATAGAAGTCGATAACGGCGTTTACCAAAATGGTGATACAACAGTAGGGGAAAATATTGCAGATATTGGAGGCATGGCATGCGTACTGGATATTCTTGGAGATGATAAGGAGGCTCAGCGTAAGGCATTTGAAAGCAACGCGAATATCTGGGCTTCAAACGTAACCAATGAGTACCGTACGTATCTGCTTATGATGGATACGCATTCTTTAAATAAGGTACGTGTTAATGCAGTTCTTCCGCTTTTTGACGAGTTTTATGATGTATATGGCATTACAAAAAAAGATGCTATGTATGTAGCAAAAAAAGACCGGGTAAAGGTCTGGTAAAGAAACAAGAAAACAGAGATGTTGGTTAAGAATTGAACTGTTCCTCATAAAGTAGACAATTGAAAAAATATAAATTTTTCCTGCCAGTAGATGATCTGCTGGCAGTTTTTATGAAGTTTGCACGTGAATTTCACGTTTTATCATAGGCTTAAAACTCCAAGACCTCTTTGTGTCGAGAATATACTTTTTTGTTGACTTAATATCCAAGAGAGCATCTTTGGAAATCACGATTTTGTATTTTTTAGGTCTATCCATAGGCATTATATTTGGTCAATTTCCTCCCATGCTTCATCAATCGTATAAACATCGCCTTTTTTCAGACTTTCTATTCCCTTGGAGAGTTCATCATATAATGCGCCTATGGCGGCTTTTTCGGAATATTCAGTTTTTAGGATTTCCTGATTTCTGATTGCCTGTGCTACAGGTGCCATAGTATCACTTCCTTTCGATTGTTGATTTTATCATACGGTATTTAGTATTGATATATCAACAGATTTTTATTAAAGTTTGCTCAAAACGGTGTGTCTTAGTTACTGTTTACACAGGACTTTGCATATACTTCAAAATCCGTAAGAAAATGATTCAGGAGTGCAAAAATTCTATTGTCGAAGGCAATTTTAGTTCAAACCACATGGAACAAATCTGCCCCTGTGTAGAATTATCTATTTCCGACAGCAACTTTATTTTATTAGGCCAGGGGCCTGTTTTCATTGTGGAGTGTTCCATGCCCGAAAAATGGAACCTTGAAAAACACCTGTGGATGGGAAATGCTTTGGCTTACAATAAAATACCTCCTGTGTTTCAATCATGCTGGTTCGCCAACCGCAGGAAAGACAAGGAGGTTATCCAAATGGATCATAATAGTTTATCATAATATAAAATAGAATTGTAAATGAAAATGGAATAGACGGGAATCGAACCCGTGTCCAAAGATCTTTCCCCTGTACTTCTACGAGCGTATTCTGTGATTTGACATTCCCTCCACAGCACCCGTACAGACCCGGTTACTGCTTTAGTAGCTTCATAATACGTCTGCATACGCAAAGCTTAATATGCATCGTTTCCTACATCGTCGATGCCTGGATTCTAATGTGTAGGTGCATCAGATCAGACAGCTGCAACTAGGCAGCGTATGCTAAATTATCGTTAGCGTTTAATTTTAAGTTTGAGAGTTAACGCATCTCCTGCGGCTCGCTTCTCCAGCTTCAAAACCCCTGTCGAAACCTTTACTATCCCTTATATTTATTAATTTAATTATTATAAGTGCTCATACAGAAAATGTCAAGAATTTTTTTCGGAACATGGTTGGAAATCATTGGATGATTGTATGGTTTTGCGCCAGATTTGTTGTGAACTGAGGGTAGCATAACATATTATAGTGAAATGTTGTCTATAAGTATATTATACTAAATGATTTTCTTTTTCAATGCTTATCATTAAATTGTGGATATTTCTAGTTTTATATATTTTTTTTGCTATGTTTTGTATCTACTTTATGCATTGTCTATAAAAAGAGAGTTATTTTTTGTTTTTTAAGAGTATTTTATAAATTGATAAAGTGTTACAGTATGAGACCTGTTTTTTAAATTAAATATTGATTCAAAAACATAATTTATTAAATTACGATTATGTTTAGTTGATGTTCATTGTAGTTATAATAAAAATGGAACATATTATATATTAAAGTTCAAAAATACAATAATCAGAATTGCATACGTAGATTATTCAGCGTCATATACTTATAGACAACATTTCACTATAAAATGTTATGCATTCCAAATGATTCGGGTGAATCAATACAGCAATAGATATACAAAAAATAACGTAATTTACCTTGGATGTGAATGTGTACAGAGATTTGGCATGGAATGTATGTGCAGACAGGAAATAATCATGAGGTGACATATGAAAAAAATTTTGTCAGTGTCAATTGCTGCCTATAATGTAGCACAGACACTTAACGAATGTCTGGATCCGTTTTTGGAAACAGGTGTACTTGAGGAATTGGACATTATGATCGTAGACGACGGATCGACAGATCAGACGGCAGAGATTGCAGAAATATACAGGCGCAAATATCCAGATACGTTTCGTATCATTCGAAAGGAAAATGGTGGGTGGGGTTCCACAGTTAATGCAGGGATTCGAGAGGCAAGGGGCATATATTTTAAGCAGTTAGATGGAGATGATTATTTTGATCATATGGCAGTCAGACAGTTGATCCCATATTTGCGTACCGAGCCGGGGGATTTGGTCATCACGCCGTATGTAGCGTATGACAGTGAAAGTGGAGAAGTCATTTCCAAAGAAGACGGCAATCCGGGCTGTGAAGCAAACAAGGTTTATTTCTTGCAGGATGTGCACAGTTTTTCCCCTTTTATGCATAATCTGACAGTGCGTACAAGTCTGCTTCGGGAGGGCAATGTCAGTGTTACAGAGCACTGCTTTTATACAGATACGGAATTTGTCTTAAAAGCATGCAACTATGCGCAGACGGTTTCTTTTTTTGATATACCTGTTTATTATTACAGGCGTGCAGCGATTGGGCAGAGTATGAGCCTGGACGGTTTTGAAAAGCATTACATGGATCAATATAAGGTAATAGAAGTCTGCCTTGCCTTTCTGCAAGAAAAGGTGAAACGTGAGGAAGTACGGTCTATTTACGATGAATTGCTTTTTGGGACGTGTTTTTGGCAGTATTTAATTTTATTTTATATTTCTGCTACCAGGCAGCATAAAAAGGACTTGATAGCATTTGATCGTATGCTAAAGGAAAAAGCGCCGGATTATTACCGGCGCGTTGATTTTAAGGCTTTAAAGATTTTACGAAAAACAAGATTTATCGGCTATTCCATCCTTGCGCCATATAAAAAGAAAAAGGATAACAGGTTTACAGAAGATGGGAGGCTGCGGCAGTAATGCCGTACTACAAATAAGACGCGATAAGGCGGGGTTAGAGTTGGAGAGTGTACAATGAAAGACAGACCGTTGGTTAGTGTGGTGATTCCGGTATACCGTACGCCAGAGCTTATTTTAAAAAGCTGTATAGAAAGTGTGCTTGCCCAAAAGATTAACGATTTTGAAATTATATTAGTAGATGATGGTTCTCCGGATGCATGTGGCAGCATTTGTGATGATTATGCAGCCAAAGATGCAAGAATTCATGTCATTCATCAAAACAACAGCGGGGTGAGCAGGGCAAGAAATGCAGGGCTTGAAAAAGCAAAAGGAAAATATTTGACGTTTTTAGATGCTGATGATTTGCTGGAGCAACAAGCATGGGAAAAGGCAATTGCAGCAATCGAAAACAGTCAGGCAGACGCCGTGATTTTTGGGTGGAACGATGTCACAAAGGAAGGCAAAACACCGCATGAAATTACAAAAGAGTCCAAAATACTAGAAGCAGAGGAAGTCATTACGCAAATTGCATCAGACAATTTTTCGTGCGGCGGCGGATATCCGTGGAATAAAATGTGGAATGCAGACCGGATTCGGGAGGTACATGGCAGGATGGTTCCCTTTCGGGAACAAATTTTTACATATGAAGATAAGCTATGGATTGTCGAAGTACTTCAAAAGCTTAAACAGGTAGTATTATTGCCGGATATTTTGTATGAATACCGTTTTTCGCCAGAAAGCATTACGCAAAGTGAAGAAGTATGGAAAAGAAGACAGTTTAATGCGTACGATGCATATGATCTTATTTTAGATGAGCTTGCTACTTATAGCAAAAGGGCTTATCGGGGAGCAATACGGTTTTATTTTGCTTTTTGTTTTACAGATTTAAAAAATATGTATTTGTATTGGAGAGATGACCGCAGACGTCTTCACAGGACTTGGCGCAGGCTTGGAAAATTAAGCAGGAGGATACGGCCAGGAGATCTGCCGCATATAAAATATTATTTGGCATGGCTGTTTTTCCTGTTATTTGGATGGTTGTAATAAAATGTAGCAGGATATCAAATTGAGTTGTGCACCGCTATGGGACAGCACAGAGAAAGAGGTGGGATACTTGCAAAAATGGCTGGCAGCAGAAAGCAAATTTTGTACAGGATGCGGTGCATGTGCAAATGCCTGTCCAATCAACGCTATAGAAATGGCAGAGGACGCCAGGGGATTTTTTCAGGCAAAGATTTGTACAGATACTTGTGTGAACTGCGGGATATGCAGACGGACGTGTCCAGTATTAAATCAAAACTATGGCCTGCATACAGAAGAACCATATCCAGGGGTTTTGGCTTGTAAGGCTGTTATGGCAAATGATGACGTACGGTTTCAAAGTTCTTCTGGCGGCGCATTTTGGGCATTTGCAGACACAATGCTAAAGCTTGGCGGAAATGTTGCAGGCGCTGCTTTATCCAACTTTTCACAAGTACAGGCAGGCGGTGAGAAAACGCAGGACAAGGATACAAGCGGGCAAAGCAGGTGCATAGACGGAAAGCATGTACTTATAGAAGTAAAGCATATTCTCATTGATCATATTGCAGATCTTTCTAAGCTGCAAAAATCCAAATATACGCAAAGCAAAATAGGGATGATTTTTCGAAAGATTCTGGAAAAATTGGAGCAGGACAGATATGTGCTTTTTTGCGGCTGCCCCTGCCAGGTAGCCGGGTTAAAAGCTTATTTAGGAAAAGAATGGGAAAAGCTTATTACAATCGACTTGCTTTGCCACGGTGTGCCTTCCCAAAAGATGTTAAACGAATCAATCGATAAGTTTGCGGCAAGTCCAATTGCTGGGATTGATTTTCGTGATAAAAATTATGGATGGAACAGTTTGGGCATGACGCTTATGTATGCAGATGGGAGCACAAAACGGCTAAGTTATGATGAAAGCAGATATGAACAGGGGTTCCATACAAATATGACGTTGTGTGATAGCTGCTATGACTGTATGTTTTGTGAATTTCCAAGGCAGGGAGATCTTTCGATTGGCGATTTTTGGGGCATTGACGAATTTGAAGCGGATCAAAAGCGCATAGCAGGCGCGCAGGAGGCAGAAAATGAGAAAATGACAGCCAGTCAGATGCCTGACACATATAATGATGGGCTGGGTACAAGCCTTGTTTGGATCAATACGCAAAAAGGCATACAGTTTTTTGCATCAGCAAGGGATCGATTCCGTATGTGTGTAGACGTCCCGCCAGTATATGCAAACACCAATAGAATCCATGCAAAAATTAAGAATGATCCGGCAAGGGATCATTTTTTGGCGCTGTATCCAACAAGAGATTTTCAGACAGCTGTTCTGTATGCGCAGCAGGGACGGGCAGATGTCGGCATTGTTGGCAACTGGTCTTATGCAAACTATGGGAGTGAGCTAACATACTATGCGTTATACCAAGTGATAAAAGAAATGGGAAATTCTGTTCTCATGATAAACTGGCCGAAAAGTGCGGTTTGGAAACCAGATGACCAGGCACAGCTATTTCAGAAACAGCCGTATGCGCCGTATGAAATAGCGCCGCTTGCGCAGACGCGCAGCGAGCTGCGGGAATTAAATGACAAGTGCGGCATATTTGTTTTAGGCTCTGATCAGCTGTTAAATAATAATCTGTATCATTGGATGGATAAATTTATGCAGCTGGATTGGGTTTTGGGCAATAAGCGAAAAGTTGCATATGCAGCATCGTTTGGCTGCGATTATATATGGGGCAGTGAAAGCGACAGGCAAGAGCTGTCATATTTTCTAAAGCGGTTTGATGCGTTTTCCGTAAGGGAAACAAGCGGTGTAGCGCTTGCAGAAAAATATTACGGCGTTACGGCCCAGGCTGTACCGGATCCGGTATTTTTGCTGCCTGCATCCTGGTATGAAAAATTGGCAGCACAAAGCTGTCGCTATGAAGAAAAAGAGCCGTATTTGTTTTGCTATATTTTGGATACCAGCAAAGAAAAGGCGGATCTGTTAAAGGAATGCGCTGCGTCTGTGCATATAAACCTAAAATCCGTGCTTGATCGTTCGAATGATGCAGTGACAGCAAAATCCATGTGGGATATCCAGGCAGAAGAAGGGCTGTCTGTGGAGGAGTGGCTGTCATCTATTAAAAACTGTACATACATGGTGACAGATTCCTTTCATGGCATGTGCTTTGCAATTCTATTCCATAAACCGTTTCTGGCTGTCAGCAACGAAGCAAGAGGAGGAGCGAGGTTTCTAGCAGTTTTAGATGAACTGGGGTTACAAAACCGACTGGTACATTCTGGCAAACAGCTGCGGGAAAAAATGAAACTGTTAACGAAACCGATCGATTTTGACAGCGTACAGCATAAAATTGATCAAATGTCTGCAAAGGGACGTCAATGGCTGGAACAAGCACTGTATGGAAAGACGCAGGCAGATCTTTCAGATTATGACATTTTGGCAGGGCAGGTATATGAACTGGAACAAGCGATACGCAAAGATATCACAACTGCACAATCTCGTATGGACGGTCTGGATGCTGTGGATATTAAACAATGGGAACAGTTAGAAGATCACAGAAAAAGGCTGGACGGTCTGGATGCATTAAACAAGGAGCGAAAAGAACAGTTAGATAGGCAAGACAAATACCTGCAGGGGCAGGAGATAGGTACAAAAAAACAATGGGAACAGTTAGAAGATCATAGAAAGCGCCTGGATGGCCTGGATGCAAGCTATATGGAATTATACCGCCTTGTTGCAGAATTAAAGCAAATGCAGGAAAAAAAGAGAAATTCTTACATTCATCGACTGGCCACAAAATTGAAACAGATTTTTAGAAAATAAGAGCATTTCTGTTATGGTTGTTAAAAAGTGTTATGGTGTACAAAAGGCAAAAATAAACAACAAGTAAAGAAATTGACATGATTAGGAAGGGCAAAATATGGAAAAGAGGAAACAAATAGCAGCAGCTGTATTGGCAGCTATTGGTATGTGCGGTGTGGGAGCTTCACTGTCTATTACAGGGAATAACTGGCAATTATCTGGAAATCTGCTGCTACTGCCATTGATCTATGTTTTGTATAAAGCGTATGCTGTATGCTTTTGTCATAGGGAAACAGGCAGATTTTATGTAATGACAGGCGTTTTATCTATGTTATATTCTATCATATTAATTTGGGGCGGCGCCATTGATCAAGAAACAGAGATTTTATACAAAGAAATTTGTGCTGTATTCTGCCTGGCCGCAGCGATTTATCCGTTGCTGTCAGTGCTTACCTTATGGCTGGACAGGCGTCATACGTCGTCTGTCCAGCCTGCGTCTGGCAAGCGTATCCTGTTTGGCGCTTTTTTTGTGGTAGTGATTTTCTGGCTGCTTGCCTATTTGGCTATGTTTCCAGGGGTATTGGCAACAGATGCGGTTTATTGGTTTTATGAGTTTGCAACAGAAGAAATACCAATTACCGCACGCTTTTCTCCTGTTTACACAGCTGTTTTTTACTGGCTGGTCGTCCTTGGCAAAAACTTATTTGGCAGTGCGAATGCGGGATTTGCACTTTTTAGCTTTTTACAGATGGCGTTTGTACTGGCTGTTGTCTGGCAAATCCTTCGTTTTTTGTATACATATTTAAATGTGTGGGCTGTTCTATTTGCCGCAGCATTTTTTGCTTTTATTCCAACGCATGTCATCATGGCTTTAAGTTCTGCACAAGATCCGGTCTTTGCAGCCTGCTTTGCTATGTGCGCGATACATTTGTTCCGCTTTGCATACAATCCGGATGCATATTTTCATAAGAAAAGCCAGCCATTACAGCTTGTGATTTGGCTGATTATAATGTGCTTGATCCGCAATAATGGACTGTATGCACTTTTGGTTATGGGAGTATTGGCAGTTATATTTGTGCGGGCATATCAAAAGCAGCTGCTTTTGATTCTGGCCTTTACAGCAGTAAGTGTTAACATATGCCAGGGACCAGTATACCAGATGCTTGGAATCGAGGTCAATGAGGTGACAATGGCAACGATGTTTAGCCTGCCATTACAGCAAATGGCTTATGCATATAATTACGGACAGGATAAATTATCAGCAGAAACTGTGGCACAGATGCGCGAGTATGCGACGGACGAGGCATGGCATTTGCAGGAAGTTTGCAAGTCCATTATAGACCCGATCAGCCATGCGATTGATCAAGAAAAAATAAAAGAGAATTCTGCAGCCTTTTTTCAATTGTATTTAAAAGTGTTTTTTGAAGCGCCAAAAGAATCTATGCGAGGTGCAGGGCTGCACACGTTTGGACTGTGGTATCCGAATAAAACATATCCAGACGGATGGATTTGGCATCCATGGATTGAATATTTGTGTCTGGATGTCAATGATTTGGACTATGGGCTGCCGGAATTTGCAGTCAAACGTACAAGCCTTTTTCCACTTTATGATCAATTGCTTGGAAAGCTTTATGGAACAGGGGATTATTATGAAAAAGGGTATGGCGGGGCTTTGTCGATGGCATTTTCCAGTGTCCCGGTTTTGGGACTGCTTAGTAAGGCTGGGATATATTTTTGGCTGATGATGTATTTATTTTTCTACGCACTTTACAAAGGATGGAAAGAACCGTTTGCACTGATTGGGCTTCTTGCTGGTGTATTTGCTACGGTCTTTTTAGGCCCGGTAATGATGTACCGGTATTGTGCGCCAGCGATATTTTCAGCCCCTGTATTTGTGGCAATGCTGTTTGTGCCTTTGCAAAAAAATGGAAAGGCAAAGCCTACAAAAGAAAGTGTTAGCAAAAAGAATGAAATGACGGTTAGAAAAAAGGAGATGGTTGTTTAATGAGTACAAAAGGAGAAGAAAACCAAGCGAATCGATTTTTCGTGCTTGATTTTTTGAATGTGCTCTGCTGTATTGGGGTCATATGGCTGCATGTAAACGGAGCAGTATGGGCATTTTCTTATTTGCGCACATGGGTGACAAGCTGGCTGTTAGAAACAATCTTATACTGGCCTGTTCCGTTATTTTTTATGATGACGGGCATTAAGCTAATGGACTACCGGGAGTTTTATAGTACAAAGGATTTTCTAAAAAGACGGTTTTTTAAAATAGGGATTCCGTTTCTGTTTTGGTCGGTTGTGTCTGTTTTCTGGGCCATCTATGTATCAGGATATTTGCCGCGCGACACAAAACTGTCTGTAATCTCGATGCTGGATTTGATTGTTAACTGTAAAGGGATGTCTATCTATTGGTTTTTCCCGGCGATTTTTTCTGTCTATCTTTCAATACCGTTTGTAAGTTTGATTGAAAGAGAAAAAAGGCGCACTGCTTATCTGTATGTAGTTGTTTACAGCTTACTGGCAAATACTGTTCTGCCCTTTGTGGCAGCGCTTTTTGGCAAAGGATTTAATGCAGAATTAAGAAGTTTGATATGCAGTGGGTATTTGGTATATGCATTGATTGGTTATCTGCTTTGGCATATAAAGCTTACAAAAGGCCAAAGGTATGCCATCTATCTTACAGGTGTCGCGGGCTGGGCAGTCCGCTTTTTTGGAGGATGGTATTTGTCTTATCAGGAAAATGCAGTAAATGGGACATTCAGCGGTTATTTAAACGTTCCGTGTATGGTACAGTCGATTGCTGTCTTTGTATTTTTTATGTACGCAGATCTTTCTTGGATAGAAAAGAAAATAGGACGCTTGATCAGACAGCTTTCCAGCCTGAGTTTTGGAGTCTATTTAGTACATTTTTATATTATGCGGTTTTTTATTGATTTTTTTGCAATTAATATGAGCTCCTGGCAATGGCGGCTAACAGGTGTTTTCCTTGTATATGCCAGCAGTGTGTGTATGGTGGCGGTTATGAAAAAGATCCCTGGATTTTCGCGTTTGATTGGATCGTAGCAGTTTGTGCTTTTTTACTTGGTGTTAGAGCAAGAACATTTTTTCTGTTGGCAATTTTGATGCCACTCGCAGCGATTGTATTTAAACAGGTAGAACAGATCAAAAATTTGGTTCAGGATCATGTGATGCTGGAAAAAGGATAAAGGAATTGTAACAGGTGAAAAAAATGGACAGAAGAACAAGAAGCGTTAAAATCTCAACAAGCCAATGAAAAAAGGCAGGCAAAAAGATATGGAAAAGAAAAAGATACCAAAAGTAAGTATTGTGGTCACGGTCTATAATGGCGCAGATACGCTTAACAAATGCCTGGATTCTTTATATGCGCAAACACTTGAGGACTATGAGATTATATGTGTCGACGACGGATCTACGGATAATAGCCTTGCACTTTTACAAAAGGAGGCTTTTACACATCCAAAGGTCAAGGTCATACATCAAGACAACCAGGGCGTATGGTTTGCCAGGAAAGCGGGCATTCGTGTGGCTGCCGCAAAATGGATTGGCTTTGTAGATTGTGATGATACGGTGGAAAAGACAATGTATGAAGAAATGCTCCTGCTTGCGGAACAGGCAGAAGATATCGATATGGTTGTATGCGGCTTTCAAAAGGTAAATGCACAGACAGATGAAACTTTTGCCAGGCAGATGACGGGGTTTGGTACGCAGATACAGGATATTGCAGCGTGCGGCAGAGGAATTTTGGCTGTGATAAACCCTTCGATGTGGAATAAAATTTTCCGGCTGGATGGTGTCAAAAAGGCAATAGAACTTACAAAAGCCCCGCGTGTTATGGAGGATTTTATATTTATTACAAGTATCTTGCCATTATTCGAAAAAGTGGCTTTTACGCAGCAGGCATTGTATAAGTATTACGATCAGAAACATTCTGCAACTAAGACAATTGGCTATCAAGATGTTAAGGAGGCAGAAGAAGCAGTAGTATGTTTGAAAAGTTTTTGGATTACCAGGTATCAGGATGATGCATTACTGGAACTGCTCGTACTCTTACACCTTGGAATCGCATTATCAATTAATTTTAACCAAAAGGGGGAGCAAAATCGCAGCGTATGGCGGGAAACGATTTGCTTTATGGATCTTCAGTTTCCTAAGTGGCGGCAGAACCGCTATTTGAAGATCCACTATTGTATACAACATAAAATGATGTGGAAATTATACTTGGCTGGGCGCATGTTCCAAACGCCTGTATTTCCCATAGCAGTCAGGGTATATCATTTTTTCAGCGAAAAGCTAAATGTAGACATCAAGTGGTAAAGGAGGAGAATTTATGAATCATGTACAGATAGAGTTAACAAACAGATGTAATTTTCAGTGTAAGTTTTGTGAAATAAAAAATCATAGAGTAAAGGATGAGCTGCCGATTGAACAGGTGTATAATATCCTAGATCAGCTTACTACTGCAGAGCTTCCAGGCGGAAAAGTTTTTATGGTATCTTTAAATGGTGTTGGCGAACCATTATTATACCCACATTTAACAGAGGCTGTGGCTTATGCAAAAAAGAGGTTTCCATTTGTTGGGTTTATTACAAATGGGTATCTCTTAACACATGAATTGGTAGACAAGCTGCTGGAATATAATATTGACTATATCACGGTTAGTATTAATGCTGTGGATGCCCGTATATATAAAAAGTTCCAAGGGTATGGACTCAAAGATCCAGAGGCAGTTATGGAGCGCGTATTGGATAATGTGAGATATTTAATGGCAAGAAGAGATAAGCTGAAAAAGAAAACAGAGCTGCGGATACCCTATATTGTAACTATGGATTCGAAAGACCATATGGAAGAATTTGTACAATATTGGAAACATTCAGGGCATGAAGCGTTGATTCAGTTTACGAGACTGATGCATTTTCGTAAATTGGATCATGTGAAATATACGCGCTGTGAACGTCTGCTAGAGGATTTCATGATTTTTTCAAATGGAGATGTTACAATGTGCGCTTGTGATCAGACAAGAAGTGTAATATTGGGCAGCATTTATGAACAGAAAATTGAAGACATTTTAAATGGAGAGAAGTATTTAAGCATTGTCAGGGCAAATGACAGGCTTGATTTGGAACATATGCCGAAGGCTTGTTTCATATGCGACCGGATGATTGATGAAGGATTTTTAAGAAATTATTCCATTGGGTATAACGTCGTATATGTTAATAATGTTTGGAAGAGCCTGAAATGGAAACTGTATTGGATTGGGATACAATGGTTTACAGAGCTAAAAAAGCATAATCTTACATGGCCTTTGTTTCGCAGAGTAAAAAGGATGATGGTGAGAAAAGAAACAGCGGGTAGGAATAGAAGGAGGAAATAACGGTGTTTTTTTACAAAATGTACAAGTTTGCTCTTTGGCTGAAGGATTCTTCGTGGGGAGGAGTAATATACTCTGCTCTGGATATGCTGGGAGTTAGGATTGCGATAGGCAGGATAAGAAATTATATTTTAAACCATAAAAAGCAACAGAATGTGACAAAGGAAATGAGGCAGAGCAGGAAATATTTTCTGGAAAAGAAAGAGCAAGTAAAGCAGATTATTAAATTGCTATCAGATGAAAGATCCAAAGATTGTTACTCTAGGATGGTAAAATTCCGCTGTACTTATGATCATAAAGTGCTCCCTAAGAACTCGTACCGTTCACAATATTTTGGGAATACATATTTTTCATATCAAGATGACGAAGTATTTGTTGACTGCGGAGCGTTTGATGGGGATACTGTAAAAAAGTTTAAAAAGAAGATGCGGAAAGAAGGAAAAACATATAAGCAGATTATTGCGGTAGAGGTAGACAGGAGAAATTGCAAGAACTTGTCACGCAACCATCCAGACTGCTTGATTATCCGAGGCGGGGCCTGGGATAAAAAAGAGGTACTGCAATTTAGTACAGGCCAGGGGGAAAACTGCCAGGTACAGTATGAGCAATCCAGAGATTTGCCTACAGAAAAAATTCGGGCTTATGCATTAGATAAGATAGCAGCGTGCAGGCATGCAACTTTTATTAAAATGGACATTGAAGGTGCAGAACAGTATGCATTAAGGGGTTTTCGGCACACGATTCAAACGAATAAGCCTAAATTAGCAATTAGTATCTACCATAGTGATTCAGATATGATAGAGATTCCACTAATGCTTAAGGAAATGGTGCCATCCTATAAGTTTTATGTGATGCAGCATACAAATACAGCATGTGATACAGTATTGTATGCAACGGTATAGTACCAGAGAAAAGAGGAATATATGAATTGGTTATTGATCATTGTCTACATAGTCTTTTCGGTTGGTGGTCAGGTGATGTTTAAATATGGCGCTAATCAAAAATTTTTGTGTTCTTTTAAAAGTGGTAATTTTCAGTTAAATATACACTGGATGAGTATTATTGGCGGAATATGCTATGTGGTAAGTTTTGCCCTTTTTTTAATATTAATCTCTAAAAATGATTTAAGCAAGATTAATCCAATCTTAGTGGGAATGACATATCTTTTGTCCCTTGCAGCTTCTATTTTTATCTTAAAAGAGTCTGTGACAATTGTTCATCTGCTGGGATGTTCTTTAATTTTCATAGGCGTGTTGATCATTTGTAAAGGAAATCTATAAAATTTGCAGTTTTTTCAACTGTTAGATGCAATTTGTGATAGAATGGATACAAGGAGGAAACATGAGAAAAAAACATAGAAAAGCAGAGGGTTGCAAACATGTGGTTTGAAGTAATGTTGTTTTGCAGTGCAGGAATAGTTTTGTTAAAGTCCCAGATGCAGCAATGCTATCCAGAAAATAAAAAAGCAGACATGCATATGGCAGTCTGGGTTGCTGCGCCCGCTTTGTTTATGCTGCTGTTTCGCAGGGGATATTCCATTCAAGGTCTGTTGACAGGCTATTTGGTGATAGGTGGTATCGTATGCTGTAAGCGGATCGCAAAGTACAACGATCGGGCAGCAGGACTTGGCAGTGTGTTTGGCTACTTACTAAAAATACTTACTGTGATGATTGTAGGCATAGTGATTTTAAATTATGATACATCCACAGTTGGCAGTGAAGTGGTAGTTTATGGAGAAGCAGTGCTTTTATTTTTTTGTATTTCGCTGCTGCTGCTTTTTTCTAAGCAGGTAGAAGCATATATCAACAAACGGGGTTATGGTATACGTATACACTGGCTTGCTCTGATAGCGCCGATTTTTGGCTTTTATATCATAGAGAGGGCGTTTAATACAGAGTTTGGGCAGATGCCATGGAAATATGGCTTAGGAAATCTGTTTTGGCTAGGCTGTGTGTTATGTGTATTTTATTGTTTGCTGCAAAGAAAAAAAGTATCGCTTATTATATTTTTTACAGGTTGTTTACTATTTGGCGTGGCAAACTTTTATGTGAGTAAATTTCGCGGCAGCCCTGTGATGCCAAGTGATCTTATGTCTATAGGTACAGCTTTTCAGGTTGCCGGAGGCTATGAATTTAAAATATCCGGACAAGTGGCGGAAAGTTTGCTTTGCTGGTATGCAGGCATAGCTTTGGTTTGCTGCCTGCCAGAGATGAAAAGCGCAAAAAAATATAGACAGAGAGTAATTGCTGCGAGCTTGGCAGTCTGTATTTGTGCTGGTTATCTTAGCAATTTCGATCCGCAGGACAAATTCGGATTGAAACTGGATTTATGGAATGTTGGAGGTGTTTACCGTCAAGCGGGCAGTGTCGTAGGGTTTACGGCGCTGTTAAACCAGCTGAAAGCAGAAATGCCCGCAGGCTACAGCGCTCAGAAGGCAGATGAAATTTTTCAAAAAAGTAAGTCATTTGTGCAAAACACAGGACAATCAAAAGAGGGACGTAAGCCGACGGTGATTGCACTCATGGTAGAAACGTTCAGCGACTTAAATTGTTTGGGGGAGGCCGTCCGAAAACTAGGATGAGTTAATCCATAAAACTGATGCACTCTT
>CANDJR010000039.1 GCA_947385105.1 uncultured Eubacterium sp.
ATTCAGGAGTGCAAACATTCCATTGCCGAAGGCAATTTTAGATGAATTTTTGCATGTTACTGAGAACGGAGTGAACAGCAACGTGGAATAGCAGATAAAAGAAATAGAAGATAGAAATGAAATAGAAGCAAACAGAAGATAGAAATAAAATAGAAGCAAACAGAAGATAGAAATAAAATAGAAGCAAACAGAAGATAAAAATAAAATAGAAACAATCAGAAGATAGAAATAAAATAGAAAAACAGAAGATAGAAATGAATATAGAAACAAACAGAAGATAGATAGAAAGAAATACAAGATAAAAAAGAAATAGAAGATAGAAAGAAATAGAAGATAAAAAAGAAATAGAAGATAAAAAAGAAATAGAAGATAAAAGCGAAACTATGATATCATGGAACCGTCTCATATAATCTGCATAAAATGTAGTGGAGGTGCAGTTATATGGGACGTTTTCTTATATTAGGAAAAGAAGAACGCCAAAAGTATTTGTTTCAAATGCTTTGTGCAAAAGGACAGACGGTGACCTATTGTGACTCTTGGCTGGATGGTGATTATGATGCTGTCTTGCTGCCGGTTACGCAGACGGCGGCATATGTGGAACAGATTGCTGATCAGCTGCAGGCAGGGGAATATGTCTTTGGGTGTAATTTTCCTACCAAGCTAACAGCATACAAACGCAAACAGGGTATTTTCTTTATTGACTATATGAAAGAAGAAGGGGCTGTCTATCTGAATGCTGCTGCAACCGCAGAGGGCGCCATTGCCGAAGCAATCATAAGCAGTAAGGAAGTCCTGTTTGGCGAAGAAACACTTGTAATCGGCTATGGAAGATGCGGGCAGGCGCTGACACAGCGGCTGCAGGCATTCGGTGCGAAGGTGACAGTATATGAGAAGGAGAAAGAAAAGATAGCGATGGCAAAGGCATGCGGGCTTAACGCTGTGGCGGCGGATGCTGTTTTGCCTGCTGAATTTTGGATGCCGTACCGGTATCTGTTTAATACTGCACCAAAGCTGGTGCTGGATTCCAGTAAACTGATGCATATGCGCCGTGACGTACAAATTTTTGATCTTGCTTCAAAACCAGGAGGCGTAGATTTTGGATATTGTGAAAAGAATGGTCTGCATGCAAAATTATGCAGCGGCATGCCGGCCAAATATGCGCCAAAAGCAGCAGCAAAAATATTAATGACAGTGCTTGAGTCATATATGAAAGAGGTGATGTCCTATGACGCAGGATAAGCAGTTGACAGTGGGCCTTGCAATTACAGGGTCGTTTTGTACATTTGATAAAATCAAAGAAACGGCAGCACAGCTGGTTGCAAACAATATACGACTGATACCAATTTACTCCTTTCATGTACAACAGATGGATACGCGGTTTGGCACTGCAAAAGATTTCAGGTCGGAGATGGAACGTATTACTGGGCAAAAGGGCATTGATACGATTCCACAGGCAGAACCAATAGGCCCTACTGGTTATCTGGATGCACTTATTCTTGCGCCATGTACAGGAAATACATTAGCAAAGCTTTGCGCAGGTATTACAGATACACCCGTGCTTATGGCAGCAAAGGCGCATTTGCGCAACGAAAAGCCGCTGATTCTTTCCATTTCTACTAACGATGCGCTGGGGATGAATTTTAAAAATATTGGCATGCTGATGAATATGAAACATATCTACTTTGTGCCGTTTGGTCAGGATAATTATAAGAAAAAAACGAATTCTATGATTGCACATACAGAGCTTATTGGTGATACACTCACGCAGGCACTGCAGGGAAAACAAATTCAGCCAGTGATTTTGGCACCGCAATGCTAGGAAATTAAATCTTTTGTTTTTGCACTGCTTTCAAACTTTTTCTTCTTACGTCAGATGAGGATGTGGCAGGAGTAAATGATATGGCAGATGTAGATAAAAAAAGTTGGAAAGCAGTGTGATAGGTTTGACTGATTGCTTTGTGTTTTGTAATATGATAATATAGTAAAAAGTGTTTTTCTGGTATTAATAATTAAAATTTGAAATATTAAATTATAATTTCAACTTTATACTTGCGCAGGAAATATTCGACTTGCAGCAAATATGCGATCATCTGCGGCCCGGCCATGAGCTGTCCATACCATGGGGCACCATAGTCTTTTGGGCTTTCTAAAAACTGCGTTACTGCAGGCAGGTCAAGGAGCGGCAGCAGCGGGCAGTCTGGCTGTGCCAGTTTTTCTTTCAAACGTGCAGTCAGCAGCTGTTCATAATAGGGATGGTAAGTTTTTGGATAAGGGCTTTTTTTACGAAATAGGATTTCATCGGGCAGCAAGGTACGCGCTGCCTGGCGAAGTACATTTTTTACCACACCATCCTTTGCTTTCATTTCCCACGGAATGTTAAATACATAATCTACTAAAGCACGGTCTGCAAATGGGACACGGGCTTCTAAGCCAGAATGCATACTGGTACGGTCCATGCGGTTTAGAAGCGTCTGCATGAAAAAGCGGATGTTTAAATATCCGATTCTGCGGCGGCTGATTTCCGTTTCGTTTTCACCAGGCAGAATTGGGATCTCTTGGATCGCAGTTTCATATGCGTGTTTTACGTATTCGTCCATATTTATTTCTAAAAGTAATTCTTTATTTAATAATTTTTTCCGCGGTGATAAATCTGGAGTCCATGGAAAGGTATCACAGGTAAGGAATGTTTCTTTATGAAACCATGGGTAACCGCCAAATACTTCGTCCGCACATTCTCCGGTGAGTACAACCTTGTGGTTTTTGGATACTTCACCGCAAAAATAAAGCAGGGAAGAATCCACATCTGCCATACAGGGCAGATCGTGGGCGTCTACAGATTCTGTTAGTTTGTCAGCCTGCACGCGGTTATCACATACCAGGTAGTGATGGTCAGAGTGCAGAAATGCAACCATCTTATCTACAAACGGGCGATCCATGGATGGCTGGAATGTATTTGCCTGAAAGTATTTCTCATTATCTGTAAAATCAAAAGAGTAGGTTGTTAATTGCTGATTTTCTTTTTGTAATTCTTGAGCGCAGACAGCGGATACCAGGCTGGAATCTACGCCCCCAGAGAGAAAGGTACAGATGGGTACATCAGAAATCATCTGCCGTTTGATAGCGTCTGTAATGAGAAAATTTGTTTTTTCAATAGTATCTTCATAAGAATCTTGATGTGGACGGCTGCTTAATTGATAATATGTAGTGGCTGTATAGCCAAGGCTTGTGCATGTCATGCAGGTGCCGGGTTTTAATTCATGGATATTATGAAGCACGCCGTTTCCAGGCGTTCTTGCCGGGCCAAGGCCAAAGAGCTCGTTGAAACCGTTTTTATCCAGCTTTGCATGGACATTTGGAAAGCAAAACAAACCTTTAATTTCAGAAGAAAAAATGATCGTTCCGTTTTGAATTGTATAAAACAGTGGTTTGATACCAAAACTGTCCCGGTATAGGGTGAGGATTTTGTGCTGTTCGTCATAAATAGCGAAAGCGAAAATACCATCTAACTGCTTGACAAATTCGGGGCCAAATGTAAGGTAAGAAAGGAGTATTACCTCAGTATCAGAAGAAGTCCTTGGAATAACATCCTGTTCAAAGAGCGCTTGGCGCAGTTTTTTTAAGTTATAGATTTCACCATTATATACAATATGATATAAATAGTCGTTTTGGGAACGCGTCATGGGCTGGCGGCCGTTTTGCAAATCAATAATAGACAGCCTCGTGTGCGACAAACCGCATTGTGCGCACAGAACATGGCCAGAGTCGTCTGGCCCGCGGTGCGCCTGCACCTGACTCATTTGGTTTAAAATATGTTCAAATTCACTCTGTCGTGCGAGAAAATTGGCAGAGGGATCATAAAAGCCTGCAATACTGCACATATCATACCTGCGTGTGGATTCTTTTGTTCAGTCTATGCAAAAAGCCAGACAAATATGACAAAGGGAGCAAAAATTTATTTGCAGTCATTTGGCGGTATTGCAATGGCTGTTCACAAAGTCTTTGATAGCAGCAAAGCTGGACGCAGAGATGACATGCTCTATTTTGCAGGCATCTTCAGTAGCTGTCTTTTCATCAACACCAAGTGAGGTAAGCCAGCTGGATATAAATTCATGCCGTTCATATATTTTTTGTGCAATCGCATTCCCTGTATCGGTTAGGTAGATAAATCCTGCGTCTGTGACAGTAATATAGCCGTTTTCCCGCAGGTTTTTCATCGCTACACTGACACTTGATTTTTTAAACTGAAGTTCAGTTGCAATATCTACAGAACGCACAACAGGGAGAGATTTGCTTAAGATTAAAATCGTTTCTAAATAGTTTTCAGCAGATTCATGAATATTCATAAAAAGGCCCTCTCAATATTTTAATGTCTATGATTTGTTTTTTTATTAAATAATAAGCTCTTTTTAGCTTAAAATATCTTATTAAATTACAAGTTAATTTACAGGCTGATTTACAATTCGGTTTTATCAGCAGAATGCAGCAAGCATTGTATAAGCTCAAGGCAGGCAGTAGCTTGCAAGATAACTTGAGTTTTAGTTTTTGTTTGCAGATGGTTCTTTGACTTCGCTAACAGTGCCGTCTTCTTTGAATACGGCATTGACAGACAGCTGGTTCATATTTTGGTAGAATTGCTGGCACAAGGCAGGATCTGTAAGTAAGGATGTGCAGGCATTGGCTGCATATGCTGGAAGAAACTGCCATTGCAGCGTATGGTCTTTGCGAATCGTTACTTTTGCCAGAGCAGTCTGCTCAATCGTCTGATAAAAGACAAAATTGCCAAGGCTGTAAAAAATAGGCTTTCCTTTGTAAAATTCCACACCCTGCAGCACATGCGGATGTGCGCCAATGACAACATCTGCACCAGCATCGATGAGTGCGTGTGCCATAGTAGTTTGGTATTCTTCTGGTGTAAGACTGCGCTCAATGCCCCAATGTACATAAACAGATAGAAAATCACAGTTTTGAGAAGCTTTCTCGACAGCAGCAATCAGCTTTGTCGGATCATAGGCAGAAAATACGCCAGGCTGCGCGTTTTCTACGTTCCAGGAGATGACTGGAAATACACGCGATGCAGCCAGAAAACCAAAGGTGAGGCCATTCATTTGCGTATAATACGGTTTGCTTGCTCGCTGCAGGGAATCGCCTGCACCGACATAAGCAATTCCAGCCTGATCAAATGTTTGGAACGTATCTGTTAAGGCGTCTGTGCCAAAGTCTAATACATGGTTATTCGCCAATGTGACAATATCGATCCCGGCATTTTGCAGGATAGATACATAGGAAGGATCGACACGGAAGGTAAATTGCTTGTCCGGCGCAGGCGTACCACGGGTACTGAATGCAAATTCATTATTTGCCATAGCAAGATCCGCGCCAGTAAGCGCTTGCAGCATACCTTCTGAGAATACGCCAGGCGTACCGGACTGCTGATAGGCTGCCAGTACATAATCGCTGAAATAAATATCGCCAGCAAATACAAGCGTGGTATCTTTAGAAACTGCAGCAGGGGCTTGTTCCTCTGTTTGTGCGGTGTTTGCATCGGAAGAAGGCTGTTTATCATTTTTCGCAGTCTTTGTATCGGAAGAAGGCTGTTTGCTGTTTTTTACAGTCTTTGTATCGGAAGAAGGCTCTTTTTTATTTTTCGCAGTCTTTTTACCAGAAGAAGACAGTTTGCTGCCTGGCTCTTTTTGCGCACTGTTGGAATGCATACGGCTGCCTTTGTCTGCCAAGGATGTGTCTGGTATGTTATTTTTCAATACATGGTACCCAAGGTTTATGAAAATAAGGCAGCATAATAGCAGCGAAGCACAAAAGACAGCTTTTAAAATGGAAAAATATATAGTTTGTTTTCGCTTTTTTGTTTTCTTTTTTTTGTGTGGCGTGTTCTTTTGCATTGGTAACTCTCCTGTATCAAAGGGAAAATAGTTTATTTGCCTTATTATAACTGATTCCTGCATATTTTCAAGATAAAAATAGTACTGTTCACACCGTTGCTGCTCATAGTACATAAGAAAATGATTCAGGAGTGCAAACATTCCATTGCCGAAGGCAATTTTAGATGAATTTTTGCATGCGGATATACCAAAGAAAAAAATTTGCTTTCTTTTCCTACATGGAGTAAAATAAAATGGCTAGACACAAGAATCCGTAAATGGAAAATGGAATCGGGGAAGAAAAAGGAGGAAAAGAAAAACGAATGAAAAATAAGAAAAAAAGCAGCAAAAAATTTTGGGTATTCTCAATCTGTTTTTGCTTCACTTGTCTGTGTGCAGCTTTCTTTGACGTAAAGAGTGTGTATGCAGAGCAGCAGACTATTTCTATAGATGATGGTGAAAGTTTAACGGTGCAGGCGCATCCGGGTGATACAGGAATCATTGTGCCAAATACATCATCGATCAAAGATCCCTCTGACTGGAATGATTGGGAAGATCCGTCTGATTGGAATGATTGGTCTGACTGGAATGATCCATATAATAATACATATCATACATACGATGCTTCTGACAATAGCGGTTATATGAACTATACGAAAAGTACTATGAATAAAAATACAAATAAGTCTTTCAGAAGCGCGTATTATGAAGGAGAAACAGGAAACGGGCAAATTACGTTTACTCATACTTTAGGATGGTATGCAGATGAAGAATGCATTTCCATTGATGCATCCGGCAGGTATGAGATACTTGCGCCTGGTGATGTAAAAGTAGAAATTACTGGTACAGATACTATGGGCTCGACTGTTTTTTCAGCAACTGTCTACTTTGAGATCCAAGTAGATATGACAAATGTAACATTAGAAACAACAAAAACAGATGTATATTTAATCCCATCCTACAATTATGGGGATTCAGCATATTATGAAAATGCTTCCTTAGATATTAAAGTAAACAGTGAGGTAGTCTTAAGTGAGGACATGCCTGGTGTGGATGTATACTGCGAGGTTTTAAACAATGACGATGTATGGGTCAATGCAGAGCTGTCTGACAATATTTTGCACTTAACGGTTTCTGCGCAGGAAAAATGTAATGCAAAGGTAGTGATTACCATTGCAGAAAAAGAATTCCAGCTTACGATTTCTATTCGGCCAGTCAATATTAATACAAACTCGCTGCTGTTGGAAAAGGGGAACACAAAGCAATTAAAAATAAAAGGTTACCAGGGTGCGCTGACATGGAGTTCTACAGATCAGTCAGTGGTTTCAGTATCAAAAAGCGGGGTGATTAAGTGCAGAAAAGTCGGAAATGCCGTCATCACAGCAAAAATCGGAACAAACCGGCTTGGCTGTGCCGTATCTGTTACAACTTCAAAATTAAAAAAAGTATGTAAGCGGGCAACTTACATTGGTACGAACTGGAAATACAGCCAGCCAAATCGGGCAATGGAAGGGTATTATGACTGCAGTTCTCTGGTGTGGAAGGCATATAAGGAATATGCAGGGGTAAATTTTGGAAGTACCAGCTATCCGGGCACTACGGCTACAGAATCGGTTTGGTGCAGAGATCATAAGCGTATGCTCAAAGGAGGGTACAGCTATAAAAAGGTAAATAAGATGAAATTAAATCCGGGCGATATTGTATTTAAGTCCCAGGATTTGTCAAACCCTTATACAACTACGTACCATGTCGAAATGTTTACTGGATATGCCTGCACAGGATATGATAGAAAGGGAAGGCCGCAGGTGACGTCTCTTTGGGCATCCAGATCCCCAGGATATGGGGCAGCAGAGGGATCGCTCTTAGCCCGGCCATTAAAATAGGTTAAGTTTTCAAGAAAAGGTGTTGAAATTACAGATTGTATATGCTATAGTAACAAAAGCTGTAAGTTTGCATCTTTTACAGATACAAAGTATTTACAAGATGGAGGTGTCAATTGTGGCAGTCGCTAAGGTTATTTTGGAAGTTTTATTTATTATCGTATGTATCGCGTTAACCGTTATTATTTTAATGCAGGAAGGTAAGTCGGCAGGGCTTGGAGCAATCGCTGGCGCAGCAGATACTTACTGGGGCAAAAATAAGGGCCGCTCTATGGAAGGCATGCTGGTTAAGTTTACCAGGGTACTGATTGTACTCTTTATTGTTATATCAGCAGTTCTGAATATTGGAAGCTTTCAATAACGAATGAAACTGTCGCAGGGCGCGGCAGTTTTTTTATCATAAAAGAAGGTATCAGAAAGAGAAGGAAAGATTAAGAAGTATGGATAGAAAATTATTCGAAGACAGAAAGAAAATGATTTATGAGTTCGTCTGTGATGATTTGTACGTCCCGATGAAGGCAAAAGAAATGGCGATGGTGCTGCAAGTTCCCAAAGACCAGCGCGCGCAGCTGCAGGAGGTATTAGACGCCTTAGTGACAGAGTGCAAGCTTGAAGTGTCACAAAAGGGAAAATATACCAAATCCCAGGGCAAGGTTTTATTTGGCACGTTTACAAGTCATGCCAGAGGATTTGGATTTGTAACAATCGAGGGTATGGAGGAAGACTATTATATTTCCGCTGAGAACCGTCAGGGCGCAGTCCATTTGGATCAAGTGCAGATACAGCCCCTTGCGGCAGAGCTGCAAAGCGGCAGGCGCAAAGAGGCTAAGATCCTAAAAATCGTAGCGCATGGATTCCAGCATTTAGTCGGCACATATGAAAGCAGTAAAACGTTTGGATTTGTCTGTCCGGATAACCAAAAGTTTGGACAGGATATTTTTATTCCAAAGGAGCATTCCATGGGTGCTGTATCCGGGCATAAAGTCGTTGTGGAGCTGACGGATTACGGCGGGAAAGGAAAAAAGCCGGAGGGTAAAATTACAGAAATCATCGGGCATATCAATGATCCTGGAACAGATATTTTAGCGATTGTCAAGGATTTTGATTTACCAGTTGATTTTTCAGAAAAAATTATGAAGCAGGTAGAAAATGTCTCTAACGAAGTCAGCGAAGCGGATATGCGCGGACGTAAGGATTTACGGGACTGGCAGATGGTAACGATTGACGGAGAAGATGCAAAAGATTTGGATGATGCAGTTTCTTGTACCATGGAAGGGGAGGATTATTGCCTGGGAGTACACATTGCAGATGTCAGCAATTATGTCCAGGAGCGTTCTGCACTGGATGTAGAGGCGCTAAATCGCGGGACAAGTGTGTATTTGGTAGACAGAGTCATTCCCATGCTGCCGCATAAGCTGTCAAATGGGATTTGCTCTTTAAATGCAGGGGAAAACCGCCTGGCTTTAAGCTGCATTATGCGTATCAGCAAGGAAGGCAAGGTGGTAGACCACCAGATTGCGGAAACAGTGATCAAGGTAGACCGCAGAATGAGCTATACGGCTGTGAAAGGGATTTTAGAAGATCACGACCAAACACTCTGTAAAGAATATGAAGAACTTGTGCCAATGTTTGAGCGGATGCAGGAACTAGCTGCCATCTTGCGTAAAAAGCGCATGAAGCGCGGTTCGATTGACTTTGATTTTCCAGAGTCAAAGATTTTGCTCGATGCACAAGGAAAACCGACAGAGATCAAGCCTTATGAGCGAAATGTAGCGACCAAGCTGATTGAAGATTTCATGCTCATTGCAAACGAGACAGTGGCGCAGGATTATTTCTGGCAGGAATTGCCGTTTGTCTACCGTTCTCATGAGACTCCAGATCCAGAGCGGATTAAAAAACTGGCGGCATTTATTAGTAATTTTGGGCTTACAGTGCACCATCCGCAGTCGGATATCCATCCAAAGGAGCTGCAAAAGCTGCTTGCCAAAATAGAAGACACGCCGCAGGAGGCATTAATCAGCCGTCTGACCCTGCGATCGATGAAGCGGGCAAAATATACGGTTGACTGTCTGGGGCATTTTGGGCTGGCTACGCAGTATTACTGCCATTTTACATCACCAATTAGGCGGTATCCGGATTTGCAGATTCATCGGATTATCAAGGATAATCTGCGCGGGCGTATGAACGAGAAAAGATGTATGCACTATGAAGCAATTTTGCCGGAAGTGGCAAAGCAGTCGAGTGAGATGGAACGCCGTGCAGACGAAGCAGAACGCGAGACAGATAAGTTAAAAAAGGTCGAATATATGCAGGAGCATATTGGTGAGGAATTTGAAGGAGTCATCTCTAGTATTACAGCATGGGGAATGTATGTTGAACTGCCAAACACAATTGAAGGTATGATTCATGTCACAGCACTGGAAGACGATTATTACCACTATGAGGAGTCTACGTATGAAATGGTCGGGGAGTCAGGGCAAAAACGGTATAAGCTGGGACAGCGTGTACGCGTCATATGTACGGCGGCAGATAAATTTATGCGGACAATTGATTTTGTGCTTGCAAAGGATGGTGAGATAGACGATGGCGAAGGATAATTTTAAATTAATCGCAAATAACAAAAAAGCCAGACATGATTATTTTTTAGAGGAAACGTATGAGTGCGGCGTTTGCCTGCATGGGACAGAAGTAAAATCTTTGCGTATGGGCAAATGCAGTATCAAAGAATCGTTTGTGCATATTGAAAACAACGAGGTCATTCTTTATGGTATGCATATCAGCCCATATGAAAAGGGAAATATATTTAACCGTGATCCGCTGCGTCCAAAGAAACTTTTAATGCACAAGCAGGAAATCCGCAGGCTGGCAGGCAAGATTAAGGAAAAGGGCTATACGATTGTACCTGTACAAGTGTATTTGAAAGGCAGCCTGGTAAAAGTGCAGATTGCCTTAGCAAAAGGGAAAAAGCTGTATGATAAAAGGCAGGATATTGCGAAGAAAGACCAGCGCAGAGAAGCTGAGCGCGAGTTTAAGGTACGGAATCTGTAAGGGGATAAGGTGATGAGGAAAAGGTTGTGTTTGGCTGCAGCTGTATGCTGGATGGTTGTGATCTTTTTGTATTCTGCAAAAAGTGCTGCTGTATCTACGCAGGAAAGTACTGCGGTAGGGACGATGGTAGGCAGGCTGTTCATACCAGGATTTTCCGGCTGGAATGTGCAAAAACAGGAGGCGTTTGCGCATTTTATCGATTATCCAGTACGAAAGACCGCACATGCTGCTGAATATGCCGTATTGGGCCTGCTGTTTGCCGGCAGTTATGTGGACAGCCGTAAAAAACGAATCCGTTCGATTGGCATTTTATGGATGCTTGGAACAGCCTATGCAGTATCGGATGAGCTGCATCAGCTGTTTGTTCCAGGGCGGAGCTGCCAGGTGACAGATATGATGCTCGACAGCTGTGGGGTAATGCTTGGAGTGCTTGCCGGCCAGCTGCTTTGGGCGCGCAGCAAAAAAGCATGGAGGAATACAGAATAGTTACGTTCACTCCGTTCTCAGTAACATGCAAAAATTCATCTAAAATCGCCTTCGGCAATGGAATTTTTGCACTCCTGAATTATTTTCTTACGGGGGCTGTCGCAATAAGAATTGAGTATACAAGATATAGTATTGTTTTGGAATTAAATCCAACTAAATCTTGTATATGTTTTTCTTAGTGCGACAGCTCCCTGTGTGAACAGTAACACAGAATAACAGTAACTGAAAGATATCTTTTGGAAACTCTTGAAATGAAAGTTAAAATATGATATGATTTTGTATATTTTCATGCAACATAGCAAGTCTTAGAGTAGTATAAATACAAGATATAGATATTTGCGGGCGTAAGTTACTATATCTTGTTAAATACACATATCGGGAGAAAAACATGGTAGTTAGACATACGGAATTAAAAAAAATGGAACAGCTATATGAAGAAAACGGCAATCAGCTGGTAGTTCTATATGGCCGTGCAGGTTGTGACAAGGAAACATTTATCAAGCTGTTTTGTAAAAACAAAAAATATTTTTATTATCGCGCACGTCAGGCCTCACAGCAGGAACAGTGCATGCAGCTTGCACACGAGATAGAGCAGACATATGAACTTAGCCTGTCAAAATATACGTATGCGGAATTTTTTAACCGCATCCGAAGCGGAAACGCAACCAAGCTGGTTGTCATTATTGACGAGTTCCAGTATATTGCGAAACGGGATGAGGAATTTTTTGAAGCTGTCTTAAAACTGAAGGCTAAGAAATTATACCCAGGGCCAGTTATGATTGTTTTAGCAAGTTCTTCAGTAGCCTGGGTAGAGCAGGAAATGGACGGACGTTTTGAAGACGGTATTAAAAAGATCAATGCCAAAATTAAGCTGGCGGATTTAAAATTTATTGATACCGTGCGATCTTATCCGGAATATTCAGTGAGCGATTGTGTTAAGGTTTATGGAATTTTAGGCGGCGTATCTGCTTATATGAATCGCTGGAGTTCCAAAAAAGATATCCGCACCAATATTTGCAGGCATATTCTCTCAACAAATGGCTATCTATTTGCAGAGGCAGAGCGGTTTATTGGCAGCGAGCTGCGCGAGCTTGCGATTTATGATACGATTCTGGCCGCAATTGCCGCTGGGCACAGAAAGCTGAATGATTTGTTTAATGTGACCGGCTTTTCCAGAGCGAAAATCAGTGTCTATATGAAAAACCTGGCAGCCTTTGAAGTGGTGGAAAAGGTCAGCTCCTTTGAGACAGGAGGATGGGAAAATGCGCAGAAGGGCATTTATCAGATCCGCAGTAATTATGTAAATTTTTGGTTCCGTTTTATCTATCCGCATCTGTCTGACTTATACTGGATGACAGCTGAGCAGTTTTACGATACGTACATCGAAAAAGATCTGGATGATTATATGAACCGGTATTTTATCCAGGTATGCATGGAATATTTAGAGTTGTTGAATATGGTAGATAAGCTGCCAATTAAAATCCATAAAGCCGGGACTTGGGTCGGCAAGACAGGAAATATTGATATTATTGCCCAAGACAGTGCCAGAAATAACTTGATCGGACTGTGTAACTGGTCAGAGCCAAAGCTGACTTATCAGATGTGTGAAAAATTATTTGATACGATGAAAAAGGCGAAGCTGAAGTCTGATTATTTTTATTTATTTTCTGCAAGAGACTTTGATCAGGAGCTTTTGGATAAATCGAAAGAAGACAAACGTCTGATTTTAGTGGATATGACGCAGTTATAAAAAGGCAATTGTACAAAAACGAGGTTAAAAGATGTCAAAGGCATTATATATAGCCGAGAAACCGTCTGTAGCACGCGAATTTGCCAAGGCTTTAAAAATGGATATGAAGCGCTGCGACGGCTACCAGGAAGGTGACGGGGCTGTTGTTACTTGGTGCGTAGGGCACTTGGTGACAATGAGCTATCCTGAGGCATATGATGAAAAGTATAAAAGGTGGAGCCTTGCTACCCTGCCTTTTATCCCGCAGAAATTTAAGTACGAGGTAATAAAAAGCGCCCAAAAGCAGTATAAGATTGTATCGTCGCTTTTGAAGCGCAAGGATGTCAGTACGATTTATGTATGTACAGACTCCGGACGCGAGGGAGAGTATATTTACCGTTTGGTAGAACAGCTTTCAGGAGTCCGCGGCAAAGAGCGCAAACGTGTCTGGATCGATTCCCAGACAGAGGAAGAAATTTTACGCGGCATCCGGGAGGCAAAAGATTTATCAGCATATGATAATCTAGCTGCCAGCGCTTATTTACGCGCAAAAGAAGATTATTTGATGGGAATTAATTTTTCCAGGCTTTTGACTTTAAAATATGGCGACACGATTGCAAATTATTTGCATGAAAAGCGTACTGTCATATCAGTCGGCAGAGTCATGACTTGCGTGCTTGGCATGGTAGTGCGCAGGGAGCGGGAAATCCGTGCGTTTGTCAAAACGCCGTTTTACCGGGTTTTAGCGCAAATGGATGTCAAGGGATATCCTGTTGAGAGCGAATGGCGGGCAGTGGAAGGTTCTGCTTACTACCAGTCCCCTAAGCTTTATAAAGACAATGGCTTTCTTAAAAAAGAAGATGCCGAAAAACTGATAGAAAGCCTGCAAAAACAGCCGCCTGTAACGGCTGTCATAGCATCTGTCAGCAAAAAGAAAGAAACGAGAAATGCACCACTTTTATTCAATCTAGCAGAGCTTCAAAACATCTGTTCTAAATTCTTTAAGATCAGCCCTGACCAGACATTAGGGATTGTCCAGGAATTATACGAAAAAAAACTGGTTACTTATCCACGTACGGATGCACGTGTGCTTTCGTCTGCGGTTGCAAAACAGATACATAAAAATATTGCCGGCCTAACTCAAATACCAGGAGTCAAAGCATTTGCAGAGGAAATTTTGCATGGCGGGAGCTGTCAAAAGATAGCAAATACCCGATATACAAATGATAAACAGATTACGGATCACTATGCGATTATTCCAACCGGGCAAGGCATGGGCGCTATGCGCTCTTTAAACACATTGTCCCGCAACGTCTATGAGACGATTGTACGCCGTTTTTTGGCTATTTTTTATCCGCCTGCTGTATATTTGAAATACCAGATTGTATTTCAGGCAAAACAGGAGCAGTTTTTTTGTGGGTTTAAGGTGTTAAAGGAACAGGGATATCTGCCGGTGATGGAGTATTCGTTTTTCAAAAAGAAAGAGGAGGACAGTGTGCCGAAAGATATCCCAGAGGGCGAAACAGAGCTGGCAGCAGACGAAGGTCTTCTTGCAGCGGCAGCGTCATGGAAAAAGGGTATGGTTGTCCCAGTCGAAAAATTTTGGATCAAAGAAGGGGAAACGTCTCCGCCCAAACGTTATCATTCCGGTTCTATGATTTTAGCAATGGAAAACGCGGGACAGCTGATTGAGGACGAAGATTTGCGTGCTACAATTAAGGGCAGCGGGATTGGCACAAGCGCAACCAGAGCAGAAATTTTGGCTAAGCTGGTACGCATTCAATACCTTGGACTGAATAAAAAGACGCAGATGATTACACCTACGCTGTTAGGCGAGCTTATTTTTGATGTGGTAGGCGCTTCGATTAAGTCTTTGCTGAATCCGGAGCTTACAGCCAGTTGGGAAAAAGGGCTGACTTATGTGGCAGAAGGGTCTATTACACCAGAAGAATATATGGTTAAGCTGGAGCATTTTATCCGCAGCCGTACAGGCGGAGTCATGAACTTAAACAATCAATATTTGCTGCGGCAAGTGTTTGACCAGTCGCAAAAGTATTATAAAACGAATGAGCAGCAAACGCGGAAGAAAGAAACTAGCAAAGAAATTAGCAAAGAAATTAGCGGTCAGAAGCAAACAAGAAAGACGCAAGTACAGCAAAAGCAGAAGCAAGTGAACAGCGGTTAGGAAAAACAAGAAAAAACGCAAGAGTAGTAAAAACAGAAGCGAGAAACAGCAGCTAGAAAAAACAAGAAAAAAACGCAAGTACAGCAGAAACAGAAGCAAGAAACCAGCGTTTAGCAAAGCAAGAAAACAAGCGAGCAGAAATGAAATAAATTTGCGTTACTGTTCAGACCAGGCTTTTGCATTTACTGCAAAAGCCGTAAGAACACGTATGGAAAGACATGTGTGAATGCAGTCCTTTGCCGAGGCAAACTTCCAATGGACTGCATTCAGTTACTGTGAGCACCAAAGGTGTGAACAGTAACAAATTTGCTGGAACAGGAAAATGGAATGATTTGAGGAGGGATATCAAATGGAACAGTGCAAGATTTGCAGCCTATATGACTTAAACGAAACGATTGCAGCAGCGCTTTTTGAAGGAGTTACCTATCCGTGGGAGGTGCTTTCACAGATCAGCAGCTTTATTTTATCGCTGGGGGAACAGTTGGACAGCAGCTGCTATGTAAGACACGCAGAGGATATTTGGGTGGCAAAATCTGCAGACATTGCGCCGTCAGCCTGCCTGAATGGCCCGCTCATAGTAGATGAGCATGCACAAATCCGCCATGGTGCATTTATCCGTGGCAGCGCAGTCGTTGGCAAAGGAGCAGTTGTTGGAAATTCTACAGAATTGAAAAACGTAGTATTATTTAATGAAGTACAAGTGCCGCATTACAATTATGTGGGGGATTCTGTTTTAGGGTTTCGTTCCCATATGGGCGCTGGTTCGATTACTTCAAATGTCAAATCGGATAAGACTTTGGTTGTAATAAAAGATGGCAAACAGCATAAAATCGAAACCGGGCGCAAAAAAGTAGGTGCAATGTTGGGCGATTATGTAGAAGTAGGCTGTAATTCTGTCTTAAATCCAGGAACAGTTATTGGCAGGAATACCAATATTTATCCATTATCCATGGTACGAGGCGTTATTCCGGCAAATTCTATTTTTAAACATCAGCAGGATATTGTTACGAAAAGCAGCGACAACTAAAAGCTGCAGCCAAGGGCAGCTAGTGTACTGGCTCGTTGGTATAAATACCAGCAAGCCAGTACACTAGGCAGGAGGGTGTAAACGAAGTTATGGCAAATGAGGAAAAGACAACTGAACGATGGGATCTTTATACAAAGGACAGGAACAAGACCGGCTGGCTGCATCGGCGCGGCGTACCTATGCCGCAAGATGTCTACCGGCTGGCAGTGCATGTGTGCATTTTTAACCATGAGGGACAATTACTCATCCAACAACGCCAGCCTTTTAAGTCCGGCTGGCCGAATATGTGGGATTTATCAGTTGGCGGTTCTGCTCTGGCTGGTGAATCAAGCTGGCAGGCAGCACAGCGGGAAACATGGGAGGAGCTTGGACTAAAGCTGGATCTGTCTAAGGAGCGTCCAATGTTTACGCTGAATTTTCCGCAAGGGTTTGATGATTTTTACTTTGTGGAGCAAAATGTAGATCTTTCTAAGCTAAAGCTGCAGGCGTCCGAGGTAAAGCAGGTACGTTTTGCAAAGAAAGAAGAAGTATTGCAGATGCAGGCGCAGGGGATTATGGTACCGTATTGGTTTTTGGGGCAATTGTTTGAAATAAGAACTGCTTACGATGCCTGGGGAGAAAGGCTGCACAGTGTAAAGGTTGTCAAAGCTTCAGAAAACAACCTGGAATCATGGATGAACCTGGCGGAGATTATAGCACAAAAAAATCCTCAGGTTTATGCAGTATGCCCAGATCCGTCAGACGAAGCGGTGTGCAGTTATATGGCGGGTCAAGAGAACGGGACAACTAGTACGATATCGGACGAACAGCGTAAGCGCTATCGGGAAATCGTATGCACATACAGCAAACAAGGATGTGCAGCCTGTGCCGTAGATGGGGCTATGGTTGTCGGCATTTTGCTTTATGCAAAGTCTGGGCAGCAGGTTTGCAGCCTTTTCGTACACCCTGAATACAGCAGACATCTCGTAGAAGATTTATTGCTGCGTGAGGGGTTTTATGTATAGTCTAATGACAGTATCGATAGGCAATATTCCAGTGTTCGGTCAGGGTTTTGTAAGGGGCAGAAGTAATATCGCCTTTATGGGCATTCCTGAATCACAGCCCGAACATGGTATGGATAGCCATACGTCCAATGACGGCCTTGAATATGGACACATTATACCATAAAACTTTGCATGAAGATATAAATAACAGTTTCAATTATGTATTTCATATGTTATGCTTTTTAAGGGTGATAGAATGAATAATTATATTTTGCAGCTTGCGGAGTTGTTGTCAATGGGGCATTCCACAGTAAGGAAAGAATTGGAAACTTGTGTCGCGGACACGGAAAAGTACTGTAAAGAGCATCAACAGGAATATGAAACATTGGGCTGTCTTGGCGGAGTGATTGCTGAGGAGGATTATGGATGTATACAATGGCTCATTTTGGCAGAGTGTCTGGTCAGGTACAATATTGCAGCCATGTTGGACTGGAAGTGTGAACTGGAGGATTTTACGTATTTTGTAAAAAGTTTGGCAGGAAAGCGCAAATATAAACTTACATTTCGCACAGCATGGTTTGATGAGGAAGAGTCTATAGAAGAATGGTGCACAGTCCTGAATGTAAAATGGCAGTCGGCTGGGGTGTATTTTGCGCAGCTTGATATGTGCAGTGACTCCTATACGCTTCTACCGATTTTGTCTGACCAGTATGAACTTGCACGGAGGCTTGCAAAAGAGCTTGGACAAAGAATCATTCTGCCAGATGTGGAAAATCCAGAGGACTCTTCCGAAGTACTTTACAATTTCTTGCAAAGACATCCTTATACACTATCTGCTCATCGGAGTCCTGCGCCGGTATCGTGTGAGAAATGCTTTGCGGACAGCAGTATTGTATATCCTGTTATTCTCTGTAATTGTGAGGGAGGAAAGCAATATCAGATAGTGATAAATACACAGAAACTGACACCCAGACAAATAGTAGTTGCAAGCAAACATATGCGTATGGGAGCAATGGAGATGCGGCAGCGGATCACGTTGGGAAAAGATGTGTATGTTAAGGCATATTTACAGGATACATTGCTGGCAATAAATGAATTGGAGAAAGAACTGATCGCGTATGAGGTTCTGCCTGAAGCACCGCAATATCTGCATTTTCAAGAATGCCAGAAAAGGCATGTACATAGTGAAAGATATGATTATAAATATTTCCTGTTGGACAGGGAACGTGAGAAGGAATGGTCCGGCAAAGATTGAGATAGAGCGGAAGTTTATCCCGGAAACATTTTGACATCCTTTTTATATGTGATGAAAATATTGTTGTGGAGCGTTCAAAGATGTGCTGTAATCTCAAAAGAGCAATCGTGTTACAGGGTGTGTTGACCTCATTCTAAAAAGAATGGGGGTGATGCTATGAAAAATCATTTTGATTTTAAGGATTTAATGACCTTTGGTCTTTTCCTTTTGGCATTGCTTACATTTGTGTTTACGTTTTGTAGGTAATTATACATAGCAAAAGCCACCCTGATACTTTGACCGAGTTGCAGGATGGCATTGCTATTCCAATTCATTGGTCAACCCCTTGTGGGCGGTTGCTTTTTCTTGTGTCTATAATATAGCATATCTTAGGTTTGATTGCAATAGCCTTTTTCTGTCTGTTCATGTGTCTGATATTATCTAATGTTTTCCAGTGCAAAGAAAGAGGTGTATCATGCAGATTACTTTAAAAATTAATGTAATCAAAAAGTTGAAAACGATGTGTACTATAAATCCACAATGATAAAATGCAACGGGATTTATAATGACAATAGTGGTAAAATTTCAAACATACCATTTTACAGCAATCATATGGAATCATCATTAGCAATTGGCAATCATGTTATTACTACCTTATGTCCGCATTGTTACGGAGGTAATAAGAATGAGGGATACAGGAATAGATAATAACACAATTCCAAATGCTTTCCGCGCTTTCTACGGAACCGGGATCCGTGTATGATGATCTGTATGAAGCAAATGATACCATAAAATATGCAAATTATCCCAAAATGCCCACAAAGGAAACATCGTGTGATATCATCCAAAGAGCGCTAAATTTGCTTTGGATTTGCAGATGTATTGATGGTGGGGGTACGATATGACAGTAGAAAAAAATGGGATTATTCCGCGGATTTTACGGGATATGAATGACGGTGTCCTGGTGGTAGACATGCATGGGAAAATTATCTTTCTCAATGACAAGGGATGCAATATGCTCGGCGTGGATGAAAATGTGTCTGGGAAGAATTACGGCAGGGTCTTCTTGGAAGAGGAAGATCGGGATAATGGAAACAATGACGGAGTTCATCAGTTTGTTTTGGATGCAGTCTATGATAAAGAGCATACCCATACCGGCGAAGCCATGTATCAGGCAAAAAATCAGGAATTAAAATCATTCCGCCTTACATCCTCTTTCCTGTACGGAGAGGATGGTGAAAAAAAGATAGGGATTGTGGTAGTTTTTTCTGATGTTACAGAGGTTGCAAAGCTCAATAGGCAGCGAAGGGAGGCTTCTGCCGTATTTTCCGTACTCATGATTTGTGTATGTGCATATCTGTTCCTTTGGAGTCTGTTGTGTCATCTGAATATGGAGCTGCCTGGACAGGTTATGAGTTTGGTGATCGAGGGCATTTCCATCATCATGTTCTTTATT
>CANDJR010000040.1 GCA_947385105.1 uncultured Eubacterium sp.
AAGTTGGGAATGGATCAGATCACAGCAGATGTTTCCGAGCAGATTGACAAGGCACATATAGAAACGAAAAACGATTTTTTATCAATGGCTGATGAGGTTACAAACCGAATGAATGAAATGACTGGCTATATGACCAAACAGTTTGATCAGATGTCAGTGCAGATTAACCGTCTGTCAGAAGGAAACCGCAGTGAATTCCAGGCACTTACAGAAGAAAATAGAAAAGTGATGGAAGAAATTGCTTCTGGGACAAGCAGACAGATTTATGACAAAGTAGATCACATGTCCCAGCAGTCAGAGGAAGTACAAAAGTCTGTGGATGCACTCCATGGGCATGTATCAGAGATCAAAGATGAACTGTCGGAAAAGATTCATACGGAAGATGTCAAATGTTATCGGAACATTAAAGATTTATTTGACGAGCAGAAACCATTGTTTGAAAACGTAGAAGTGAGTCAAAAGAGTATGAAGCCAGTCAGAAAATATATTTATTGGCTCGTCTTATTTGGCTTATTGGATTTTGCAGGGGTCATTGCATTAATATTAATGGAGGCAGGTATTTTATAAGTGGATTTTGAACAGGAAAAAACAATATGGGTCATCGGGCATAAGAACCCGGACACAGATTCCATCTGTGCAGCCATAGCTTATGCAGATTTACAGAACCATATATCAAACATTAAACATGAACCAAAACGGGCAGGGAATTTGAACGAAGAAACAAAATATGTATTAGACAAATTTAAAGCAAAAGTACCTGCTTATGTAGATGATGTTCGAACACAAGTGAAAGACATAGCGTTTCGCAGAACGGTTGGTGTCAGCAGCAACATTTCTCTGAAAAAGGCTTGGGAACTGATGTCTACGAGTAAGGTCGTTACACTGCCAGTTACGAATGAAGCGAATGAATTGGTTGGCTTGATTGTGAATGGGGATATCGCAAAATCGTATATGGATGTGCTAGATACGGGGATTTTAGCAGAGGCACGCACGCCTTACCACAATATGATAGAGACATTAAACGGTACAGTGCTTGTTGGTAACGAGCACGGACGTTTTACAAAAGGAAAAGTGATTGTAGCTGCAAATAGTTTGCCAATGACAGAAGAAAATATTGAGCAGGATGATTTGGTCATTATTGGCGACAGAGAAAGTATGCAGCGGTGTGCGTTAAAGAAAAATGCCAGTTGTATGATCATATGCGGCGGCACACAGGTGGCAAGCGATATTATTGCAGAGGCAGATGATAAGGAGTGCGTGATTATCAGCACGCCTTATGACGCGTTTACAGTTTCGCGTCTCATCACACAGAGTATGCCGATCAAGCAGTTTATGAAGAAAAAAAATCTGACCAAATTTGAAATCGAGGATTTTGTGGATGATGTAAGAGAAGTGATGTCAAAGGTCAGACACCGTGATTTTCCAATTTTAGACGCAGACGGAACATATATTGGTATGATTTCCAGGCGCAATTTATTAAATATGCAAAAGAAGCGGCTTGTTTTAGTAGATCATAATGAAAAACAGCAGGCAGTACACGGTATTAGCAATGCAGATATTATAGCAATTATCGATCATCATAAAATTGGCAGTTTAGAAACACCAGTACCAGTGATGTTTCGTAACCAGCCAGTTGGATGTACTTCGACGATTATTTATCAAATGTACCAGGAAAAAGGGGTCGAGATTACAAAGCAAATTGCCGGGTTGCTTTGCTCTGCAATTATATCAGATACCTTGCTGTTTCGTTCCCCGACTTGTACGGAGCTTGACAAAATAGCTGCAACAGAATTAGCTAACATAGCGGAAATTAACATGGAGCAGCATGCGGACGCGATGTTTCGTGCAGGCAGTAATTTTGGGGCAAAGACAACAGAAGAAATTTGCTACCAGGATTTTAAAACATTTACAATTGGCAAAGTTCAGTTTGGCGTCGGACAGATTAACGCGATGAGCAAGGATGAATTAGACGAAGTAAAAGAGCGGATTTTGCCGTATTTATCGTCCGTGATGACAGAGCGGAAACTGCAGATGGTATTTATGATGCTCACAGATATTTATAATGAGTCTTCTGAAATTATATGTGTTGGCGAGCATGCGGATGAAGCGATCGAACGGGCGTTTCGCAAGCAAAAGGTCAACCAGGGATTTCGGCTGCGCGGCGTAGTATCCAGGAAAAAACAGCTGATACCAGAGCTGTTAGAAGCGCTGCTGTATGTCTTACATAATGACGAAAACTAAGCAAAAAGCCGCTTGGAGAACTAGCTTATGGCAAAACAATTTTGGAAACCAGGAAATATGCTGTATCCAGTGCCAGCAGTCTTGGTCACATGTAAACGGCAGGGAGAAAAACCAAATATTTTTACAGTTGCCTGGACGGGAACCGTATGCACAAATCCTGCTATGGTTTCGATTTCTGTACGAAAAGAGCGCCATTCCTATGGCATCATTCGACAGACCGGTGAGTTTGTCCTAAATCTTACGACCAAACAGCTTGCATGGGCGACCGACTATTGCGGCGTTCGTTCTGGAAAGCAGGTTGATAAATTTGCAAAGACAAAATTAACGCCATGCCGTTCCCAAACAGTGGACTGCCCAGGCATTGCGGAAAGCCCGGTAAACATTGAATGCAAAGTGACAGAAAGAAAGCCGCTTGGCAGTCATGACTTATTTTTAGCAAAAGTGACTGGGGTTCGTGTAGATGAAGATCTATTGGATCAAAAGGGATCGCTGCAGCTAAACCGAAGCGGATTAATCGTGTACGCACACGGCGCTTATTTTGAATTGGGCAAGCAGCTTGGAACTTTTGGTTTTTCGGTAAAAAAGAAAACAAAAATAAGAAAATAAAAATAGGAAAACAAAAAAAGTGAAACAAAAATGCTGAAAAAAGGCAAGGCAGGTAAATTGTGAAGTAAGAACTGAATCAATTACCTGCCTATTTCCATGATCCAAAAGCTATCATCTGATTGAAATACCTTTCTGTTTCACGGAAGATGCTTTTCTTTTGTCTATTTTAGTAAAAGGTCGATTAACATCATATAGATATCGTCTCTTTGACTCTCCCAATTCGCACAGATTACTTCAGCTTGTGCTTTGTTCATGACATTCAAAGTCAAATCTAATTGGGTAATTCCCTTTTCGCGCAGCTGGCAATGAACTGCGTATTTTTTTTCTGGTGTTAAATAATAATCAGCTAAAGATGATGTGGACGAGGCAATGGGAATCTTATTGTCCGTAATATACTGCTTGATATCTGCCTGTATTTCGGAATTTATTTTATTTTCAAAAAACTGCAAAGATTCCTTTCCCGCGGGTGTTATAGTATATTGGATATTATTGTGGGACGCCTCTTGCCGGATAAACTGTGCTTCATCTAATTCATGCAGAGCTTCTTGTAAGGTAAAATAAGTCGTGTATTCCTTGCCTAAGAAAAAATCAGAAAGCGATGTATTTGTCAGCGGAATCGTGGACTGCTCTAACATGGATAAGATCATCAGTTTATATAAAGTAAGTGGTTCTGCCATGAAAATGCCTCCTTATAACACAAGATATGGCGATATGTAAAGTCATTTATACAAATTATATCACAAACAAAATGGAATGCAAATAAAAATTCGTAAAGGAAACGACCTCCCATTACAAAACGGGAGTGATGTCGCAGGCAGCTATCCGTTCGTGACAATAAGGTAATATGTACATTTCTTTGTTCCGATAAAACATATAATACACCGTGCATACGTTACTACTATATCTGTCTTATAAACGGATTTATTCCCGCGAGCAACGAGCCAAGTGGCTGCTTGCAGACATTTGGCGACTGCCGCGAGGGTCAAATACCCCGCTGCTCTGCAGCGCTGCAAGTTTGATACCCCGTTGCTTGCAGCGGGGTCTTTGATTAGAGGATGATAGAGGAGGGCACAACTATGGGTATGATGATCAACGGAATGCAGCCGCAGACAAAAAGCTATGCTGTTACGCATAGAGACAGCTTACAAACAACGGCAGCAAAAAAAACAAACACAAAAAAGAAAAGCAGCCAGAAAAAAACAAAAAAGCTTACCTATAATTTTAAAGAAGTCTCCGGGCAGATCTTACGGGCAAAAACATCTTTTACAGCAGGCAAGGCAGTCATTAAGGCACGGGGCAAAGTGGCAAACCTGCGTCAGAAGCTGTTTACCGGGGAATATGATGACGAAGATTTACGACATGCAATTATCCATGCAGAGAAAATGCTGCGTGTAGCAAAAAAGAGGCAAAAGCATCTAAAACAAGAAGAAAATGCAAAGCAAAATATGGCAGATACCAAGCTGGAAGAAGCATTGACAGAAGGCAGTTTGGAAACACAAGATGAACTTGGTGAACAGGCTGTGGCAGAAGGTATGCAGGAAATTAGTGAAATGAGCCGCGAAGAAATGAAAAAGCAAATGGAAAAGCTTTTGCAGCAGCTGCAGGAAATGATGCAGGAGCAAATGGAAGATGATGAGCTGACAGAATTAGCAGACGATATGACGCAGATGAGTTATGCAGACATGGATGCGCAAGACTTGGAGCAATTAAAGAAAAAGCACCGGCAGGAGGAAATGCGTGAGATTATCCTTGCGGACATGAAATATTTAAAAGCGGTTTTTGATAAGCTGGCAAGAGAAAAACAAGAAGCACAAAACAGTACGTTTTCCAATGTGTCGCTGGAAATTGGCGAGATGGATATGTCTGTGCAGATGATGGATGCACCAATTTTATCTGAGGGTGCGTGCATTGATGAGAGCGTATAAATAATAACAATAACGTAACAATGCGTGTCTACTTCTTTTACCATACCTGCCTATTGACAGAAATCGGCAGGCATGGTAAGATAGGTCATGTCGATTTAGCGCTTTAAAGTTTTACGCTTTAAAGTTTAATGCTTTAAAGTTAAAGAATTCAATGAATGTATCTTAAAAAACAAACATGCGTGAAGATCACAAACATGCTGTATCAAAAGAATGTACTTACAGCGAGAATTTGAAAGAGAGATGAGGAGTTAGACATGGTTGTGAAGCTGATTTTGCTGGTTATCTTTTTTGCAGTAATGGTAAGTGTTGGAATGTATTCCAGAAAAAACGCGACAAGCGTGGACGGATTTGTGCTGGGAGGGCGTGCGGTAGGCCCTTGGCTGACAGCGTTTGCATACGGCACATCCTATTTTTCTGCAGTTGTATTTGTCGGGTATGCCGGACAGTTTGGATGGAAGTACGGAATTGCTTCTACATGGATAGGAATTGGAAATGCAATGCTTGGCAGTTTGCTTGCCTGGGTCGTTTTAGGCAGGCGGACAAAGGTTATGACACAGCATTTGAAATCAAAGACAATGCCGGATTTTTTCGGAGAACGGTATGGAAGTGATGCGTTAAAGGTGACAGCATCTGTGATTGTATTTATCTTTTTAATCCCGTATACAGCTTCTGTTTATAATGGATTATCCCGTCTGTTTGAGATGGCATTTCATATTCCGTATACATATTGTGTGATGGTAATGGCAGTGTTTACCGCAGTTTATGTCATTTTAGGCGGCTATATGGCAACTGCAATCAATGATTTTATTCAGGGAATTATTATGTTAATCGGGATTGTGGTCGTGATTGCGGCTGTATTAAATGGACAGGGCGGTTTCTTGCAGGCGCTGCAGACAATGGCACAAATCCCAAGCGATGTGCCGCTGACACAAGGGCAGCCTGGGGCGTTTACTTCCTTTTTTGGGCCGGATCCTATGAATTTGCTTGGTGTTGTAGTCCTTACCTCGTTAGGTACTTGGGGCCTGCCGCAGATGATTGGCAAATTTTATGCAATTAAGGATGAAAAAGCGATTCATACAGGCACCATTATTTCGACCTTTTTTGCTGTCATTGTTTCCGGAGGCTGTTATTTTCTGGGAGGCTTTGGCCGGCTGTTTGATCATCCGTCCCTGTATCAGGAGCAGACAGGCGTCATTATTTACGACAGTATTGTTCCGCATATGTTATCTACACTGCCGGATATTTTGATTGGGATTGTTGTGGTATTAGTACTTTCGGCTTCTATGTCCACGCTTTCTTCACTTGTGCTGACTTCCAGCTCTACAATGACGCTTGATTTGTTAAAGGATCGTGTTATGAAACAGATGAGTGAGAAAAAACAGGTATTGACCATGCAGATTTTCATTGTATTTTTTATTGTACTGTCTGTAGTCATAGCATGGAATCCGCCAACGTTTATTGCACAGCTTATGGGCATCTCCTGGGGTGCGCTCGCAGGAGCGTTTTTAGCACCGTTTTTATATGGGCTGTATTGGAAAGGAGTAACCAGGGCAGCTGTATGGGCAAGTTTTGCATCAGGCGTTGGCATTACAGTTTCGAATATGTTTTTAAAATATATTGCATCGCCAATCAATGCAGGAGCCATTGCTATGATTGCAGGGCTTATCATTGTACCAGTCGTTAGTCTGCTTACACCAAAGATGGAAAAGTCAGGTGTAGATAAAATATTTGCCTGCTATGACGAAAAAGTAACAATTACAAAAAAACGCTCATTAGAAGCAGGAGAATCTTAAATTTTCTGAGGGCTGTCGCATAAAGCAAAAATATACAATATGTAGAGTATTTTCCAATGTATACTGCTTGATATTGTATGTCATTTGCTTCGTGTGACAGTCCCTTATTGATGTACATGCTTATGTATAAGATGAATCTTAAGGTTACTGACCAGACCAGGGTTTTGCATTAACTGCAAAAGCCGTAAGAACACGTATGGAATGCCATTTTAAGAAAATCTTAAGATTATCTTATGATTATAGAAATTGATCATCCAGAATCTGTCAGCTAAAATAGGTATGGTTCATATTTTACAAAAGTAAGGAGTGAGAAAGAATGTTTCGTAATTCTGTATTGGTGATTCCTTCCTTAAATCCGGACAAAAGATTGGTTTCTTACGTGAAGGACTTGATTGCCCATCAGTTTACTAAAATTATCCTGATAGATGACGGCAGTGATGCAAACGCGCAGGAGATTTTTGCGCAGCTTCACGCTATGCCGGAATGCGACCTTTTGGTACATACCGTGAATATGGGAAAAGGACGTGCGCTTAAGGATGCATTTAACTACTATTTACAAAAATACAGCCATGATTATTCTGGAGTCATTACGGTTGATGCAGACGGCCAGCATACGCTTTTAGACGTCATTCATTTAGACACAGCGCTGCCGCAGCATCCGGACGAGCTGATCTTAGGGGTCAGAGATTTTGACGATCCATCTGTCCCATGGAAAAGTAAATTTGGAAATAAAATGACCAAATATGTGCTGCGGCTGTTTATTGGAGGTGCACAAAAAAAAGGCTCTAAGAAGCATACAAAAGCAATTTCTGATACGCAGACAGGTATGCGTGCGATTCCGAATAAGCTGATTTCCAGCTATTTGACCTTGGAAGGAGAACGGTTTGAATATGAGACAAATATGTTAATTCAGGCGCTTCATACACATACACCGATTCAGGAAATCGGCATTCAGACGGTTTATATTGACGATAACAGGGAAACCCATTTTCGGCCGTTCGCTGATTCTGCGGCTATTTACCGCCAAATTTTTGCTACGTTTTTTAAATATATGCTGGCTTCTTTGTCATCATTTTTGATTGATTACAGTATCTACAGCCTGCTTATTTTAGCGCTTGGCATAATGCCGCTGTCCATGCGGGTTTGGACTGCTACAGCAGCAGCCCGGATTTTATCTTCGCTGTACAATTATTTGATTAATATGTCTGTTGTGTTTAAAAACCATAGAGACTGCAAAAAAACGCTGGAAAAATATTATGCGCTATGCATCATACAGTTATGCGCCTCTGCACAACTTGTCTGGATCATTTGCAGCAGTACACATGCTTCTGAAATGGCTGTAAAGCTGTTCGTAGATTCGCTGCTTTTTGTAGCCAGCTATTATTTTCAGAAAAATTGGGTATTCAAAACAGGCAAAGAAGAAAAGGCAATCGTTTGCCATCATACGTCTGGATGCGGGGAAGGATGATTCAGAAAGGAGATTCATAGAAATGGACATCATAAAAATGGCAGGGACGCTGCTGCGGCTTTGCCTGCTGCTGGCGTCTTTGACAGGATATGTGTTTTTTTTGATTCGACGCTGTCAAGTCCGGATGGAATTTGCACCTGCGATTACGTGCGCATGGGCAAGTAACCTTTTGTTTGCCGCCGGGCTATGGAATCTGCTGCCGCAGGCAGTGTGGCTTTTGCTGCTTGGCGGGCTCATCCTGTTTGTACGGTCTTTTCAAAAAAAGTTTTTGCCAGACAAGCGCAGCCTGCTTCTTTTTTGCGGCTTTGTATGCATCGTCTTATATTTTTTCTGGCTTTTTTACGGGGTGCACATTACAAGCTATGACAATTTTAGCCATTGGGCTACCGTTGTAAAAGATATGCTGCTTAACGACCGGATGCCTAATTTTGAAGATACTGTGATTCGGTTTCAGTCCTATCCGCTTGGAAGCTCCTTGTTTCTTTATGCAGTATGCAAGATTGTTGGGCCAGCAGAAGGCTGTATGCTCTGGGCACAGCTGCTTATGCTGGCAAGCTGCCTGTTTTGTATGAGTGCATTTGTCAAAAAAAGGACGCTCTGGCAGCTGCCGGCGCTTGGCCTTATGGCTCTTTGGATGCTGACCGTCAATAACAGCATATATGAACTGCGGGTCGATACACTGCTCCCTGTAACAGGCGTGGCGGTGTTTGCAGTTTTGTATGCGTATCGGGGAGAACCAAAAAAGGCGTGGGTAAGTTCTATGGGTCTTTTGATCCTTTTGATTCAAATCAAAAACAGTGGGATCTTTTTTTATGCAGTATGTATTGTCTATGCCTTTTTTGCAATGCGAAAAAGCATCTGGCAGTACAGGCTGCACTTTTTTGGCGCAGGGCTTTTTGCTCCGCTGTTTGCAATGTATTTATGGAAAAGGCATGTTGCCTTTGCATTTTCGGCAGGCATGGATTCCAAGCACTCCATGAACCTTGCTCATTTTGAAGAAGTGGCGGCACAAAAGACAGCAGGGGATATTCAAAAGATAGGAATAGAGATGTTAAAGCGCTTAACGCAGCTGGATAATATAGAAGTTAAGCTGCTGCTTTTTTTCATTGTCTTTTTTTGTGTATTAGCAATTGTGCTGCGAAAATCAGCAGGTGTAAAAAAAGTGCTCTGCCTGCTTGCAGCAAATGGAGGATGCATGCTGTTGTATCTGATATCGCTGTTTGCAATGTATGTATTTTCTATGCCGCTTGGAGAAGCCGTCAATTTGGCAAGCTATGAAAGATATGTGCTGTCTGTGGTTATTTTTATTTGCGGGGTTACGATAGTTGTATTGTTTGATTTGATAGACGTTCCTGCGCTTATCAGTGCAGCAGGGGCTGCAGTTTTTTTGTTTGCAGCTTTGCTTGTTTGTCAGAATGCGCCCAGGATGACGCAGCTGTATGAAAAACCAAAGTTTGCAGGCACGAAACGCAGTTATTTGCAGGCACAAATCAGAAAAAACGGGCTAAAGGAAGGAGATTCCTGCTTGATCTGCTGCGCAGGTACAGACGATGACAGGAGATATTTCTTTTATCTGACACGCTATGAGCTTTGGTCAGACAAGGTTCTATCCATACAAAAGGAGGATTTTTCAAAATATCAAGATCAAATTGCATCCTATGACGCTGTAATAACATGGGAACCTGGCAGTAATTAGAACGAAGATGGTTTTTGTTACGATTCACGGATCAGGAATAAGTACAGGCTGCGCGTTCCGTGGTTACTGTTCGCACAGGACTTTGCATTTACTGCAAAATCCGTGAGAATATGATTCAGAAATTACACAAAAATGTTGATAAAAAATGGCGAAACGGATAAAATAGGCATATGACAGCTTAAATTGACAAATTCAGGAGGTAAAGAATATGAAGAAAAGAAAAGTTTTGTCTGTTGCGATTATGCTTCTTTTATCCGCTGCATTTTTTACAGGCTGTGGAAAAGCAGAAGATTCAAATGCTGACAAGGGCAATTCTGTACAGGAAGAAAACAGCACGGCTGACCAAAGTACAGAGGATAAAGAGGAGGAAAACAGCACGGCTGACCAAAGTACAGAGGATAAAGAGGAAGAAAACGATAATAACGCAGGCGATGACTTTAGCGCTACGGATTATGCCAAGATCGAGATCAAAGATTATGGTACAATAAAAGTAGCACTGGATGCAGACGCAGCGCCGGAAACAGTGGAAAACTTTATTGCTCTTGCAAAAGACGGCTTTTACGATGGGCTGACGTTTCATAGGATTATGGAAGGATTTATGATGCAGGGCGGCGATCCGAACGGCAATGGTACAGGAGGCGCAGAAGAAACAATTACAGGCGAATTTGCAGATAATGGTTTTGAAAACGATCTTTCTCATACCCGCGGCGCGATTTCTATGGCACGTTCCAATGACTATAACAGCGCAAGCTCACAGTTTTTTATTGTGCATGCGGACAGCCAGTTCCTTGACGGCCAGTATGCGGTTTTTGGCTATGTGACAGAGGGTATGGACATTGTAGATGAGATCTGCACAAAGGCAGAGCCAACGGATGATAACGGCACAATTCCAAAAGAAGCGCAGCCAGTGATTGAAAGCATTACGATACAGTGAGAAAAGCTATGGAGAGATTTTTAATGAAATCGAAAAATAAGCATTATGTGAAGATCGGCGTTACGATTTTTGCAAGCCTTTCAGCAACGGTGTTATTCTTTTTTCTGCTGTTTCGCTACAGGGAGCTGAAAGCTTATGCGGGCACGATCTTATCAGCGCTTCAGCCAGTGATGGTTGGGATGGTATTCGCATATTTACTCTGTCCGGTTGCAAAATTTATAGAAGTCCAGATGAAAAAGGTAAAGATATTGGTACGGCCTGCGCGGCCACTTTCTGTCCTGCTTACACTTGGACTGGCTTTTTGCATCCTGGGAATTTCCGTCGCTTTAATTTTACCACAGTTGGCAGAAAGCGTGAGGGGATTGGTGGAAAATCTTCCGGAATTGCTTGAAAGTCAGCTCATGCGCCTGAATGCGTATCTAAAGACAGATAATGATGCAGCCGCAGCAGTTATGCAGATGGTTACTTCTGTAGAGACAGCGCTTATGACATGGATCAAAAATGACCTCTTTTCTACGGTATCGTCTTTTGCAGGTACTGTTATGTCCATTGGCTCTGCGCTGATGAATCTGGTAATTTCGATTGTCGTAGCAATTTATTTGATGCTGGATAAGGAGCGTTATCTAGCCCAGTGCAGAAAACTTTTTTATGCAGTGAGCAGAAACCAGAAATGCAATGCTGCCATTATGGATACGATACAGCAGGCAAACCGGATTTTCAGCGGCTTTATATCTGGAAAGCTGCTGGATTCCCTGATTGTTGGGGTGATATGCTTTGTGTGCCTTACACTGCTTAAAATGCCGTATGCAATGCTGCTTAGCGTTATTATCGGCGTAACCAATATCATCCCGATGTTTGGGCCGTATATTGGGGCGATTCCAAGCGCCTTTTTAGTTTTGCTTGTGTCTCCGTCAAAATGTATTGTATTTTTAATTTTTATTATTATTTTACAGCAGATTGACGGCAATATTATTGGGCCGCGTATTTTAGGGAATTCTACGGGGCTGTCAGCGCTTTATGTGACTGTGGCAATGCTTTTGTTTGGAAAGCTTCTTGGCTTTTTAGGTATGATTGTCGGTGTCCCGCTGTTTGCAACGTTGTATTATATTGTAAAGCGGCTGGCAGAGTATTCCCTCAAACAGCAGAATATGCCTGCACAGACTGAAAAATACATAAAGACAGAAGAATTAAAAAAAGAAGAATTAAAGAAAGAAGAATTATAAAAAGAAGAATTATAAAAAGAAGAATTAAAAAAGAAGAATTAAAAATAGAGGAATCAATCATAGAAGAATAAAACAATAACAATAAAAATGATGCACCACAGGATTTTTGTAGATTCTGCGGTGCTTTTTTTTGCGTTGTTATCTGCTAGTTGCACAAAACAAATGTTTTGAAATTGTTTAATTTGCACAAAGTTGTATCATTTATCTTTTGCTGCTTTACATTTTTTATAACTTGTGCTATATATAATACATACTTGTTGAACAAGTGAAACGAAATGTACAAACATGAAAAGGAGGAAACAATGAAGCAGAAAAAAAAGCAGGTCACAGCGTTATTGACGGCAGCAGCAATGGCAGCGGTGGCAGCAGGATGCGGAAAGGCTGACAGCAGCAAAGGGACGGACGGAAATGACAGCCCGCACATCGGAATTATTTTTACACAAGCTGGATTGGGCGGGAATTCTTTTAATGATTTGGCCTTGGATGGAGTAAAGCGCGCAGCAGAGGATTATGGAATTACATTTGATCAAGTAGAGCCAAAGTCCGTAGCAGATGAAGAAATTATTCAAGATGAGATGGCGTCATCAGAAGAATATGATTTGATCATCTGTGTAGGTGATGAGCAGGTTGATGCTCTCAATAATGTAGCGTCTGTGTATACAGAGCAAAAGTTTGCACTTTTAGATGCTACCTCAGAGCTTGACAATGTAGCTTCTTATTCTTGTAAAGCGCAGGAAGGCAGTTTTATGGTAGGTGCGCTGGCAGTGCTGGCAAGCCAGGGTCAAATTGACAGCAAGCTGACTGGAAGCGATACGATCGGATTTATAGGCGGTGTGGATAACCCGCTCATTAATCAGTTTGCAGCTGGCTTTGAGGCAGGGGCAGTATATGTAGATGAGGATATCAATGTACTTGTGGATTATGTAGGCGGCTTTAATGATCCGACAACTGCGAAAACGATTGCCAATACTTTTCATGAAAAGGGCGCAGAGATTATTTTCCATGCATCGGGCGCTTCTGGTATGGGATTGTTCCAGGCAGCGGAGGAAAAAGGATTTTTGAGTATTGGGGTTAATTTGAACCAAAACAGCATTGCGCCAGATTATATTATGGCAAGTATGCTGAAAAAACTGGATAACTGTGCATATCAGGCAATTACCAGCATTGTAGAAAATACCTATACAGGGGAAAATCAGCTGATGGGTCTGCGTGACGGCGGTGTTGATTTTACATTAGAAGGAAGCAACATCAAAGTCCCGGATGATATCAATCAAAAATTGGATGAAATCAGGCAGGCAGTGATTTCCGGAGAGATCGAAGTTCCGGAAGAATAATACCATTACAATTACCAGTCAGGTCAGATACGAGGCTGCATAAGCATCGGTCAGATAAGGCAAGAGAGTGTAAAGTAGATAAGATATGAGGCTGAAAGCAGTCAGGCGGATAAGATGTGAGTCAGTAAAGCAATCAGTCAAATAAGTTATAAGTCAGCAAAGCAATCAGTCGAATTTGTATGAGATGGAAGGGAAATAGGCGGCAATAAAAAAGAAAACAGATGCGAAAGGAGATTAGGATGGATGCAATTAGAATGAAAGGAATCGTAAAATGCTTTGGTCCTGTGCGGGCAAACGACGGGATTAACTTTACGGTCAGACAGCAGGAAATCCATTGCCTGTTAGGAGAAAATGGCACTGGAAAAAGCACGCTGATGAATATTTTATTCGGACTGTATCACCCGGATGAAGGTGAAATTTACATTCATGAGAAAAAGGCGGCAATTAGTAATCCAAATGACGCGTATGCATTGGGGATAGGTATGGTGCACCAACATTTTATGCTTGTCAGCCAGCTAAGCGTTTTGGAAAATATTATTATGGGTAAGGAGCAGGGAGGATTTTTTCTAGACCGCAAGAAAAGCGAAGAAAAAGTAATTGAATTAGTGAATCGGTTTGGTTTTCAAATTAATCTGCATGAAAAAATTGCAGACCTTTCAGTCGGCATGCGCCAAAGGGTAGAGATTTTAAAGACATTGTACAGAGGAGCAGACATTATTATCCTGGATGAGCCTACTGCTGTACTCACGCCGCAGGAAGTAGAGGAATTATTTAAAATCTTAAGACAGCTGAAAAAAGAAGGCAAGACGATTATATTTATTACGCACAAATTAAACGAAACAATGTCGCTTTCTGATCGGATTACGGTCATAAGAAAAGGAAAAGTCGTATTTGAATGCAATACTGCGGATACAAACGAAAAAGAACTGGCTACGCAAATGGTTGGCCGTTCCGTAGAAACTGTGGTGGCAAAACAGGGCGCTGAGAGAGGAAAGACTGTTTTGGAGATTGAAAATGTGCGTCTGCAAAGCAAAGCGCAGGGGACTGTGAGCCTAACAGTCCATGCAGGCGAGATTCTTGGCATTGCCGGGGTAGACGGCAATGGACAAAAAGAGCTGGAAGATATGATCATCGGCAATCAAAAAGTGGCAGAAGGCACAATTCGGATCAATGGGAAAGCAGTTGAAAAAATGTCTGTCAAAGCACGCAAAAAGCTGGGCATTGGGTATATCCCATCAGATCGGCACCGCAATGCAATGGTTTCCGGATTTTCGATTGCTGAGAACTTTCTGTTAGGCTATCACGATAATGCACAATATTGCAAAAATGGATTTATTCGTTTTGATAAGCTAAAACAGGATGCAAAACAACAGACAGAGCAGTTTGAAACAAAGCTTGCCAGTTTAGAACAGCAAATTGGCGAACTGTCCGGCGGAAACCAGCAAAAGGTCGTGTTTGCACGGGAAACCTGCCATAACCCGGATTTTATGCTCGTATCACAGCCGGTTCGCGGCCTGGATATCGGGGCAATCGAAAAGGTACATAAAACATTACTGGAATTAAAAGAACAGGGAAAAGCGATTCTTTTAATATCAGCAGAGCTGTCAGAGGTCATGAACCTTAGTGATCGCATTGCTGTCTTATACGAGGGAGAAGTCAGTGCTTTATTTGAAAACCATACGTATTCCAAAGAAGATATTGGACTATTTATGACAGGAAAAAGAGCAGGAGGAAAAGACGCATGAACAGACAAAAAAATATGGGTGAACTAGGCAAATCGCTTGCGGCAATTGGTATTGCGCTTATTATCGGTGCATTGTTTATCCTGCTGTCAGGAGAATCTCCGCTGGAAGCATACGGCGCATTGTTAAAGGGTGCGCTGGGCAGTCCAAAATCCATTGCCAATACAATCAGTAAAAGTATCCCTCTGGCATTTACCGGACTTGCAGTTGCACTTGGTTCACGCTGCGGGATGTTAAATATCGGGGCAGAAGGACAGTTACATGCAGGAGCAATGGCTGCAGTACTTACGGTACTCAATTTGCAGTTTTTGCCAGCTCCGCTCTTGCTTTTGGTAGGCATCGCAGCAGGCATCCTGGCAGGTATGATAGTTGGAAGTATTCCAGGATTATTTAAAGCGAAATTAAATACAAGTGAAGTTATTGTAGCAATTATGTTAAATTATATTTGCACTTTATTTACTTCCTGGCTGGTAAATGGGCCGGTGAAAGCACAAGGCTCTACTGCACAGACGCATGTCATTGACGAGAGTATATGGTTTGGCAGGCTGATTCCGCAGACACAGCTGACGAGCGCAGTCTTTTTACTGCTGGCAGTAGCGGCAGCAATGTATATCTTTTTATGGAAGACTTCGGTAGGCTACCAGCTTCGGGCAGTCGGTGCAAATCCGTCAGCAGCAGGCACAGCAGGGATTCGTGTAAATTTCTTTCTTGTCATGTCTATGGTTTTAAGCGGTGGCCTTGCTGCTTTGGCAGGCGTGACAGAAATTTTTGGAAAATACCATCGGTTTATTGAAGGGTTTTCACCGTCCTTTGGCTTTACCGGGATTGCCGTTGCGATTTTAGGCCGCAATCATCCGGCAGGTGTTTTACTGACAGCGCTTTTATTCGGCATTATGGATATGGGTTCGCTGCGTATGAGCCGTGTGACGAATGTGTCTACAAACATGGTAACTGTTGTCCAAAGCTTGGTTATCTTGCTTGTAGCTGCACCAGAATTAATTAAATGGGGCAAAAAACGGCAGTTATTTAATAAAAGTACAAATGTAAAAAATGCAAATCCGGCCAGTATGGCACAGAAAGGAAAGTGAGGGAAATCTTATGGCAAATATCAATAACTTTTTAGCGCTCATGCTGCAATTGTCGATACCGATTGTCTTAGGTGCACTTTGCGGCACGATTGCAGAACGCGGCGGGATTATCCTTCTTGGTGTAGAAGGGATGATGTTGTTAGGCGCCTTTGCAGGCGTGGCAGGCTCTTATTTTACAGGTTTTGCCTTTGCAGGCGTTGTGGCATCGGTTTTGGCAGGTGCATTGTTTGGATGGATTTATGCACTGTTTTGTCTCAAATGGAAAGCGCACCAATCTGTAGTCGGGGTAGGCGTCAATTTGTTTGCCAGTGGGATTACCGCTGTATTATTAAAAGCAATCTGGCATACAGAAGGGATGTCTGACCCAGTGGCAGCAGTGAAAAGCCTGACAGTTCCTGTATTGAGCGATATTCCGGTTCTTGGCGCATTGTTTCAAAACCAGTCGCCTTATTTATATGTCATGTTCTGCATTGTGGCTGCTGTATGGATTTTGTTTTATAAAACTAAATATGGCTTACGCTACCGGGCAATTGGCGACCAGCCGCATGCAGTCCAGACAGCTGGCGTGCCGGTAAACCGTTACCGGTATCTTGCCATGATGGCGGCAGGGGCAGTTGCCGGGCTGGCAGGCTCTTATTTATCGCTGGCACAAAACAACTTGTTTGTAACAGACATGACAGCAGGTCGCGGATTTATGGGACTTGCAGCAAACATTTTTGGCGGCTGGCAACCGATAGGTTCTTTAGGTGCAGGCATGGTATTTGCTGTTGCACAGGCAGCCAGATTTTATTTAACCGATTTTGCAATTCCTTCACAAATCGTACAGATGCTGCCGTATATTATTACATTGCTGATATTATTGTTTGTAGGAAAACGGGTAAAAGGTCCAGAAGCACTTGGCAAATTAGTAGATTAGAATTATACTAATTTAAAAAAAGAGCAAAAGGAGTAAAGCATTAGCAATGGATAAACTGATAAAAGAAAAAAATGTGAAAATCCCATTATATGTCACTGTATACGAAACACTGACCCAATGGCTTAAGGAAGGAAAATATAAGCCAGGGGATAAGCTGCCAGGCGAAAATATCCTGGCAGAGCAGTTCCAGGTCAGCAGAGGTACATTACGGCAGGCTATGCTGCTCCTTCAAGAGGATGGGCTGATCAGTAACCACCAGGGAAAAGGCAATATCGTCCTTTCCAATCAGGATATGCAGTCAAACGGCTTGGAAAAGGTAGGAAATCCGATTGTGGATTTCTGCCTCCAGCCGATAGACAAAGTGGATACGTCGATTGGATTCCAGCCAGCTACCCAAAAACATCAGCAAGTATTAAAACTCAGGCCGTCTAGCATTGTCGCTGTCATAGATATTACGTATTACAGCAAAGGTCATCCGGTAGGGTTTGCTATGGTATATATGCCCCATGAGATATTAGATAAAGGGAATGTAGACTTAGAGGATATGGACAGTGTTTATCAATTCTATCTGAAACTATTGTCATCCGGAGGATTATACAGCAATACAAAACTGCGAATGAGCAGGGTGCGGGAACGACTTTCTGGCATTTTAAACATTCCAGAAGGAGAAGCGATCCTGATCTTAGAAGAACAACTGTATACAGAATATGACATTCCAGTACTATCCCAAAAGCTGTACATGGGAACAGACCTGTATGAATTAAGCCTGAGGAGAAAAAGCAAATGACAAGAAGTGTACGAATAAAGTTAAAAACAAACTTAATAATAAATCATAGATTTTTTAAAAAGTAAAATGTAAATTTAATAGAATCATATATGATGAAAAAGAATGGGAGTATATAGAAGATGAAAACATTTCACAACGAAGCAGAACAAGGGCAGATTGCGCAGACAGTTTTAATGCCGGGCGATCCGCTTCGCGCAAAATATATCGCAGAACATTATTTAGAGGATGCTGTTTGCTACAATCAGGTCAGAGGGATGAATGGATATACAGGCTATTATAAAGGCTGCCGTGTTTCTGTCCAGGGCAGCGGCATGGGAATTCCATCTATGGGGATCTACGCGTATGAGCTGTATGAGTATTACCAGGTAGAAAATATTATCCGTATCGGGACAGCTGGCGCGCTGCACAAAGATATTAAGCTTGGGGATTTAATTTTAGCGATGGGGTGCTGCACCAATTCAAACTTTGCAGCCCAATACCATTTGCCTGGTATGTTTGCCCCGATTGCTGATTTTCAGCTGTTAGAGGCAGCAGTCTGCCAGGCAAGGGAAAACAACATACCGTTCCATGTCGGCAATGTCTTTAGTTCGGATGTATTTTATGAGGACCAAAAAGGCGAAAAGGGTACTTGGGCAAAGATGGGAGTTTTAGTCCAGGAAATGGAAACGCTGTCTTTATACTGTACAGCTGCCAGGGCATCCAAGCATGCATTAAGTATGCTGACAGCAGGCAGCAGTATACATAGCGGGGACGCCCTTACGAACGAACAGCGTGAGAAAAATCTAGATCATATGATCCGCAGCGCATTGGATCTGGCAGTATCAGTTTAATAATTTTTCTATTTCGTTTTTATACGGCGGATATTTTTTCTTTGCATCCAAAGGATCGGGCAGATAAGGAGTTTCTAGTATTTTCGGCACATGCAAAAAATCTGGATGATGGACAATGGAACGCAGGGCGTCAAAACCAATTTCTCCGTCTCCGATATTTGCATGCCGATCCTTGGCTGCACCGCAGACATTTTTGCTGTCATTGATATGAAAGACAGCAATCTGATCCTTGCCAATGAGTTTGTCAAATTGGCCAATCACTTCGTCAAAGTTGTGTTTAATATCATAACCAGCATCATGTGTATGGCATGTATCAAAGCAGACGCGCAGCTTTTCATTATGTGTGACACCATCATAAATCGCAGCCAGTTCTTCAAAAGATCTGCCGATTTCAGAACCTTTTCCAGCCATTGTTTCTAAAGCGATAAGACACTGCGAGTCCTGGGATAACACTTCATTTAAGCCCTTGATAATTTGGGCTGTGCCTGCTTCTACGCCTGCCCCTACATGTGCGCCCGGATGCACGATTAAAAGATTGCTGCCCATGGCAAGCGCACGTTCGGATTCTGTTGCCAAAAACTCAACCGCAAGCTCAAATGTCTCAGGCTTTACAGAGTTTCCCAGGTTAATAATATAAGGCGCATGTACAACAAAATCATCAATGCCGTGCGCATCCATATATGCATGGGCAGCCTCAATATTTAAATCTTCAATTGCTTTTCTGCGTGTGTTTTGCGGAGCTCCGGTATAGACCATAAAGGTATTTGCACCATACGATGCAGCTTCTTTGGCGGAGTTTAAAAACATGTCTTTGCCGCTCATTCCTACATGAGAACCAATTTTTATCATAATCATGAAAACCTCGTTTCTATCTTATTTTTTTCTATCTTATTTTTTCTATACTTATTTTTTTCTGCAACTTATTTTTTTCTATATTTATTTTTTCTATCTAGTTATTTTCTATCTGGTTTTTAATCCTGTTTTTAATCCTGTTTTCGATCCGATTTCCTATGCTGCTTTCTATCTTCCATGAACAGGGATATCTCCTTGTTCACGGAGGGTACATAGATCTTAACAAAAGTATAAGCTAAATAAAACCAAACAAAATCATAAGCTTAACAGAAAAGTATCTTAACAAAATCATAAGCTTTCATGAAAGATTATATAAAAATTTACAGGCAGTGGCAAGATCGAATTTTTGTGTTATAATAAGCATATCTGGTTACTGTTCACACAGGGGCTGTCGCACTAAGAAAAACGTATACAAGATTTAGTCGGATTTAATTCCAAAACAATACTATATCTTGTATACTCA
>CANDJR010000041.1 GCA_947385105.1 uncultured Eubacterium sp.
AGCGTAGTTGAGACACTGGTGTTAAGTAAAGAACCATAAGAGGATATCGAAAGGCTGTTATGAAAAAAATCATAAATGAAACCCAGAGCCTGTGTCCGGAATGTTTAAAAAAAATTCCGGCCCGGCACATTGAAGATGATGGAAAAGTATTTTTAGAAAAAGAATGTCCAGAACATGGTACATATCAGGTACTGGTCTGGAGCAATGCAGAGCAGTATCAAGCATGGATGGAGCAGTCTGTTCATGCACAACCATGCAGTACATATCCAAAGCTTACAAAAGAATGTCCGTTTGACTGCGGATTGTGCAGCACACACGAAGGAAAGACATGTACAGCTGTATTAGAAATTACCTATCGCTGCAATATGGAGTGTGCAGTCTGTTTTGCAGATACAAAAAAGGAGCGGTATGAACCAGGACTGAAAGAAATAAAAAAAATGTATGAAACTGCTTATCAAAATGGCGGGGACTGCTCTATTCAGCTTAGCGGAGGGGAGCCAACGGTCAGAAATGATCTCCCGGAAATCCTGCGAATGGGAAAGCAGATGGGCTTTTCCCATATTCAGGTCAATACAAATGGGATTCGGATAGCAGAAGATATCGCTTATGTGCAGGAATTAAAAGAAGCAGGCGCAGATTTGATTTATCTGCAGTTTGACAGCTTACGGGACGATGTTTATAAAAAGATACGGGGAAAAAGTATGCTGGATATAAAACTGCAGGCAGTGTCAAATTGTGAACAAGCAGGTATCGGAGTTATCCTAGTGCCAGTCTTAGTAAAAGGGCTGAATGAGCAAGAAGCAGGAGATTTGATTGCATATGCAAAGAACCATATGCCAATTGTCAAGGGTGTCCATTTCCAGCCGATTAGTTACTTTGGAAGATATCCCAATGATCATGGAAGGCTGTTATGGGATCGCATGAACCTATCGGATTTCATAGAATGCCTGGTTAGCCAGACAAATGGCCAGATGAAAGAAAAAGACTTTGTACCAAGAAAGCGATACGATTCCCACTGTGCATTTAGCGCGCTTTATTATTTAGAAGAAAATGGACAGCTCAAGCCAGTTACAGAGTTTGTACAAACAAAACAAGTTCCAGAAGGCATAGATTTTGCCCGCAAGGCAAATGCATTTACAAATAAGCATTGGAGGCTTCAAGATCCAGACGCACTGCAGACAACAAATGGCAGCAGCACTGCGGCCGGTCAGCCTGCCAAAAAGTCAATGAAAGAATTTATCAAGCGTCTGAAAAACTATACGCTGTCTGTGAGTGGGATGGGATTTCAGGATGCATATAATATTGATATTGGAAGGCTTAGAGGCTGCTGCGTACATGTGATAACATATGACGGAAAGGCTGTTCCGCTGTGTGCGTTCCATCTGACAAGCCTGGAAGGAAGGCGGTTATATAAAAATGAGTAAACTATTAAGTTATACATTAAGTGTTTGTCCATACTGCCTGAAAGAAATTCCGGCAAACATCACAGCGGAGCAAAATGCAGTATATATGGAAAAAACATGTAAAGAACATGGAACTATGAAGACGCTTATTTGGGAAGATTCCCCACAAAACTATATGCAGTGGCTCAAAGACGGCGGAATTCATACAGAAAGCCTTCCAAAATCAGAACAAGAAGTCTATGAACAGATGCAAAAGGGGGAGTTTGCAGCATGCGCACAGGTACAGCCTTGTTCTGCTGCCCTCATGACGACAAACCGCTGTAATATGAATTGTCCTGTCTGCTTTACAAGAAAGAAGGGGGACGAATGCTACGAACCTTCAGTAAAAGAATGCAGGGAGCAGCTTACCTTTTACAGAGAACATGCTGGGCAGGATGCATTGGTGGAGCTTTGCGGCGGAGAACCGACAGTACGGGAAGACTTGCCAGAGATTGCAAAGGCTGCACAGCAATTAGGTTTTTCCTATGTCCAGCTGAACACAAATGGGCTTAGACTGAGCGAAAGCGCGGATTACTGCAAGTTATTAAAAGACAGTGGGGTGACTACTGTCTACCTTGGTTTTGACGGGATTTTAGAAAGCGCCTATAAAGCTAAGTATGGAAGAAATATATTTGAAGAAAAGAGAAAAGCTGTTGAAAATTGTGCGCAGGCAGGGCTGGCAGTTGTGTTGGTTCCATGTATCATTCCAGGGAGTAATGATGATCAGTTAGGAGATATCATACGTTTTGCAAAAGGCTATATGCCTACAGTAAAAGGCGTATATTTCCAGCCAGTCAGTTATTTTGGGATTTATCCGCAGGGGGAAAATCCGCGGATTACCATTCCGGAAGTGATCCGCAGGATAGAAACGCAGACAGACGGTGAAGTAAGAGCGCTTGACTTTCTGCCCGGGGCATACGAGCATGCAGCATGTACGTTTCAAGGAATCTTTTTGTGTGATCAAGCTGGAAACTTACGTTCTTTAAATCATAGGATGAGACGGGATAAGAGTACGGACGGATATGTAAGTATTAGAAAGTCTACCAAATTGCTGTGGCTCCCAGGAGCTCAGAAAATACTCAGCATAGGCGGTATGGCATTTCAGGATGCATGGAATGTGGATTTGCAAAGAATCCAAAGATGCTCGGTACAAATTATTGGAAAGGATCAAAAGATGCGGCCGCTTTGTACCAAATATTTGAGCGATATATATGGAAATAAGCTCTGTCCGGGTATTGCATAAAACGATATAGGAGAATGGGATGATCATTACATTTGAACAGGGGTTATACGAAATCTGTGCTAAAAGAATTGGACAAGATGAGGCGTATCAAAGCATTCATCCAGACTGGAATGGTCAGGTAGATGAAAAGATATTCCAAGATTACAGGGTGTATCTGCTTCGCAGGACAATACAGCATGTATATGAAAACAGTAAATTTTACAGAGCTCAGTTTGACCGTTTGGGGATTACTCCAGGCGATATTCAGGAGTTTTCTGACTTGGAGAAACTTCCATTTACGAATCCGGATGATTTAAGGGGGTCTGGATATGAATTTTTGTGTATTTCGCAGCGTGATGTAGAACGGCCAGTTACTTTTTATAGTTCTGGTACGACTGGTATTCGTAAACGGATCTATTTTTCCAAGAAGGATCTAGAGCATATCATGGATTTTATCGGAACGGCAATGAATACGATTGCAGATATCGAAGATACCAGAATTTTAAGTCTATTGACAAATTCTCAGGGACGAGGCGCTTCAGAGATGTATGCAAAAAGTGTACGTGCCCGTGGGATGGAGGCAGTTGTAGGAGATATGGCGGCTTCTAGTGAAGAATTGTTGTCTTTATCTGTGTACCATCAATGCAATGTCTGGTTTGGAGATATTACAACGATGTACCGGATTGCAAAAGAGATGGAAGATAAAGTAGATTTAAAGAACATGGGCATGAAGCTGTTATATGTGACGATGGGGAATATCTCAAAGCCCATGAGAGTATATTTAGAGCGCGTATTTGGCTGTGAAGTAATTGCGCATTACGGATTGACGGAAGTAGGATGGGGATTTGCAATTGAGTGTGGCGGATGCCATGGGTATCATTATAATGAGGTAGACGTATATACTGAGATTATTGATCCGAAAACCGGAGAAAGGATGAAAGACGGGATGGTGGGAGAGCTGACCTATACAATCATTGGAAGGGATGCCATGCCCCTGCTCCGTTACCGAAGCGGCGATCTGGCATATTGCGAAGATTCATCATGCGGACAAAAGCTTAGGGTCATAGGGCCGATTGTGCGAAGACTGGAAGGCGTATTTCAAATTGATCAAGAGAACATGATCTATCCGGCTATGTTGGAAGAAGTAATTTATGTAATTGATGAAATCGTAGATTACAGGCCCTATATAGATGGCAATCAGCTCGTCTTGTATGTAGAACTGTGTAAAGAAAATGCATCTGTAAAAGAACGATTAAGTAAACAGCTCAAAACGCTGAAAGAACTGGAACGGATGCAGCCGCCGCGGATCGAGCTGCTTCCCCGCGGGACACTTCATAAATTCTGTTTTGAAAAGAAACATATCCAGGATATCAAAAAGGCGGTAGAAATATGGCAGGCGTAATACCAAAAGAGATCGCAGATGCAATTACAGATTACTGTAAGGAATGTGAACAGACAGACGCTATATACATTGCTGATCAACTGATGCAGCTTGCGCAGGTGCGTATGCATGGGCCGGAACATCATTATTTGACCGCAGCTGCCATCCTGACCGCATATTGTAATTTCCGTCAAATAGAAAAGAAAAGCCTGCTTGTAAAAGCATACGTCAGAACAAATACGATTCCAGTAGGTGTGTGTGCTATGTATGGATGCTGCGGTGCAATGATGGGAGCTGGAGCAGCTGTCGGTATTTTGTTATTAGCGCATCCGTTTTCAGCAGAAGACTTGCGAACAGTCAATCAGATTACCGCAGGCATTCAAAACAGGCTGGCTGAGTATGGCGGTCCGCGATGCTGTAAAAGATCTGTACAGATTTCTGTATACGAGGCTGTACAAGGAATGAACCGCTTAATGGGCTGCGAACTTGCAGCCACTGTGCCAGCATGTAAATATTCGAAAAATAATAAAGGGTGTCTGGGAAGAAAATGTGAATTTTTTGCATTGAAATAAACAGAGGTGTGTGACAGTAAAATGATCCAAAAGTTAACGTATTTAGAAAGCGAACAGACTTCTCCCTATTACAATCTGGCAGTAGAAAAGCAGCTGTGTTTTCACTGCAAAGAAGGGGAATGCATCTTATATTTGTGGCAAAATCAAAACACAGTCGTCGTGGGAAGAAATCAGAACATATGGAAAGAATGCCGGGTAGAATTATTAGAAAAAGAAGGAGGTTTCCTGGCACGCAGATCGTCAGGAGGCGGCGCAGTCTACCAGGATCTTGGTAATTTAAATTTTACATTTTTTGCAAGAAAAAACTGCTATGATGAGGAGCGCCAGACGCAGGTCATTTTGCGCGCAGTAAGTAAGCTGGGTGTCTGCGCAAACAAATCTGGGCGCAATGATCTGATAGCCTGGGGAAAAAAGTTTTCTGGACATGCTTATTTTGTATGCGGCGATTGTTGTTATCATCATGGGACGCTGATGGTATCTGTAGATCTTGATCGCTTATCTAAGTATCTGACTGTATCAAAAGAAAAGCTGCAGCTAAAAGGAATTGATTCTGTAAGAGCAAGGGTAGAAAATCTGTCTGAATTCGTACCGGATCTAACAATCAGTACTCTAAAAGAAAAGCTCTTGGAGGCATTTGAAGAATTATATGTGTTAAAGGCAGGTCATAGCGATACAGGAGTGCTTGATCAGGAGGAGCTTGCAAAAGAGAAAGAGAGGTTTGCTGCAAAAAGCTGGATTTTTAATGCTTCTTTTTGAATAAACGGAAAAACAAAAAAATATGGAAAACCTATGCTTTTTGTGATATGTTATGTTTAGTAGACACTTTTAAAAAGTATAGGAGCTAAAATGGACAAAAAGAAGATTACAAATATGGAAGTCAAAAAGAAAAACAGGAATGATGTTTTTCGATATATATGTAAAAATGGAATGGTATCAAACCCGGATATTTCCTATGCACTGAAATTAAGTCTGCCAACAGCGACCCAGATCACCAAGGAGCTTATTAGCAGAGGGCTTGTAGAGGAAAAAGGAGAAATGGATTCTACTGGCGGAAGGAGGGCGAAGGCACTTGCTTTATCTGACAGCGCAGGAAAAGCAGTTGGACTGGATATTACGAAACATTACGTCAGCCTTGTGCTGGCAGATCTGACGGGCAGAATTTTAAAATCAGAACAGATTCCTTTGCCATATGCATCGACAGATGCATATTTTATAGAGGTGAACAAGAAGCTGGAATTTTTTTTGCAGGAAAGCGGATGCAGCGAGCAAGGAATTTTGGGCGTAGGGATATCCTTTCCGGGTATTATTGACTTACAAGCACAAATGATTGCAGGATCGCATGTCCTTGGAGTGAGTGAGCTGCCTTTTGCAGATGTCAGCCGTTTCTTTGCATATCCATGCCATTTTTTAAATGATGCGAATGCAGGGGCATATGCAGAAGGGAATCAATCCGAAAGTATGGAACGGTTTTTTTATCTGTCTTTAAGCAACACAGTCGGAGGGGCAATCTACAGTAATGGGACGCTGGAACAAGGAAACAATTTCCGCTGTGGGGAAGTAGGACATATGACAATTATTCCAGATGGGAACATTTGTTATTGTAAAAAATCCGGGTGCCTGGATGCTTATTGCTCTGCGGTGTGTCTGACAGACGGAAATATTGAAGACTTTTTTGAAAGGCTAAAACATGGAGAAAAACAGGCAGTCAGCCAGTGGGAGAAATATACGTCCTATCTGGCGATTGCAGTAAACAATATTTATATGGTCTTGGACTGTGATATTGTGCTGGGCGGATATGTAGGGAGCTGTATGGGTGCCTTTATTCGGGATATCCAAAAGAAGGTGGCAGAAAGAAATACGTTTGCACAAGATGGATCTTTTATCAAAACCTGTAAGCACACAACAGGAGCGGCTGCGCTGGGGGCTTCTTTGAAAATCATAGAGCTGTTTATCGAACAGGTATAAATACTTCAATGATAAATTTTTGAATAGATCGTTTTTTATTAGGAAAGCTCTTTTTTAGAGCTTTTCTTTTTTTGGGGTTTTTGCAACAAAATGCAGCTGTGTGCAATCTAATGTGTGTAATTACAAAATACAAAAATGCCGGCATGGTACAAGAAGGGATACATAATGATGGAAAAACTGGTTAAGCGTGCAATGAAAAAAGATGCAGAAAGCTTTATCAGGCTGATGGAGGAGTATAAGCAGCCAATGCTGAAGGTTGCCTATGGATTCTTTTCGGATGAACAAGATGTGGCAGACGTTATGCAGCAGACAGTCTTAAATGCTTATGAGCATATCGGAGATTTAAAAAAAGCTGCATACTTTAAGACATGGCTCATCCGTATCCTGATCAATAACTGCAACCAGTTGTATAACAACAGGAAACGTATACTGTCAACGGCAGACATGGCTGAAGAAAAATATTATGACTCCTATCCGGAAGATAATGCTTTTTTTTCCCTGCTTTCCCTGCTGCACAAAGATGACAGAGTTATTTTTGAACTGTATTACGGGGAAGGGTATACAACAAGGGAAATCAGCGAGATGATTGATATCAAAGAAAGCACAGTGCGCAGCCGTATTCACCGAGGGAAAGAACAGCTGCGGGAAAAGGTGCAAAGAGAGGAGTGGGCGTAAATGAAACAAAAACAGATGGATCAAGAAATAGAAATGAGGATTAAGAACTGTATGATGAATCAAATACCTGAATCAGAACAAGTAAATAATCAAATGAATGAAGCTTACCAAAAAATCCGCCAGTCAAAAGCAGCGAAAAAAAGCAGGCTGCCAATTGCCATGAAGTGCACAACAGCGGCAGCAATGCTGTTTCTTGCAATGGTATATTGTGTAAAAAATCCTGCTGTAGCAGCACAATTGCCATTAATCGGAAACATTTTCAGTGGTCTGGAAGATCAGGTATCTTATCCAGGAGATTATAGCAAAAATGCAATTAAACTGCCTGCGCAGGCAGACGCAGTGACAGATACTGACAAAGATACGCAGGTTGATACAGCGGCAGATACTGATATAAATACGCAGGCAGAAGCCAATAAGGAAACAGACAAAGATGTCAGGGAAGATGAACAAGATAGCGATGAAGTGAGCTACCAAGTGACATCAAAAGGCATTACAGTGACTCTTTCCGAAGTGTCTTATGACCAGGATGCCATTTATATTGCAATGCTCGTAGAGAGTAAAAAGGCATTTCCAAAGAATATCCTTGAGAAAAATAAATTAGGTTTTGTCAGCTGGGTGACAGCATACAAGGCAAACGGCGACAAAAAGGAATTTAATGATCAAACGGGGACATATCTTGCATACGATGCAGAAGGAGAGTATATTGATTCGCATACATTTAAAGGAATTGCACAATTTCAGGCATCAAAGTCGGATTTTAATCTTACCAAGTATAAGAAATGCGAAATTACCTTTACAGATTTTTGGCAGAGGTTGGATACAGGTGAGTTGAAGACGGCAAATCTGCCAGAAACAGGCGAAGAAGTTACCTGGCTGGAACATGAAATCGTTCATCAGGAAGGAAAATGGAAATTCAGCCTTCCAGTTGAAGTTTCAGAAAATATCAAACAGGAAATCGCTGTCAATGGCGTAAATGATGAAGGTTACGGTATCAAGAAGGTTATAAAAACAGCACATCAACTGTATGCAGTCCCAATTCTTCCAGAAGGAGAAAAAGAGTATGATTATATGATTACGTATTGGGACGCAGACAACAAGCAATTAGATTACCATGGAAGTAATTTCCTTCGGGGAAGTATTTATAAAAGGGATATTTCAGAAGTAACGATTTATCTTTTAAGATGGGAAGATTTTTGTGAGAGCAAGGGCAGCAATACGCATTTGCAGCCTGAGAAAGCGATTTACAAAACAACAGTCAGTTTTGAAGACTAATCTGTCTTAATACACATGGGGGCTGTCGCACTAAGAAAAACATATACAAGATTTAGTTGGATTTAATTCAAAAATACTATATCTTGTATACTTAATCCTTATTGCGACAGCCCCGTGTATCAAAAAGAGATAATTTATCTCTTGTCCGTTTTCTTTTTCTGTAAAGATAATAATTTATCCAAGTATACAGATTTAAATTGTTTGCTTGCCAGTGACTGCTTCATAGGAGGCAGTTTTAAGATCGTACCGAATACGGCAGCCATAGCTCTATGATTTGCAAAAGCCTGGTTGTCAAAGATTAAATTTTGTAACGTACCTTTTTCAATTGCCTGCAGGACAAAACGGTGCGTGCTGTTTACAGGCGTAATGATCTGGACAGGGCGGCGTTCCAGTTTGATTGCCCCAGTAGGGCAGTTACGCGCGCAGACGCCGCAGCCTAAGCAAATCTCAGTGTCTATTACAGGCTTTTTGGCCTGTTTTGCGTTATCAAATGGTTTCTCTTGCGCAGGTTCCTGTTTCCGCTTTTCCATCGAAATGGCCAGTATTGGGCAGACATTTGCGCACTTTCCGCATCCAATGCATTGCTTAAGAGAAACGTGCGGAATATAATTTGTCGTTGCAACAGGCTGCATAGGGCTGAAATGTCTGGCTGCCTGCAGCGCCTCACAGCAGCAGCCGCAGCAGTTGCAGATAAATGCTGGATGCTCTCTGACATTCTCACCAATTTGTACCAGATTGCTGGCATAAGAGCGTTCCAGCGCATCTTTTGCTTCTTCTTTGGAAATAAGGCGTGCATAGCCTCCATGTTCTGCAAGAGAACGGGCCACATTGTCAAAAGTCAGACAAACATCCCAAGGTGCATCGATCTCGCATGGATGGCCGGCATGGTACATTTTATGTCTGCAATAACAAGTTCCAAGCCCAATATACTCTGCTTCTTCTACAATGTGTGTGGCGCGTTCATAGTCCAGAATATGATTCGTCTTGCTGTTAGCCAGTACAGGCTCTTGTACAAATACACGTCCCAGTCTTGTTTCAGTAACAAAAAACAGATCTTTAATGAAATCTTCCTCGACGTTCATATACTGGTAGTACAGATTGCTCAAATATTTTTGATCAATGTCGCCTCTTGTCCGCATTAAAGCAAATTCTATAAACCCTGCCATTGGCGGCGGCATGACAAATTGACGCTGCCCATGATACTCAGAATCTACTAACAGAGCCTTTTCACAAAGATGGTCTAACAGTTTTTCTGCTTTTGCCTCTGTCGTTCCCCATATTTTTGCAGCTTTTTTTAATGTAAAAGGGCGGACTGGGAGCAAGGCTGCCCATTTTGCTTCTTTTTCTGTATATAATACCTGCAAAATTTTAGAAAGCGTATCAGAAGGAGGCGCGCCCTGGGTAAACCAGTTGATGCGATCTTCCAGGTTTTTATAAGCGTCTCTTGTCGTTAAATGTCCCATTAGAACTTACCTCCTGTCTTACTGGTGTTTATCCTAGTATAGCATAAAAAAGCACAATATAAGAAAAATTTTTTATAATCATTTACATGCTAACTTTTATGAGAGATAAATATAACAAGAAAAGTAACATTATAAGAAGAAATAGATAGAATTATTTACATACTAACTTTTGATAAAAGATAAATATAACAAGAGGAGTAACATTATTAAGAAGAAATAATTAGAATCATTTCTTACTAACTTTTATGAGAGATAAATATAATGAGAAAAGTAACATGGAGGATAGAATCTAGTTACAGACGAGCTTTTGGAAAGTTATATATTTTTAAAAGAAGCATAAAATGAAAATAATAAAATAATTGGACGGCAGCAGATGAGATTGCTTTTATTTGTATCAAATACGATCATTCCGCTTCTTATTTTCTATATTGTAGGTACAGGACTAATACAAAAACAAAATATTTATGAAGAATTTATTCGCGGTGCAGAAGACGGGTTTCATACTGTGATAAAAATTATGCCAACGCTCATTGGCTTAATGGTAGCAGTAGGAGTTTTGCGGGCTTCTGGCTTACTGGATACGCTTTCTTTCCTATTAGGAGCTGCCGTCAAACAAATTATACCTGCAGAAATTATTCCTGTGTTTGTAATACGCTTGTTTTCCAATTCTGCGGCTACTGGCCTTGTTTTAGACATTTTCAAAGAGCATGGTACAGATTCGCTTTTAGGATATACGGCGTCGATTATGATGAGCTCTACAGAAACTGTTTTTTATACAATGTCCTTATACTTTATGTCAGTCAAAATAAAAAAGACCCGCTGGACACTTCCGGGAGCATTATTAGCAGCAGTTGCTGGGGCGGCAGCAAGTATCGTACTGGCACAAATCATCCTTTCTTAAAAGTGCAACAAAAGCAATCTTATAGGGAAATTTGCCTTTCATTTAAAGTTTGTTGATTTCAAAAAAACATTTTGACAAAAGAATGGTTCGTATCATATAATAAAGCCAATATGTATCCATTTTGAAGATAACCTACTTTGAGAAAGGATTATAAAGATATGAGCGGTTTACATGAATTGGCAATTGCGCGGCCATCAAAATGCGACAAGTGTGAGGGTGAACTGGAATACTTAGGGCTGGGACATTACCGATGCAAGGAATGCCATAACGAGATGGTAGATAATTACGGAAAGATCAGAGATTATTATCAAAAACATGGAGCTGTTCCTGTATTTCAGGTAGCAAGAGAAACAGGTATCAGAAAAGAGGATATACATATTATTATGAGTGAAAAAAACCTGGAAAAAGGCAGTGGAGGCACTAGTTTTCAATCATCTTTTCATAATAACAAGATGCATTTTTTTTAATGATACCATGTGAGAGCATTTTATTGTTTTGAGATAGTAGTTTAATATAAAAATGGAAGAAATGAAAAAATAGAACAAAAAGTTATCGTCTCATCGACTTTTGAAATAGAAAATAAGAAAAAGAAAATCAAAAATTATAAAAGGAAAGCTAATAAATAGATGATAGATCATAGATAGCAAGAAATCCTGGGAGGAAAATCAATGTCTGGAACAGTCGAACAATTGCAGCAAATCATTACACAATCAGATAATATTGTCTTTTTTGGCGGTGCAGGAGTATCGACAGAAAGCGGTATCCCTGATTTTCGAAGTGTGGACGGATTATATCATCAAACGTATGATTATCCTCCTGAAACGATATTAAGCCATTCGTTTTATCTTAATAAGACAGAAGAATTTTACCGTTTTTATCATGATAAAATGCTTTGCCTGGATGCGAAACCGAATGCAGCACATTTGAAACTGGCTGAGTTAGAGAAGGCGGGGAAATTAAAAGCTGTCATTACGCAAAATATTGATGGCCTGCACCAAATGGCAGGCAGTAAGGAAGTATTGGAGCTTCATGGGAGTATCCATCGTAATTACTGCAGAAAATGCGCAAAAGAATTTTCTGCACAATATATCGATGAACACATAGGTGTGCCGCTTTGTGATGAATGCGGCGGCATAATTAAGCCAGATGTCGTATTATACGAAGAAGGCTTAGATATGCATACGATGCAAAAATCAATCGATTATATTTCCAACGCACAGGTACTGATCATAGGAGGCACTTCCTTAGCTGTTTATCCGGCAGCTGGATTGATAGACTATTATACAGGAAATCAACTAATTCTGATTAATAAGTCTCCAACACCAATGGACATGCGTGCCGATTTACTGATACAAGGCAGTATCGGAGAAATATTGGGCAGTATACAGGTGTGATACGTTGATAGATATAGTACTGGAGAAAAGTGTATATGGACATCCAAATCGGCGATATTGTGAAACTGAAAAAAAAGCATCCTTGCGGCACTTTTGAATGGGAAGTTCTGCGCGTAGGCGCAGATTTTCGCCTAAAATGCCTTGGATGCGGGCATCAAATTATGATTGCCAGAAAAATAGTAGAAAAAAATGTAAAAAATATTAAAAAACCGCTTGCAAATCAGGATTAAAGATGCTATCATAAATATTCGTGATATGACAAATTCCTTGCTTTTTCCAAAGGAAAAGGCCAGAGACCAAAAGGAGGTACAATTCGCATGAACAAGTATGAATTAGCGCTCGTTGTGAATGCTAAAATCGAAGATGATGCGAGAGCAGCAGTAGTTGAAAAGGCAAAAGAATATATTTCACGCGCCGGCGGTACTGTTACAGAAGTAGAAGATTGGGGTAAGAAGAAATTAGCTTATGACATTCAGAAAATGAGCGATGGTTTTTTCTATTTCATCCAATTCGACGCGCCAGCTACAGCTCCAAAACAGCTTGAGCAGCATGTTCGAATTATGGATAATGTTCTTCGATTCTTATGCGTTCGTAAAGACGAGGCATAATCGATAAGGAGATCGTAGAATGAATAAAGTAATACTTATGGGGCGCTTGACCAGAGATCCGGAGATACGTTATTCTCAGGGCGAACAAGCTACAGCAGTTGCAAGATATACATTAGCGGTAGACAGGCGGTTTTCACGGAATAATGGCTCTGATAACCAGCAGACAGCTGATTTTATTGGCTGTGTGGCATTTGGCCGTTCGGCAGAATTTGCAGAAAAATATTTCCGTAAAGGGCTTAAAATCGTAGTAACCGGCCGTATTCAGACAGGCAGCTATACGAACCGCGACGGACAGAAAGTATATACGACAGATGTTGTTGTAGAAGATCAAGAGTTTGCTGAAAGTAAAAATACAAGTTCCCAGAATATCGATGGTTTTGCACCGGTAGATAATCGGCCATCTCCAAGTGCAGCAGGCGATGGCTTTATGAATATTCCGGATGGAATAGATGAAGAATTACCATTTAGTTAATGACACCAGACATAATGGCTGGATTTCAGCAGGAGGTAATAGCCATGGCTTATAATAGAAATGAAAGAGGCGACGGCCCACGCAGAAGAACGATACACAGACGGAAAAAAGTGTGCGTATTCTGTGGCAAAGATAACGTAATTGATTACAAAGATGTCAATAAGTTAAAAAGATATATTTCCGAAAGAGGAAAAATATTACCAAGAAGAATTACAGGTAACTGTGCAAAACATCAAAGAGCATTAACAGCAGCAATTAAGCGGGCACGCCATGTAGCTTTGATGCCATACGTACAGGATTAAAAAGACGTTCGTAGCAATATTTTGCATGCAAAAGAAGAATTGGAAAGCCGCCGTATGAAGCTATCATGCGGCGGTTTCTGCATTAAATGGGGAAAAATAGACATAAAAAGAAAGGAAAAAAATGAAAAAATTTCAAAGTAAGGCTATAATTAGTCTTTTGATACTACTGTTTCTTGGTGTATATTATTACATCACACTGCCTGCATTTAATATTCATTCCGTAGGTTTTTGGAAAGCATTGCTGGCATTGATTTTGTTCTTTACGATTGCTTATTCACTTGTGCAGATGCGCCGACAGGAAAAAAGCAATATTGTACAGCTGAAATCAATGAAAGCACTCAAAGAATATAAATGTGTAAAAATAGGCATTGGCTTGTTTTTAGCGGCACTGCTCATATTTATCATTGGTTATGTATTATCTTCACCCATTGTCAATGCCTCAAAATACAGAAATTTGCTGAAAATAGATGAAAGTGACTTTACGGAGGATATTAAGCAAGTTAGCTACGAGACAATTCCGTTGTTAGACAAAGATTCTGCTGCACTTTTGGGCAACCGCAAAATGGGCAGTATGGTAGATATGGTTTCACAGTTTGAGGTCAGTTCTGATTACGCACAGATCAATTACAAAAATACACCTGTACGTGTGACGCCGCTTGTCTATGCCAGCGCGATTAAGTGGTTTACAAATCATAAGGCAGGTATTCCAGCCTATATCCGTATTGATATGGCGACACAGAATACAGAATGTGTAAAATTAGAAAAGACAATTAAATATTCGAAATCTGAATATTTTAACCGGAATATCTACCGTCATTTGCGCTTTCATTACCCAACGTATATTTTTGATGATCAGATTTTCTTTGAGATCAATGACGAAGGCACGCCGTATTGGGTTTGTCCAGTAAAAAAATTTAATATTGGATTGTTTGGCGGACAGACAGTAGGAAACGTAGTGTTGTGTAATGCTGTAACAGGAGAATGTACGGATTATCCAGTTGAAAAAGTGCCGAATTGGGTAGATAAAGTATATTCTGCAGAATTGCTGACACAGCTGTATAATTATTATGGAATGTATGCACATGGATTTTTTAACAGCATCCTTGGACAAAAAGACTGCCTGACAGCAACCAATGGATACAATTATATTGCAATGGACGATGATGTATGGGTTTATACAGGTGTTACCTCAGTCAGCGGCGACCAGTCGAACGTAGGGTTTGTGCTGATGAATCAGCGTACCATGGAAACAAAATATTATAAAATAGAAGGAGCGATTGAGGATTCAGCCATGTCATCTGCAGAAGGGCAAGTTCAAAACCTGGGATACAAGGCAACGTTCCCGCTGCTTTTAAATATTTCTGGTGAACCGACGTATTTTATGGCCTTAAAAGACGGTGCGGGACTGGTAAAAAAATATGCGATGGTCAATGTCCAGAAATATCAATGGGTTGCTATTGGGGATACTGTAAAAGAATGCGAAAATGTATATATCAAGCTGCTGGAAACAAACGGGATATCAAGCAGTAAAGACAACAGCCTGTTTGAACAAGCGCGAGGCAAAATTACAGCGATTGCTCCGATTGTCTTATCAGGCAACACACATTATTATCTGAGTTTGGAACATTCAGACAGTTTATTTGATGTAGACATGGCAGATGAAGACCTAAGGAAAATTATACGCTATAAAGAAGGCGACTGGATCGAATTCACCTATATGGCAGATGAAAATGGATGGAACGTAGTTACACAGATTCCATAATTGCTGCTTTAAAATTGCTTGCAGACAGACGTCTGGACGAAGGGACTTTCGTATAAAGCGAGATGTATACAATATGTAGAGTATGTTCCAATGTGGATTACTTGATATTGTGTATCATTTGCTTCGTGCGACAGCCCCTTTTTGTTTTACTCTACAGACCAGGGTTTTGCATTAACTGCAAAAGCCGTAAGAACACGTATGTTCAGCCATGCGTACATGCAGTCCTTTGCCGCAGACAAATTTTTAATGGACTGCATGCAGTTACTGTGAGCACCAAAGATGTGACCAGTAACCTTTTTGTCGTCAATGGTCTTTTTCAATCACAAAATACTTTCCATTCATGCGTACTCATGGTATAATAGTAATGTTTAGCAGATGATTAGTATCTCTGTGGAATTATCCGTACGATCATGGAGGCAAAATATGAAAAAGAAAGTAAAATTAAAGGGCCGCCTGAAGAACTATATACTTAGTCCGGTTCTGCTTACCATTTTACTCGTTTTGATAAATATACCCATGTATTTTTACCGCGTGGATGCAGGGCTGGCAGTATCTTTCTTTGTAGTCGTGTATTTTATTATTGTATTTACAAATTATCAAAAAAAGAAACCTCTGTTTGCAGATGAGATTATTGATTTTGCGACACAGTACGGTACCGTACAAAAAAAACTTCTGAATGAATTGGATATTGCATACGCGCTTCTTGATTATAATGGAAAGATTATGTGGCTGAATGAGAAATTTGCAGAAGTGACTGGCAAGGAGAAAGACTATCACAAATCGGTTACTTCACTATTTTCTCATATTACAAAAGAAATTGTCCAAAAAAATCAAAATATGTCGCAGCTGCATATTAATCTGGGTGATCGGGAATACCGGGCACAGTTAAAACGGCTCGATTTTGCCAGTATTACGCCAGAAAATGAGCTAGTATCTGTAGAAGATAATGGAGAATTTCTAACAGCGCTTTATCTGTATGATGAAACACAGTTAAATCGTTATATGCGTGATTACGACGCACAAAAATTAGTAGCAGCACTTGTTTATATTGATAATTACGAAGAAGTGCTGAATAGTGTAGAGGATGTGAAACAGTCTCTCTTAATTGCTTTAATTGATCGGAAAGTAAATAAATATTTTACAAATATGGATGGGCTGGTACGCAAAGTGGAAAAGGATAAATATTTTGTCGTATTCCGCAATATGTACCTGGCAGAGATGGAAAAAGATAAATTTAGTCTGTTAGAGGAAGTTAAGACAGTCAGAGTAGGAAATGAAATAGCTGTGACATTAAGTATCGGTATTGGCAATACAGGAGATACGTATACACAAAATTATGAATATGCACGTATGGCAATTGGCTTGGCGCTTGGAAGGGGCGGGGATCAGGTCGTTGTAAAAGAAGGCGAATGTATTACTTATTATGGCGGCAGTTCCAAGCAGGTGGATAGAAATACAAGAGTCAAAGCCCGTGTAAAGGCACATGCACTGCGTGAAATTATTGAAAGCCGCAACCATGTCATTGTTATGGGACATCATATTGCAGATATCGATTCTTTTGGTGCTGCAATCGGCGTATATTGCGCTGGGCGTGTTCTTGATAAAAAAGTGCAGATTGTATTAAACGAAGTAACGACATCGCTTCGGCCATTAAAGGAACGCTTTTCTGAAGAAAACGGATATGAAGCCGATATGTTTATTGACAGTGAACAAGCAATTGAACTGACAGACAGCCATACGTTAGTTATGGTTGTTGATACAAACCGCCCAAACTATACGGATTGTCCGGAAATCCTTGAATTAACAAAATCAATTGTAGTATTTGACCACCACAGACAAGGAAGTGAGGTAGTTGAAAACCCGATCTTGTCTTATATTGAACCATATGCCTCATCAACCTGTGAAATGATTGCAGAAGTGCTGCAATATTTTACAGAAAACATTAAGTTTACGCCTTGTGAAGCAGATGCAATTTATGCAGGTATTTTAATCGATACAAATAACTTTATGCAAAAAACAGGAGTGCGTACCTTTGAAGCAGCGGCATATTTAAGGCGCTGCGGTGCTGAAGTGACCAGAGTACGAAAAATGTTAAGAAACGATATGGCAGATTATAAAGCACGGGCAGAGGTCATGCGCCAGGCAGAAGTTTACCGCGGAGCATTTGCGATTTCTGTGTGTCCGGCAAATGAGGTAGAAAGCCCGACTGTGGTATCTGCCCAGTCTGCAAACGAATTATTAAATATTATAGGAATCAAGGCATCCTTTGTTATGACCGAATATCAAAATAAGATATTTATCAGCTCACGATCAATTGATGAAATCAATGTACAGATGATTATGGAGCGTTTAGGCGGGGGAGGCCATTTAAATATTGCCGGCGCGCAGCTGCCGGACTGCAGTATTGAAGAAGCAAAAACCAGGATTCGCACAATCTTAGATGAAATGATAGAAAAAGGAGATATAGAAAGATGAAAGTAATATTATTGCAGGATGTAAAATCTGTAGGAAAAAAGAATGAAATTGTAGATGTCAGTGATTCCTACGCGCGCAATATGCTGATAAAGAAAAAACTGGGCGTAGAAGCAACGACCCAGGCGCTGAATGATCTAAAGCTGCGTAATCAACATGCAGACAAATTGGCAGCAGAAAACTTAGAAGCAGCGAAAAAGTTAGCAGAGGATTTAAAAGATAAAAAAGTAGAAGTAAAAATTAAAGCAGGCGAAGGCGGGCGTACCTTTGGTTCCGTTTCAACAAAGGAAATTGCGGAGTCTGCCAAAAAGCAGCTTGGTTTAGAGTTAGATAAAAAGAAAATGCAGCTGCCAGAGCCAATCAAAGCACTTGGATTTTATGATGTACCAGTCAAACTGCATCCGCAGGTTACAGCTGCATTAAAAGTACATGTTATTGAAGGATAAGCATATATGGAAGACGCTCTTATCAAAAGGACGATGCCAAACAGTGTTGAGGCAGAGCAGTCCGTCATAGGCTCTATGATTATGGATCGTGAGGCAATTATAGCCGTTACGGAGCTGCTGACAGCAGAAGATTTTTATCACAAACAGTACGGAGTGCTGTTTGAATCAATGGCGGAGTTATTTAACCAAAATGAGCCAGTTGATTTTGTCACTTTGCAAAATAAGCTGAAAGAAAAAGAAGTACCGCCAGAAATTAGCAGTCTGGAATATATTAATGATTTGTTAGCAGCAGTGCCGACCTCTGCAAATGTGCGCTATTATGCAAACATTGTCAAAGAGAAATCAATGCTTCGCAAATTAATTAAAGTGACAGAGCAAATACAAAACAGCTGTTATACACAAAAAGAAGATTTGGAGACAATTTTTGCAGAGACAGAAAAAAATATTTTTCAATTGATTCAAAGCAGGGGAGGCGGCGATTTTGTTCCCATTAAGCAAATCGTGATTCATGCGTTAGACCGGATTGAAAGGGCATCGAAAGCACAGGGGAATGTTACAGGTATTGCAACAGGATTTCTTGACTTAGATTATAGGATGTCTGGAATGCAGCCATCTGATTTGATCTTGATAGCAGCCCGTCCATCTATGGGAAAAACTGCATTTGTATTAAATATTGCACAATATGTTGCTTTCCATAGCGATCTTACGACGGCAATTTTTAGCTTGGAAATGTCAAGAGAGCAGCTGGTGAACCGTTTGTTTTCCCTAGAGTCCAAGGTTGATGCACAAGTACTGCGTAATGGCAGCTTAACCGATACAGACTGGGAAAAGCTGATTGAAGGCGCAGGCATCATTGGACGCTCGAACCTGATTATTGATGACACGCCGGGAATTTCGATTTCTGAGCTGCGCTCAAAATGCCGTAAGTATAAGCTGGAGCATAATTTAAAGCTCATTATTATTGACTATTTACAGTTAATGTCAGGAGCTGGAAAATTCGATTCCAGACAGCAGGAAATATCAGATATTTCCCGTGCGCTTAAGGCATTAGCCAGGGAATTAAATGTGCCAGTCATTGCACTGTCGCAGCTAAGCCGTGCAGTTGAGCAGCGTCCGGATCACCGCCCGATGCTTTCTGATTTGCGTGAATCAGGGGCCATTGAGCAGGACGCAGACGTAGTGATGTTTATTTACAGAGACGATTATTATAATAAAGATACCGAAAATAAAAATATTGCAGAAATTATTATAGCAAAGCAAAGAAATGGGCCAATTGGGACAATCAACCTTGTATGGCTGAGATCGGAAGAGCGTCGTGTAGGGAAAGAGTGTGACCTGAAGTGGTG
>CANDJR010000042.1 GCA_947385105.1 uncultured Eubacterium sp.
AGATGATTTCGTAGCATTTGCCAGGGCTTATGCAAATGATTTGGACTATGATATTGACGAAATGGGAATTTTGGCAGTATATAAACGAATTAATAGTATTCAAAAACCAGATCACGTTACCTCTTTAGATGAGGTGATGGAAATTATTGATGAGGCAATCAGCAGAGCTGAAAAAGTAACTTTAAAAAAAATGATTGGAATATTGACGGCAACCAGGTATAATGATGATAAATACGTTGTACTACATGAGAAGGATTTCGAAGAATAAAAATTAGAGGAAGTAGCAGGAGGTTTTTTATGAGAAACATAACGGAACTGGATATGTATTTATTCGGACAAAGTACACATTATGACATTTATAAAAAAATGGGTGCGCATGTAATGACAGTAGGAAAGCAGACGGGGGTCATGTTTGATGTATGGGCTCCGCATGCAGAAAAAGTATGGGTGATCGGTTCTTTCAATGGCTGGGATGAGGATAGTCATGAAATGGAGCGTTTGGAACCAGATGAAATGGGCATTTATGAATTGTTCGTACCAGAAGCAGGGCTTGGAGATATGTATAAATTCTTAATCCAAACACAGGAAGGAGAATTTTTATATAAAGCCGATCCATTTGCAAATTATGCAGAATTAAGGCCAAACAACGCTTCGATTGTTACGGATATTACAAACTTTAAGTGGACAGATAATTCCTGGCTTGAATCACGCAAAAAAACAGATCCATATGAAAATCCAATGGCTATCTATGAAGTGCACATTGGTTCCTGGATGCGTCATCCAGGCAGAGAGGATGAAGGATTTTATACATACCGGGAGGTTGCAAAATCACTTACTGAGTATGTAAAAGAAATGGGGTATACACATGTAGAATTAATGGGTATTTTAGAATATCCGTTTGATGGATCATGGGGATATCAGGTAACCGGATATTATGCACCGACTTCCCGATATGGAACACCGGAAGATTTTGCTTATTTAATCAACTATTTGCACCGTAATAAAATAGGTGTCATTTTGGACTGGGTACCAGCGCATTTTCCGCGTGATGCTTATGGACTTGCAGATTTTGACGGGTGTCCGTTATATGAATATCCAGATCCAAAGATGGGAGAACATCCGGATTGGGGAACAAAGATTTTTAACTATGGAAAATCAGAGGTTAAAAATTTCTTAATCGGAAGTGCGCTGCTTTGGATTGAGCATTATCATGTAGACGGCCTTCGTGTAGATGCAGTTGCATCTATGCTGTATTTAGATTATGGAAAAAGAGATGGGGAATGGGTTGCAAATAAATACGGCAGCAACGAAAACTTAGAAGCTATCGAATTTTTCAAACACATCAATACAGTGATAACCGGAAGAAACCATGGTGCTGTCATGATTGCAGAAGAATCAACAGCATGGCCAAAAGTAACAGGCAAAGTAGAAGATGATGGTTTAAACTTCAGTCTTAAGTGGAATATGGGCTGGATGCACGACTTTTTAGATTATATGAAACAAGATCCATTATTCCGCAAAGGAAACCATAATAAAATGACCTTTGCAATGAGTTATAATGAATCAGAAAAATATATCCTCGTATTATCTCACGATGAAGTTGTTCATTTGAAATGTTCGATGCTGAACAAGATGCCTGGATTAGGCCAGGATAAGTTCCGTAACCTTATGGCTGGCTACGCATTTTTCATCGGACATCCAGGTAAAAAGTTACTATTTATGGGACAGGATTTTGGACAGGAACGCGAATGGAGCGAGGAGCGCGAGCTTGACTGGTTCTTGCTGGCAGATGATAACCATAAGCAGCTGCATAATTATTTTAAGAAATTACTGCACATTTATCGGAAATATCCTTCTATGTACGAATTAGATCACTCCTGGGAAGGATTTGAGTGGATTAATGCAAATGATGGGGATCGCAGTATTTTTAGTTTTGTACGCAAGAGTAAGGACGGCAGTAAAAATCTATTGTTTGTATGTAATTTTACACCAATGGAGCGGGAAGATTATCGCGTAGGGGTACCAGTAAAGGGTACGTACCGTTTGATTTTAAACAGTGATGAAGCACAGTATGGAGGGAGCGGCAAAAAGAAACCGATTCAATATAAAGCAATTGAGGCGGAATGTGATAACAGAGATTATTCATTTGCATATCCATTACCTCCATATGGAGTAGCAATTTTTGAATATAGCAATCCAAATGTAAAATAAGTATCTGTGTATTGTTAAAGTATCTGTGAAAACTTGTTTTAAAGGGAATAAAAAAACTGCTGTATGGTTTGTTTGAATCATACAGCAGTTTTTTATGCGCATTAAGTTTTTTTCTAAAATAGCCGACATAAATTACAGAGTATAAATAGATAAGATAGGCTTGTTGCAGAATAAGAAAGGCAGGATGTACACATGCATGTAAATATAGATGGTGCGAATCTCTTAGATGGTATTAATGGGAACCATAAGGGGAGCGGATTAGAAAATAGCACAATATCTACTGGAGGCACAGAAGACGCTCAAAAGAGAAAACAGGCAGAAACCTGGTCAAAAAGTGAGAAACAAACAGAAGCGGTCTATCAAAAACCTCAGCAGGAACACAAGAGCGGAACAGTAGAAGATGTTATGCAGCAAGCTGAAAATATGGATGCTGCACAGATGAAAAAACAAATGGTTGTCGCATCAAATACAACCACTACGACGAATGGCAGACAAGTCGAAGAAGAAGGTTTTTCTTTAAATAATACAAAAATAGAAACAATTGTAACAGTGACAGATAAAATAAAAATACAGCTTGCAAAGGCTGGGGTAGATATCAGTTATTTCGGTGATTCGCTCAATGCAAGCCAACTGGAAACTTTGACTGGAGATCCAGCACTTGCGCAGGAGCTGGCAGGAAAAATTGAAAAACAGGCTGAGTTTCCACTTACAAAGGAAAACATTGCAGATTTTCAAAAAACAATCCAGCAAGCAAAAGAGCTGCAGAATTTGCAGGATGGAGCATTGAAATATTTGCTGGATAATGGGCTGATGCCTACAATTGCAAATTTATATCAGGCACAGTATTGCGGCAGTGCTGTTTATCAAAGCCAGCAGGCAGAGCAAATGGATTTATCGGGCATGCAGGAGCAGATTTCTAAGATTATTGCACAGGCTGGCCAAAATGAAACAAAACAAACGATTGATGACAGTATCTGGCTGATACAAAATGAAATACCACTGACAGCAGAAAATTTGGAATATTATGAGCAGTTAAAAGATTTGGATCTGCCGCTGACAGCAGAAAATATGGAAGATGTAGTAGGAAAAATACTGACATCGCTGGCTGAAGGAAACAGGCCTCAGGATGCAATGCTGATCGATCACTATTCGATGGCTGAACAGGCACAGCAGGCAGTTGACGTACTGCATCAGACGACAGATGAGGATTTAGCATACACGATTTATAAACATGAGCCAATTACGATCCAAAGCCTTGGGCAGGCACATGCACTTATCCAGGCACATGCCATGAGTACACAAGAAGCAGAGGGTGTTGCAGAGCTGATCCAAAATACAGATATGATTTCTGCACAGCAGCAAACAGCAGCAGACAACAATGATATGCAGACAGCAGCACAGCAGCAAACAGCAGCAGACAGCAATGATATGCAGACAGCAGCACAGCAACAGACAGCAGCAGACAGCAATGGAATCATAGATAGCAGCGTAAATACATCTAAGATGCAGCCAGAAGCTGTACAGACGCAGACAAATACAGAAAATTTGCAGCCAGAAGCTGCAAAAACGCAGACAACAGGAATCCAAAATGGGAATGCGGAGTATACGCATATGCAAATTGCTCTGGTGACTGCACGCAGACAATTGGAAGAAATCCGGCTTTCTATGACTGTGAATGCAAGTTATGAAATGTTAAAGCATGGCATTTCAGTTAATACAAAATCCATGGAGGAGCTTATCCAGCAACTAAAAGAAATTGAGACCGGATATTTCCGCCAGCTTTTGACAGAAGGCGGTTACAAAGCAACAGAAGCAAATCTAAGCCTGTTTGCAGAAACAGAAGAAAAAATAGAACAATTAAAAGAGATGCCTGCCTATGCATTAGGAACCAAGAATTTAGAAACGCATACACTGGCACAGCTGCATGAAGAAGGAAAACAGATGCAGCAAAATTTTCAGCAGGCAAACGAACGGTATGAGACAATGCAGACGCAAGTCCGTAAGGACTTAGGTGATTCTATCAAAAAGGCATTTTCAACAATTGATGATATATTAAAAGAACTTGGCCAGGATCTTTCAGATGCAAATCAACGCGCTGCACGCATTTTAGGATATAACCGGATTGAGATTACACCAGAAAATCTCATGCGGATGAAAGCTGCAGACCAGCAGGTACAGCAAGTATTTCAAAATCTGACGCCTGCAGTTGTACGAGAATTTATCGAGATCGGAAGAGCGTCGTGTAGGGAAAGAGTGTGACCTGTTGTACGAGAATTTATCGGCAGAGGCTATAATCCGCTGGATATTGACCTAGAAGAATTAAACCGCCAGGCAGAGCAGATAAAATCTGAGCTTGGGGATGAATCTGAAGATACATACAGTGAATATTTATATAAATTAGAGAAAAATAAAAATATTTCCCCAGAGGAACGAAACTCGTATATCGGGATTTACCGACTCATGAATCAAGTAGTACAATCTGATGGTGCAGCAGTCGGTGCGTTAATCAACCAAGGGGCAGAACTTACGATGCGTAACCTTTTCACGCAAATACGTTCCCAACAGCATGGAACAATGGACATTATGATAGATCAAAACTATGGCGAATTAGAAAGCGGAGGATATCGAAATTCTGTCATTAGTCAAATTGAGGAGGGATATCAAAATCAATGTCTGAAACAAGCATTGCATGAAATGTCACCAGAGCGCATGCGCACAGTTACCGAACAAGCGGATTGGGATGAAATGAGTCCAGAACAATTTTTACAGCAGGTGAAAGAAGCGCCAGAAGATTTAGAAGCAGAAGAAGCATATTATCAACAGAAACTGGACGATTTAGAAGCATGTGCACATACTTCGAAAGAAGTATATGAAATGCTTGAGCAGTATGAATTACCAAATACAGTACTGCATGCAATGGCAGCATCTGAACTGATATATCATCGCAATGATGCATTCCGCAAATTTTTTCATATGGATATCAATAGAAGCCGCAGGCAGGATGTATCTGTTCAGCCGCAGGACTATATGACAAAAAACGAAGATGGCACGGTTGATGTGGATTTTGATGCACTCCGTACACAGATGCTGGAGCGGTTTAGCGATGATTTAAAAAAACCAAAAGAATTAGCAAAAGCATTGGCAGAGCTGGCAGAATGTGCAGAAAAATGTATGAGTACAATGATTATTGAGCCAGATGTATCCAGTATTGATTTACGAGGTATGAAGCTGATTCATACACAGTTTTCTATGGCTTCTAAAATGGCATCTTCTGAATGCTTTTCTATGCCGATTGTCGTAGATGGCGAAGTAACAAATATAACTTTAAAAATTGTACGGGGTAAACAGGAAAAGGGACTTGTAAATATTACACTGCAAACAGATCACTATGGCAAAATAGCAGCAGAACTGAAAGCAAAGCAAAAAGGAATTCAGGGTTATGTTACAGCAGATTCTAAAAAAACGTGTGATCTTTTGCAGGCAAAACAAGACGAATTAGCGCAGGCAATTCAGCAAACGGATGAAGAAAAACCAATGCTGCATTTTATTACAAGCAGCAGGTTAGATTTAAATGATTTTTCTGTCAAAAGTGGAGTTAGTGAAGAACCAGAAACAGAAGAATTAAGAGAATTACAGACAAAAACGCTCTATCAGATGGCAGAAGGGTTTATTAAGGTATTAAGCCAGCTCGATAAAAGCGTGAGCCTATAGCAGCAAATGAAATCATGTAAATAAATGAAAACTAAGAGGTGTACAGCATGAAAATTAATCAAAACATATCAGCAGTTATTGTAAATGATCAATTACTTAGAAACGAATCTACACTTTCAGAGTCCGTAAAACGGTTATCCTCTGGATTTAAATTTAATAATGCAAAAGATAATCCATCTGGTGTCGCAATTTCCTATCGGATGCAGGCGCAGATTAATGCCTTAAACCGCGCGTCCGCAAATGCAACAGATGGAACGAGCATGGTTGAGACAATAGACAGCGCTATGGGTGAGATGACTGGCGTACTGCAGCGTATGCGTGAATTGTGCGTGCAGGCAGCAAGTGATACCAATACACAAGAAGATAAATCTGCAATTCAGGCTGAAATTGCAGAATTGAAAAAAGAAGTAAACCGTATCTCTACAGATACAGAATTTAATGGGAAAACATTACTGGACGGTACACTGGACCGCAGAAATTATGTTACTTCTTATGATTTAGATCCGGATGATGGTACGCTTACGACAGATAGTATGTTTGAGCAAATTTTAAATGTAAATATCTCAGACAGTGTTCAGTCAGGTTTATACAATGTAATTATCGAAGAAGCGCCTACGCATGCAGTAACAATTGTTGGACCAAATGCAATTGATGAAATAACGCCAGAGTTGGCAGGCAGTGTATACATCAATGGTGCTGTTGCAGATATAAAGGAAGGAATGACAATTGAAGAAGTGTTTGACGAGATCTGCAGGGCAGGCGAAATTGGTAATGTAAACGTTTTAGCTTGGGATGGCGGAGATACAGAGCCTTTGGATAAAAATAATCTGCATACACAAGGATACACACCAGCTACTTATACCGGATCTGAACAGCTTGTATTTGTTTCTGAACAGTATGGCAGCGAAGGATCTATTTCTATTTCATGTACAAATCCAGAGTTAGCAGCATTGCTTGGTTTTGATGACATTGAAACAATAGAAGGAAAAGATGTAAAAGCAACACTGAACGATATTAATGCAAATTCTGAAAACTACACCGGACAGGCAATGATAAAAACATCTGGGGATAAGGTTACGATAACAGATAAAAGTGGTTTTGAAATAAGTTTTGATGTTCGCGCAGACATCGCTGCCAATGCGGAAGAAGGTATGCAAAAAGAAATTACAATTGAAGCAACAGATATTGGCACATTACAGCTGCAAATTGGCGGCAATGAGAATCAGGAATTGGCAGTTCGCGTGCCTGTTTTAAATACAACAAGCCTGTATATTGATGATTTAGACGCTACGAAAATAGATGGTGCAAGCCGGGGAATTGAGCAGCTTGACGGCGCAATTGGGATCGTATCGGCAGCCCGTTCTAAAATGGGTGCGTATGAAAACAGTTTGGATTTTGCAAAAAGCAGCTTGGATTCTACATCAGAAGATATGACAACTGCAATCTCACGTTTGGGGGATGTAGATATGGCGGCAGAAATGACAACATATACAAATGCAAGCGTTTTAACACAGGCGTCGATTTCAGTACTGGCGCAGGCAAATGATTTACCGCAGCAAGTATTGTCATTACTGCAAGGTTAAGGTAGTTTATTATGACAAAGGAACAGATACAAGATTTTACAAGAAAAATTACCCAGGCAAACCGCAGTACCTTAGTACTGCTTAAATTCGAAATGCTTTTTGCTTATTTTGACGATATTGCAGCAGCGTTTACAGCAGATGATCCGGAAACAATGAAAAGTGCTGTACGTCATGCAGATGCAGTGTTAAAAAGCTTTCAAGATACATTAGATTTTAAATATGAAATAGCAGCGCAGTTATATGCATTATATGATTTCCATCGCAGACAGCTTGCAAAAGTATTAATGAGGCATTCTTTGGAAGAATTAGATCAAAGCAGACAGATGCTTATGCAGCTTTATTCTTCTTTTCAAGAAGCAGCAAAACAGGATACTTCCAGCCCATTAATGAAAAATACACAGCAAGTTTATGCAGGCTATACCTATGGCCGGAGCAATCTAAACGAAAGCTGTCAGGAAGACGCTTCAAGAGGATTTTTTGCATAATTTGCACAATTTGCATGATTTGAATAAAATAAAAAAGAAAACTATGAAAAATGATTCCCGCAATTCGTATGGCTTTATGCTCAATCGATTGCGGGAATTCGTTTATAATTTTGCCATTTCATAAGATTTGAGGCAGCCAAGGAGAAATTTGTAACGCATCTGCATGGCATTTAATTCATAAATATAACTGTCAATAAGTTCTGGATCTGTCGCATTTTCAAAATTTTGGTAAACAAGATCCATATTATTTTTCGTTTTTGTCAGGTTGTCTAACAGACGAAGGTAATTTTCATCTTCCTGCGGTGCTTGTTTAAATAATTGAAACAAAGGATTTCCTCACTTTCTTTGATAATCGTACATACATGGATGTGTGGAATTTCATTCGATTTGGTAATATTAGTATAATCATCGTATTGGTAAAATATGCATACTTTACAGGATCTCTTTTCTAATTATCCTGTTTATTGGATGATATAGGATGGATACAGGATGACTCTGCAAATGCTATCATTGCAGGAATATTTTCAGAAATGAGACATATATTGTGTTAAGTAGGACTTGCAGAGTGCGGAGGTATGCAATGGATAAACAAACTGTATTTTTTATTATGATTGGAATATGTGCGCTTGTACTTTTTATAGGGATCTTGAAACGAAAAGCAGCAATCCTTTTGAATATCATTGTACGCGTTATTGTCGGATGTGTAGGCATGATTTTATTGAACGATTTTTTGCACCAGCAAGGAATTCCAGTTGCAGCTGGTTTAAACCCATTGAATATTTTGACAGTCGGAAGCCTTGGTACAGGCGGCTTTGCATTGATTTATGGGATTTTATTTTACCATTTATTGTGAAAATTTGCTAAAATGAAAAAAATAGTTTGAAAAAGGTAGACAAATAGAAAAAAAGCCTGTATAATCCAATTTACATAGCATCCTGAATAGAGATTCTATGAAAGAAAAGGCAAAAGAATGGGGGGATTGTATTGGAAGTTTTATGACGGTTTGCCTGATAGATATCCTGGCTGTCGCAGCTTGGATGGATCTTAGGACAAATCGAATCAGTAACCATTTAATTATTTTGGGATTATTATTCGGATATATTTCGAATATCGTAAAGTTTGGATGGTTAGGAAATATTTATTTTTTCATCCGAATTTCAGTACCAGTTCTATTATTTTATCTGTTTTTTCTCATGCATGTGCTGGGCGCAGGAGATATCAAGTTATTTTCCGTTATTAGTAGCTTTATTGGGCTGTGGGGATTTTCTGAAGTAGTTGCTTATTCTTTTTTGGCTGGAGCAGCGGCTTCTATCATGGTCCTTATCTATCATCAGAATTTATTTACCCGTATCCAATATTTTTTTCAGTATATCAGATCTATATTCTATCAAAAATGTATTACAAAATACGATTTTGAGTCCGATGGAAAACGAAATTACATTCATTTTTCAGTCGCAATATTTGTTGGATTTTCCTTATTTTTATTAAAACACTAGATGCATATCCACAAACAAGTTCTTTGAAATTACCTAAAATATTGTAAGAACAAGAATCATGGAAATAATGAAATCAACAGGAAGATAAGAAAAGATAAAAGAAGATGACAAAAGCCAAAGTAAGAAAACGTAAGAAAAGGGGGAGATAACGAAAAAGACAAAGGTATCTAAGGGGAGAAAAAGCCCAGGTAAAAAACAAAAGAAAAAGTAAGAAAACGAGGGATAAAGCAAGAAACGAAAGATAAAGAAAACGAATGTCAAAGGAAGATAACAAAATACCAAAGGAAGGCAACGAAAGCTAAAGCAAGAGGAGGTGTATCATTGAAAAAACTAAAGCTAACGATTGTTGGAGATACACCATATGCTGGCAGGCTGGCAGCCTGTATGCAAAAAAATGGGCCAGACTATTTAGAGGTTTCCAGGTGCATTCATTTGCAGGAACTTGTATTTTTTATCGAAAAAATACAGCCAGACATTGTACTGTGCGAACAGGAATGTAAATTGCCAGAAAAGCTGCCAAAGCATATCGTGACAATTTTTCTTACTGATACAAAAGGTGTCTGTGCAAAAGAGGAGCCAACCATTTTCCGTTATCAGCAAGGAACAGAAATATTGCGAAAAATGTTTCAAATATTTGAACATAAATCAAATAAGAACGTCTTTTCTGCACACAAGGCCGAAGATTTAGAAATGATAGGTATTTATGCACCGGGCGGGAACGAACTTCAACTGCCATTTTCAATTGCTTATGCATCAATCTGTGGAGAAACCAGAAAAGTGCTTTACTTGAATCTGACAGAATTTTCAGGTATGTCTGTATTGATGAAGGAAAAAGAAGGCGAAAACTTAAGTGATTTAATTTATGGAATCAGGCAAAAGCAAGAAAAATTTCTGCTTTGCTTACAGAGCGTTTTACATCATACAGAAAACTTTGACTATGTACAATCACCAAGTAATCCAGAAGATCTTTATACGATCCAGGAAGAAGATATCGCATGTTTGTTATCTTTTATGAAAGAGCAAACGGACTATAATCTAATAATTTGGAATTGTGGTGCACTGAATCCATTAATCAGTGAAGTCTTGGATCACTGCAGTAAAATATTTTGTGTAGGAAAGGAAAGTTCATTTGGAAAATTCCGTACAAAAGAATTTCAGCAATTTTTGGACAAGCAGTGCAGGAATGATATGCAGCAAAAGGTTCGATTTGTTCATCCACAGGCAGGAAACGATTTCTTTGTGCAAGGGATTAGTTTATTCACACAATTACAAAGCGGAGAATTTGTAAATCAAGTAAAAAGATTAATAGAGAATGTATAGTGAGTTGTGCAACGATGAAACGGAAAGTTTGTAAACCAAGTAAAAAGATTGACAGAGAGTGTGCAGGGGATTACGTACAATGAAACGGAGAGTTGATAAACGAAGTAAAACAATTGATAGAAAGTTTTAAGGAGAAATACGAGATAATCTAAGTGGAGGTTATAGATACGAGATAAGGAAATATGGAAAATATATAGGAGAAATTATGACACACGAAATGGAGCAGCTGCGCCAACATATTTTAACAAAACTAGATATGACAAGAGAGACAAGCGACGAGGAGTTGTCTGATCTCATTTATCACGAGGTTGGAACTTACAGTAGAAAACAAGGTTTGACTTTAAAGCAGCGTGAGCAGTTTCAAAAAGAGATTTTCCATTCTTTACGCAAGTTAGATGCATTACAGGAATTAATTGATGATCCAACTGTGACAGAAATTATGGTAAATGGTGCTGCGCATATCTTTTATGAAAAAAATGGACATGTCAGGCAATGGGACAGACAATTTTATTCACGTGAAAAGCTAGAGGATGTCATACAGCAAATTGTAGCAGCAGGCAATAAAATTGTAAATGAAGCAAACCCGGTTGTAGATACAAGACTGGCAGATGGTTCAAGAGTGAATATCGTACTTTCACCAATTGCAATTGATGGTTCTGCTATTACAATTCGTAAATTTCCAGAACAACCAATGAAAATGAAACAACTCATACAGCTTGGAGCAATTTCTGAGGATGCAGTTGTATTTTTAAAGCAGCTTGTGCAGGCTGGGTACAATATTTTTGTATCCGGAGGTACAGGTGCTGGCAAGACCACGTTTTTAAATGCATTGTCTGAATTTATTCCGAAAGAAGAAAGGGTGATTACAATAGAGGATTCTGCTGAGCTACAAATTCAGTCTGTTTCTAATTTTGTCCGTTTAGAGACAAGATGCGCAAATATGGAAGGCGTAAAGGAAATTACAATCCGTGATTTAATCCGAACTGCTTTGCGTATGAGGCCGGATCGGATTATTGTGGGAGAGTGCAGAGGAGCAGAAGCATTAGATATGTTGCAGGCAATGAATACGGGACATGACGGTTCCTTATCTACAGGGCATGCAAATTCCAGCCGGGATATGCTCAATCGCTTGGAGACAATGGTCCTTATGGGGATGGATTTACCTGTTTCTGCGATTCGTCATCAAATTGCTTCTGGAATTGATATATTAGTTCATTTAGGCAGAATGAGAGATTGTACCAGAAAAGTATTAAATATTGATGAGATTGACGGCATGAAGGATGGAGAGACACAGATACATACTATTTATCAATTTGAAGAACAAGAGCAGACACAACATGGAGGGAATGTGAGTGGGATATGGGTGAAAAAGGCAGAACTACAAAATACGGAAAAGTTAAAAAGGGCAGGACTATACAAAATTCAAATGAAAATGTAGAACAGCAGGGAGTTCAGTACTGCGCTTATACATTTTCTTGGAAAGAACAACTCCAACTAATTGTGGAATATAGCATGATTAGTGGTGGATTTTCCTATTTATTTTATCGATCCTGGTTGATAATGGCCGTACTGTGGATTTTTTACCCATTTTATTGGAAACGAAAGAAGAAACAAAAAATTCAAAAACAGCAAGACATCTTATGTAAGCAGTTTAAAGATAGCATCCAATGTGTAGCAGCTTCTCTGGCAGCTGGGTATTCGATCGAAAATGCATTTCGAGAAGCTTATACAGAAATGCGTCTGCAATATGGAGAAAATGCTTTAATGACAGAGGAACTAAGGTATATGAACAGCTTTCTTTCATTAAATATTCCATTAGAACAATTATTATACGATTTTGCCAGCCGAAGTGGACTGGAAGATGTACGAAGTTTTTGTGAAGTGTTTGTTTTTGCAAAACGAAGCGGAGGTGATTTTATTCAAATAATACACTTGACTGCATCACGGATTTCAGAGAAAAACGAATTGTTTGATGCGATCCAAACAGAAATATCCGGAAAACGGATGGAGCAAAAAATTATGAATCTCATGCCATTGTTTATTTTGTTCTATGTTGATTTATCGTTTGACGGATATTTAGATGGACTTTATCATAATTTATTTGGCATTGCGGTGATGACAGTTTGTCTTGTGATATATACGGCAGCCTATTTACTATCCGAAAAAATGATGTCGATTCAAGTTTAATTACTTCAAAAATTATTGGATGACAAAAAAATAAAAATAGAAGGCAATTATTACATTCTAAATGTAAAGCAAGAAATAAAATAGGAGAGATTATGTCCAAATGGGAAGAACAGGGTAAGAAATAGGAGGATTATGTTTGACTGGAAAAATCATATGTTTTTTGATGATGATTGGAAGTGGGGGATTTTTACTTTGGTTTGTTAGAAAGAAGAAAGAAAAACATAAAAAGGATGCACTAAAGGTACTGCTTTTAACCGGATGCCTGGGATTTTTGATTTGTATTTCAGAAGAAAGAAACATGCGCTTAACTGCAGATGGAAAATTGCTTCGTACGCAAGAAGGGGAAGACACACAAATACAGGATTTGCAATTAGATATAGATGGTATTTTAGAGAATTATCACTATATAGTAGAACTCGACGCGCAAAGACTGAAAGGAAAAAAGAAAAAGCAATTATTTCAAGACGCAGCGAAAGAAGCAGAAGTACAGTTTCTTGCTGGAAATGCATCGATAGACTGTATTAATCAACAAGTATTACTTCAAAAAAGTTTGCAGGCTGGAAAAATTAGCGCATCCTGGACATTTGAACCAGAGGGAGTGATTGATGAAGAAGGGGAATTATGGACAGATCATGTCGGTCAAGAGGGAATTCCTGTTACAGTATTGTTAAAGATGACTTACTATGATGAAACACAAATGCACACATTTGGATGCCATGTATATCCCAAAAAAAGAACTTTAGAAGAAGAAATATTGTCAGAATTGCATGCTTATATGCAAAAGGAGCAGGAGAACAGTAAAAATAAACCTTATTTAACACTTCCAGAAAGCATTCATGGCAATATTTTGCAGTGGTCAGTAAAAAAAGAAAATACGTATCGGATAATTCTAATGCTTGGGTTTCTTGCTTCTGCAATTGTATATGTACAGCAGGCAATCAAAGAACAGCAACAGGAACAAAGAAAAAAGGAACAGCTGCTTAGACAATATCCAGATATGGTAAGCAAACTTTCGCTGCTGCTAGGGGCTGGAATGACATTTAGCGGTGCTTGGGAAAGAATCGTGCTGAATTATCAAAGGCAAATGGAACAAAAACAAACAAAACCAGTAGAAATATACGAACAGATGCTTTTGTCTTATCGTGAAATGCAGGATGGAGTTGGAGAAATGCATGTATACGAGCGTTTTGGAGAGCGTTGTAACATTCCGCAGTATCGAAAATTAGCGATGCTGATTGTGCAAAATTTAAGAAAAGGCTCATCTGGATTGATCCAGATGTTAGAAAAGGAGGTATCCGAAGCTTATGCATGGAGAAAAAATAATGCAAAAAAAGCAGGAGAAGAAGCAGGGACAAAAATTTTAATTCCAATGATGATGATGCTTTGTGTTGTCATGATCATCATACTTGTACCAGCATTTTTATCGTTTCAAATATAAACAGAGAAGGAAAAGCCTGAAAAATAATGATTTAGGGCTTGCTATTATAGGAAGGGGAAGGTAAATTTTATGGATTTAAGAGTAAGAGATTTTTGGGAAGAAGAAGAAGGAATTGGTGTTGTGGAACTTATTCTGATTTTAGTTGTATTAATTGGTCTTGTTATTTTATTTAAAGACAGTATACGTAAACTTGTCAAAGATATTTTTGAGACAATAACTAGCAGTGCTGGAGATGTTTCAAAGACGGAATAATTGGCAGGACAGAAAAATAGTTACTGTAAGCACCAACGGTGTGAAAAGTAACGAAAATAGGACGGTATTGTGTTATGAAAAATAGCAAAAAGGCAAGTATTACGATATTCATGAGTCTGCTGCTGATGGTAACAGCATCTTTGTTGTTTACCTTATTAGAAGGTTCCCGTTATCTGATACTTGACATGATGTCTGTGCTTAACAGCCAGAGCGTAACAGAGTCGGTCTTTGCAGAATACAATGTACCTGCCTACACAAATTATCATCTGCTGATGATGGATAGCGGCTATGGAACAGAACAATTGCTTTTGTCATCAATTCATACACGTATGCAGAAATTGGGACAAGAAAACCTGAATCCTATAGTAACTGGTTTCGGAAGATATAGTAATTTTCTGCAAATGGATGTGACAGACAGCAGTGTAGTACGCTATGAACTGATTACAGATCAAGAGACAAATGTGTTATTAAAGCAAATGACAGAAGCAATCAAAAGTGATCTGGGCATTCATATCGCAGATCAAGTCATTGATCATGTGTCAGATGTGACACAATCATGGGAACAGGGAAAAGAAGCAGATAAATATTTAGATGGAGCATTGGAAACATTGGAACAGGCCAAGGAAGACGCACAAGTAAATCAAACAAAAGAAGACGCACAAGTAAAGGAAATAAAAGAACAAGCACAGACAAAGAAAACAAAAGAAGATGTACAAGTAAAGGAAACAAAAGAAGATACACAAGCAAAGAAAACAATGGAACATAGAAAAGAAAATGTACAAGCAAAGCAAATAAGTGAAAAATATCCTATAAAGATGTTTGGAAAACGAGTGGATATTGCACTAGATAAAGGCACGGATCTAGAGTTAGAAAATCCTATGGAAGATATACAAAGTGCAAAGGGCTCTCCTTTGCTGGCACAGATATTACCACAAGGGAAACGTATTTCTTCAAAGTCTATTACAAAAGAAGATGCAGTGGAAAGGCGGATATTGAATACTGGTAATTATGAGAAAGAGCATAAGCTTCATACAACAGATCAAGCGCTTCTCATACAGTATTTAAAAAAGTATACGTCACATTTTCAAAAAGAGATCGAAATGCCGCATGCACTTTCCTATGAGCAGGAATATATCCTGTTTGGAAAGTATTCAGATGAAGAAAATCTGAAAAAGATGGCGAACCGACTTCTTTTTATTAGAGAAGGTATGAATTTTGCATATTTATTATCAGATAGTGCTAAGAAGGGAGAAGCGCTTACTTTAGCAACTGCAATTGCTACAGCTGCAGGCATTCCATTTTCAGTAAAAGCAATACAGATGGGAATTCTTGCATCATGGGCGTATGCAGAAAGTGTCGTAGAACTGCGATCTTTGTTTTCAAATGAAAAAATTGCAGCAGTTAAAACAGCTGAAAGCTGGAATGTAAGTTTAGCAGAAGCTAGTATTGTAATTTTTCAAAATTCTGTGAAAGCAAAACCAGTTAATCATGGAATAGATTATGAAAATTATCTACAAACATTTTTGCTTTTAGAACAACAAACATCTATTGGTAAAAGATTTGCCAATCTGCTGGAAAAAAATATTCGTTTCTATGCAGGATATGAGAAAGCAAAAATAGATTGTATGCTGACAGCTATGGAAACAAAAAATGTCTATCATGCACAGCAAATTTTTTTGACATTTGTAACAGTAGGAGCACTGCCTAAAACAGGGTACGAATTTGAAAAAACCTATGAATTTTCTTACCTAGAACCTTAAGTGCGTGTAGCGGTAAGAGGAATATGCAAAAAAGGCATATTTGTAAAGCAATATGTCAGTAAACAACTAGAAACAGAGGTATACAGGTACAAATATGTGCCTGTATACACTTTAAATGATAGAGTAAAAAGGCAGGTGTATGGGGATGTCCCTCAATGATACAAAAAAGATTTCTTGTTATGGCATATATGAAAATAAAAAACTCTCTCTCACTATCAAGCATACAAAAGCATATCAATTTGTGAATTCTCTTTTACAACACAGAGGGACATCCCTATGTATCTGCAAACAGGCATCCTTTACAGTAGAAGCGGCAGTCGTACTTCCATTTTTTGTTTGCTTTTTGGTATTTATAATGTATTTTTTTCGCATTTTGCAAATAGAAACTGGTGTAGCGCAAGCTTTACATTATACTGGCAGAAAGGTAGCCGCAGAGTGTTACACACCAGATAATAATCTTGAAAATGAAAATCAAGAAAATAAAAAACCGGAAATAGAATATGCAAATGCAGGAGCTATACATGCTACAGACAGTAAGATGCAAACGCAGTCTCATACAAATGATGTTTCTTTCGGAACCATGCTAAAAGCAAAGCTCTACTTTCAACGTCAATTAGAAAAACAGGAATGTCCTATACAGTTTATTCAAGGAGGATTGACTGGAATTAGTCTGTTGCAGTCTGATTTTTCTGATCAATATGTTACATTAAAGGCAATTTATAAAATGACTTTACCGATCCATCTGCTCGGTAAGATTCAATATAAAATGGTGCAAGAAGTAAAATGCAGAAAATGGACAGGTTATCAGGTGGGACAGGATCATGAGGGAGAGGATACCTGGCTTTACTATACACAATATGGGTCAGTGTACCATGCAAGTAGAACCTGTACACATCTGGATTTGTCGATTCAGGGAATCCCTTACAGTCAGGTTGATCAAAACCGTAATCAAAGCGGCGGAAAATATCATCCATGTGAAAAATGCGACAGCCATTCTTCAAATCATAGAATGGTATATATTACAAATTATGGAGATCGATATCATACAAGCCTTACTTGTAGCGGATTAAAAAGAAAAATTTTTATGATTCAAAAATCAAAGGCAACAGATAAAAGAATGTGCAGTAAATGTGGCAGTCGTTCAACTTAAATTTCGTTGCAAAAAGTTTGGAGGAATAATGTTTCAAGGATTTGGGGTATTTGTTTTGCTAGTAGTTTGCAGTTGGCAGGATATTAAATATAAAAAAATTTGCGTTTCATGGTTGCTGTATTTTATGCTGGCAAGTATTGGATACCATCTTTTTTTCCAACAACAATCATTTTTCGAAATCTGTATAGGGATGATTCCAGGCTTGCTTTTATTGCTGCTATCAGTTGTCTCTCACGGCGGCATAGGAGAAGGAGACGGCATACTATTATTGGCATTAGGTATTGATTTAGGCGTAGAAGCAGCAGTACAAATGCTTCTCTGTGCATCTGCTTTCGCGGCTCTCTATGCATTATTTATCTATTTATATGAAAAGAAAAGCAGAAATGCGCAGATTCCTTTTGTACCTTTTCTGTTTTTAGCATTTGCAACGGAATTATTTGTAAGAAGGTGAATTAGATATGAGTATATTTAGACATCGTATGATAAAACAAAAGGAGAATCAAATATATGTCAATGCAAGCTATACGGTTGAAGCAGCTGTGATTGTACCAATTATTTTGTTTACAATTGCAGGAGGCATCCATATTAGTTTTCAGTTATTTGATGAAACAAAACAAGCTACAGTAATACAAGAAGAAGTCATAGAATTAAATCCAGTAAAAATCATTCGAAACCTGACATTTTTACATGATGTGACAGACGGAGAATAAGGATGCGGCAAAAAATTTAGAATCAGCAGCTGGAAAGAGAGGAAAAATGGTTAAAAAAGTAGAATACAGCCGTGGTATTAACAGCAGTCAATTAATTCTGACAACAGACGCAGCATGCGAAAAAGATAGTATTGAGATGTTTCATCATAATGTAATACCATACTTTTTAAATATGAAAATGCAAAAAAAAGATCAGGAACTTCAGTTTTATTATAATATCACGAGTAAGCAGTCATTAGAACAAGTATTAGAATACAAGCTGTTAGATTATACTTTTACAAAAAAGGTTTTATCATCCTTTGACCAGGCATGTTCGCAGGCAGAAAATTATATGCTTACAGAAGATAATATTGTGCTGCTGCCAGAATTACTTTTTTTGGAAATGGATACAGATGAAGTTTTATATTGTTATCTGCCAGGATATCAAGTAGATATTCTTAAACAGTTTCAAGGATTTATGGAATATTTACTGCAGCACTTGGATCATAAAGACAAAAAAGTAATTGGACTCGTATATGGAGTGTATCAACATGTTGCAGAGGGAAAAGCATCACTTCACGAAGTAATGAAAAAATCAGAAAAGTATCAGAAAGAATTCTTTGATTTCAGCCAATGGAGTGAAACAGAAAACAAGCTTTCATACAGCGATCAAGCAGCACCAGCATTAAAGAAACCAGAAGAATCAGTATTGGAAAAAACAAAGAAGGTCCATCCAGTGAATCAAGCTGTATCAAAAGAAAAGCAAGAAAAACAAAAAAGGGATTTGTTACGTTTTATTCAAAATTTTTTCAGAAAGAAAATATACACTGATTATGCGCAATCAATGGAACAGGAATATATTGGAGAAGAACTGGAACAAGAATCAGTGCTCCAAAACCCCACAGTTTGTTTAATGCCGCAATTAGAAGATAAGAAAAATTTTTTTGTATATCAGGGTACGGATCGCAGCAGAGATTTTTCTTGTACGGAAGGGAAAAAAATTTTGGGCAGCAGTCTGCAATACAGTGATATTTATATCCCACTTCCTATGGTAAGCAGGGTTCATGCCAGAATTGAAGTTTATGAAGATGGAACTTATCTGGAAGATTTGAATTCTACAAATGGTACGCAAGTCAATGGCGAGACTTTAAAATACAGAGAAAAACGGATACTGCAAAATGGAGATGTCATCAGCATTGCCGGAGAAAGTTATGCATATGTGACGGGTCAGCCTATAGCTGAGAAGTGAGTTACTGTTTAGGGCTGCATTCCATTACTGTGAGGACCAAAGGTGAGAACAGCAACCAAACTGATACCTAAACCTGAATTATTCATGAGCATATAAAAATGCTCGATACTACAAATCCT
>CANDJR010000043.1 GCA_947385105.1 uncultured Eubacterium sp.
AATCTGCAAAGCCACAATACCGCACATGGCAAGAAAGAATCCTCTGCACCAGTCCGGATTAACACCTGTCAGCAAACGATCCAAGAAAATTCTGGAAAAAATCGGATTAATGATTCCGATCACTGACACTGCCAGTGATGTCAGCACAACGAATAGAACCGCCGCTTTTGTCCCACGCAAGTTTTTCTTTGCAAATGACAGCATACTTTTGGGTTTTCCCTCTGGCTCAAACGTCTCCGTTGGCTCAAACTGCAGGCAAACCCCTGTAAAAGATTCGTCAAAAGCTTCCATGGTCACACTGTACGTTCCCCTTGCAGGGTCATTCAAGATAGCCTTGTCTTTCTTAAACCCATTCAACACAACAAAATGATTGAAATTCCAATGAATGATACATGGAAAGGTTCCCTGCTGCCGCAGTGTTTCCGGTTCATACCGATATCCCTTTGCATTCAGCCCATAACCCCGTGCCGCACGCAGTATATTCTTTGCACTGGAACCGTCCCTTGATACACCGCAGTCTGCGCGTACCTGCTCTAGCGGAAGCCATTTTCCATAATAGGCAAGTATCATCGTAAGAGAAGCTGCCCCACATTCTAACGCCTCCATCTGCATCACCACTGGAACCTTTGCACAGCTGTTCTTCACTGGCTGTTTCTGTACTCTTCCCATATGCCACCACCTCAATTCAATAAAAACGACATCGGAGATACGCTTTCCACCACAATCTGCGCCTCATACTGCCCATCCGCAACAGCGTCCCCTGCCGGCTTTGCATCAATGGCGAACACAAAACTGTCCTCCTCAAAACCACCAAGATATTGGAGGTAAGGTTCTAAGCTGTCCGATACTTTCTCTGGACGTATGCTCTTTTTGCTCACAACGTACTCGACGCCGGATACTTCTACACGCATCCCTTCCTCTATCCCCTGAGCCTGCTCAGACGATACATAACACATCATATTGCCGCCATCTACGGCCGCCGCAACAGGAAGCGTCGTTTTAAGCTCTCCGAAAAATCCCCAGACACAGACACCGGAAAGGAGAAGAAACACAGCTGCTAACACAAGCCACACACCTGTATTTACGACACTCAGATACTGGTTAAACTGTTCCGGCGATGAGATTTTATCTAAACTTTTTTTCCGGAATATTCCATTTTCCATTACTACAAACCTCCTTTTTCTTACAATAACTTCTCGGAATGTTCAGCCCTTATTTTAAATCACCTGCCTTTTTGAAAAACACTTGACCTTTTTTCTTACATCTTACAATAAAAAAGCTAAAATTTTTTGTTTTGGGATATTTTGTGTTTTTTTGGGTACGTTTTGCTTTCTAAAGAAAATCATTTTTGCATATTACTGAGAACAGAGTGACCAGTAACTGACTGAGCATGTGGCGAAGCCCTGTTCTATGTTTTTATGGTCAATAGAGAGAGGAAATGGTATAATCGAATCTATATATTGGCGAAAGGAGGAGTACAATGATAGTTGAAAGGCTAACTGGTATGCGTTGATGAATAAAACAGAAACAGTGTAAGGAGGTTTTCATCTTGGTTACTGTATATTTTTCTGGCACTGGAAATTCGAAATATATTTCCCAACGATTTTCTGCTCTTATGGGTATAGAATGTCATAGTATTGAAGAAGAAATAGATTTTAGACAACTGTTACGCAATACAGATGTTATCGTATTCTGCTATCCGATTTATGGATCGTCAGTTCCAAGGATTATGCGGGAATTTGTATCACAATATCAAAACATTATCAAAAAGAAAAAACTCATTATTTTTTGTACGCAAATGGTTTTCTCCGGAGATGGAGCAAAGGCGTTTACCCGTTTATTTCCGGGATCTGAAAGAAAAATGAAAAGACAAGTGATCTATGCAGAACACTTTCAGATGCCGAATAATATTTGCAACTTTTTTCTGTTTCCGATTCGAGAAAGAGAGCGTATACGCAAAAAGAAGGCTGCAGATAAAAAAGTGGAACTTGTCTGCCATAATATCCAAAACGGTATTACAAAAAAGCGTGGCTGGAATATATGTTCAACAGCATTAGGAAAATTGCAGAATACTTCATTTCCCAAAATAGAATCAAAAGGGCGCAGTTCCTTTTCTGCAGATAAGGACTGTATTCTATGCGGATTATGTGTAAAAAACTGTCCTATGCACAATCTCCAGCTTGGTAAAAAGAGAGTCATACAAAAAAATAATTGTATACTTTGCTATCGCTGTGTAAATATTTGCCCGAAAAAAGCAGCTACTGTATTTATAAAAAGCAAGCCGAAACGTCAATATAAGGGAATTACCAGATGAACAAAGGATGTCAATAAGAAATGCATATGAAAAATCAGTTTTTTCCGGGGCTGTCGCATGAAGCTACAAATTTACAATATGTAGAGCATTTCCTAATGCGGGTTACTTGTAATTGTATGTCATGTACTTTGTGCCACAACCCCGTTGTTTTTCTTTCCAAAAGAATTTGCGGATTTCCAATTTGAGAGGCGCTGTTTAGCGGCTGCGGATCGTTAGTTTTAAGTAGTACATTTAGTCCGGCTGCTGTCCGTTGTGCGCAAGCCACTTACATTCTGTTATTTCCATGTTGGTAAACGTTGCCTGAAAAGATGATTCTTCAGGACTGCAGGCATAGATGCCAAACTGAATCGTCCCGTATCCATTCCACATATGGCATACACGCATCTGCTTGAACGTAATGCCATCTTCAGAACACTCGATGCAATAGTCATCTTCTCTGCGGCTAAATCGATACCACATCGACTTTACAGAAGCATCTATTTCTGTTGTGGACCAATCCGAATATCCATTATTTGTAACAACACTTCCAAGGTGCTGAAATTTTTCATTTTCATATTCGATCGAACCTTTTAGCCAATTTTCGCTGTCAAGGTACATGACAATTCCGCATTGGTCAAATCTATGTTTACTTTCAAATTCTGTTTTCACTGTAAAGGAAAAGAATTTTTCAGCTGTTTCCATCTGTAAAACAGGTGCATTGTCATTTCTGAAATGATAGTATGTTCTTTGCCATAAGTCTGTGTGAGGACTTGTTGTGATCTCAATTTTATCATCCGCTATCGTGTAATCAGCAGGCTTTCTTGTCCATCTTAAATTATTAGTATCAAAATTCATCTTATTACCTCCATAAACTTCGATTGATCGTTTGCTCCATTATACGCTATCCCATTGAAAAAGTATAGCCGGATTTCTGAAATATAGGCACTACTACATTTAGCTGGTCATCAAAGAAAGGCAAAGGCAGCACAAAAGCACTGTAAAGGCAAACAGCTGATTGGCATTTTATAAAAGCGGTTTGGATCTGATTTTTTTGAAATAAGTTCCCAGATCTTAACTGCTTTGTGCTATAATGTAATAACAAATCCAATTAGAAGCTGAAAGGGGGAAACATATGCCTTTTTTATTGATCTTAAACTTCATTGTGCCATATGTAATGATTTTAGTTGGCTATTTATTGAAGAAACATCCTGTATCAGATATGCATTCACAGAATGGATATAACACAGCGACTTCAAGAAAATCGCAGGCTCATTGGGACTATGCACAAAGTATCGCACCCGATATTTTTATATTCCTTGGGAAAAAGTTGGGAGTAATCGAGCTTCTTTTAAATGTAATGCTGCTGCTGCTTAATATTTCAAGCCATAATGCTCTCATTGTCGGAGGTTGTGTAGGCGTCGGGTTCTTGGTTTTTGGATTTTATAAAACGGATTCAGAAATAGAAAAAAAATTTCGTGACGAAATAGATTAGGAAATGACCATGAAAGCTCAATGTGTAAAACCATAGGGCGTTTTTGTAACTGGATCATGTTTTAGAAATGAACGGCAAAAGGAGTGAAGATCAGGAGGAAAACTTTTGAAACATTTTGCAGGAAGAAAGTGTAAGTCAAGGTTATGCAGTTGGCATAAATAATTTCATATCAAGATAACAGTGGAAGAGCGTATGGCACAAACAAATGTGAAACATACGCTTTTTTGCATTCATAGAGAATAAAAATAAAAAATTACATACGGACACAAATATCGCAAAGCAGACACATGCCTGTTACTTTATATGCAAACTGCCCTCATGAAAGCAACGGAAATGCTGCTATATTTTGCAGTGTTTACCGATTGGCCAGCCTGGCAGCCTGTTCTTTTGTTGTGATGGAATGAATGTTTACCAGTAGCCCTGCCACATCCATGCAGCCAAAAGGAGACAGGACTGGACAGCCAGCTGTTTTTTCTAATGTGCACATAGGCAGACTGCCTTCATTTTTTCTGATGGCAAAAAGAGATTTTTCTAAGCCGCTGGATGCATCGCACAGGAATGTCTGCCCAATGACATGACGTTCTGCGGTATGATTTTGCATAGAGATAGTTTTGGATACAGCATAATAACATCCTTCGCAGCAGTTTGCGTCAATGAGACATTGATGATCCATAATCCCGTAATAGGTATCTGCACCGCAAGCCAGCTTGTCAAGAATGTCATAGGAGCTGCTTTGAAGAAGGCAGCCTGCGAATGCCATAATCTTTTTATGTTCCAGACGGGCTGCGGCGGAGACAAAATTTGAGTATTCCAGGCAGTACGAGTCCAGACAGGAGCGGATAGCTTCAGGGAGATTTTCATATAAGCTGCTGCAGGCTGCACTAAGCAGGCCATTCACTTTGGGTCTGTCCATGGCAGCTTTGAAAGAGAAGGAATAGAGATAGTCGTCCCCTCCAAAAGCAATCCGGTAAGTCTGGATTTCTAATTTTTGGCACATTTGCTTTGTCTTTTGTTTGTTCATACTGGTGAAGCTCCTATGCTTTGATATGATAAACAAACCATAACATTTCCAGCAGTACTTGTGTTTTACTAGAAAATTAGGGGACTGGCTGCAGCAGTGCAGCATTCAGATTGTATGAAAATCGTTTTGTTAAAATACATCAACAACAAACTATTATTTATTTTGGGAACTGTTGATAGAATTTAACGAAGTGAAAGGAAATGGAGAAACATATGATGGATGTGAAACTGTATCTGGATGAAGTTGGGAAACGCGTGATGGAGCGCAGAAAAAAGCTTGGGCTGACACAGGAGACGCTTGCTGAGATGAGCGGCTTAACAACCCAGTTTGTCAGTTACGCGGAATCTGGCAAACGTGCCATGCGGCCAGAAAACCTGATGAAAATTGCAGCAGCACTGGAGGTCAGCACAGACTATCTGCTTACAGGGGATATTATTGATAAGGATAAGCTGCTTTTATCGGATAAGTTGGACAGGCTCGCGGCTGCAGAGGTGCGAATTATAGAAAGTATTATAGACGAATGTATCAGCCTGTATCATAGAGATAAATAAGGTAAGAAAATTAAGATGCAGGAAAATCAGATAGAAAAAACTCCTTCGGTTCCCTACCAAGTGCCTTTTTTGGCGGCTGGCGGCGTTAACGACAATTCGTGTACGTTTCGTACACCTCATTTCGTTGCCTTGCCAGCCCTGCTGCGTACTGCCCATTTGCACCATCACAGTAAATAATGATTCTCCCGGTTTGCAATCTGAAAACCAACTAATTGATAGGTTGCATAACCTCCCACTACCAAAGGCTCAGACTGGCATATTTCTTCTGCTTCTTCACGGCTTTCTGTTTTTAGGATATACATACCTGCCATTCCTGGATAACCTTTAAAGACACCGCAGATTTCCAGCTTTCCTGCATCGTCTAGTTTTTTGATATTTTCAACGTGTTCGATAACTGTCTGTTTTGTTAATTTAGGATAGGTCTTTGTTTTCTTAATCAACATCATGTACATTAATTTTTCCATTATAATCTTCTCCTTTACATTCTAGCGTGCCATTTTTCCATTGTATTTGATACATAGATAGTTTACCATAGAATCATGACAAAAGCTGTCACTATTTCGGAAGGAGTATAAAAATGTCAAAAGCAGAACGGCTGATTGAAATGATGATAACAATTAATGCAAAAAAGGATTTTACAGTAGGTGAATTAGCAAATGAATTTTCCGTATCTAAAAGAACCATACTACGTGACTTGCAAGAATTGGAGCAGGCTGGATTCCCTCTTTACTCCGAAGTTGGGGCAGCAGGTGGGTATCATATCTTGAAAGAACGCGTTTTGCCGCCGATTACTTTTTCAGAAAGCGAAGCAAAAGCTGTTTTCTTTGCCTGCCAAGCATTGCAATATTATCGTGACCTGCCTTTTGAACAGGAAACCATATCTGTCTTGAAAAAATTTTTAAATTGCCTGCCATTAGATATCCAAAAAAGGATTACGCAGATGCAAAACAAAATCGTATTTTGGATTCCTGACAGGCATTGCGATTCACCATTGCTTCAATCTATGTTTCTTGCTGTCATCAATCATCATGCCATAACGATACGGTATTCGTCGACATATTCAGAAAGCACGCGCACAATAATCCCTATCGGTTTGTATGCCATGAATGGACTTTGGTATTGCCCAGCCTATTGTACAACAGCAAATCAAATCAGAGTATTCCGGGTAGATCGTATCAAAGAAATGATCGAAGAAAAACCTTATCCAAAAGGCAAATACCCAATCCCTGCGTCTGTACAAGAATATCTTGAAAAAACAGAGGTTAAAAATGATTGCCACATAAAAATCCAACTAACGGACATAGGCGTAAAACGGTGCGAAAGTGAATATTTACTTGCAAAAGGATTAAAAACATTTCCAATGGGCGGAGGGATTATCGACACAAAAATCAATGATACTGCTTTAGAATGGGTTGCTGATTTTATACTGCCATTTGGAAATAACGCTACTGTGTTAGAACCAGTGGAACTCATAGAGCTTATCAAGCAAAAAATATACCAATTGCATCAGCATTATTGCAAATCAGAATCGTAAACAGGCAAGTATGAGATATCGTCTTATATTCCAGATACAATTGCGGGAAGGTAAAATTGCTATGGTCTTGCATATGGAAACGAAACGGTGAGATTTAACTGCAAAAAGATTCGGGGAATTACGAAAGGATGATGCGATGAGTAAAAGGAGAAGGTGCTGTCGCATGAAGCGAAAAGTATACAATATGCAGAGTATTTTCTGATGCGGATTACTTGCTATTGTATGTCGTTTGCTTCGTGCGACAGCACCTACCAGCTTATTAGAAAATGGTATAAATGCAACTCTAGCTTATTAGAAAATAGTATAAATGCCTCTCTAACTTATTAGAAAATAGTATAAATGCAACTCTAACTTATTAGAAAATAGTATAAATACCTCTCTAACTTATTATAAAATGGCGTAAATGCAACTCCAGTTTTTACTAAAATTCGTATCGTATACAGTTGACCAGAGGACTACAAAAGTCGCTGATTACTGAATAGAATATAAATCTCTAATCTAGTTGAAACATTTGCGCAAGATCGTTCATCAGCTTGGACTGCTCTGAAAGATTTTGTGCAGTGGCAGCGCTTTGTTGCGAAGTTGCAGAAGTGCTTTGCACTACGGTTGAAATTTGGTCAATTCCTTCTGTTACCTGTGTAATGGCTGAAGTCTGGTTTTCAATAGCCTGCACTACTGCATTCATTTTGGCAGTGACGTTTCCAGCGATAGAATGCGTTTGCGCCAGCGATTCTGTCACCTTGTCTACCACCTGCCCGCCTTCCCAAACCGCGGCAATAGACCTTTCAATGAGTTCTTTTGTGGCTTTGGCGGCCTCATCAGACTTTACGGCCAGGCTGCGTACTTCATCAGACACTACGGCAAAACCTTTGCCTGCACTTCCTGCCCTGGCAGCCTCTACGGCAGCGTTTAGAGCCAAAATATTGGTCTGAAATGCAATATTTTCAATGGTATCAATGATCTTACGGATCTCAGAGGAAGAACCTGAAATTTTTTCCATGGCAGTGTTTAATTCCTTGACATAATCTGCATTACTATTCAGATGAGCGCCCACCTCGTTTACAAAGTTCCCAGCTTGTTCGGCTGCTGCTACGGTCTGTCTGGCATTTTCTGCAATGCCGCCGACAGTAGCAGAAAGCTCATGAACAGCACTGGCCTGCTCAGCTGCTCCCTGGCTCAAGGATTGTGAGCCATTAGACACCTGACTAGCGCTGGCCGTTACAGTTGCGGCTGATTGACTGATCTGAAGAAGCATATTTTTCAATGAAGTGTGGATCGCCTTAATGGATTTTTCTATTGCTACAAAATCTCCCCAGTATGTACGGGTAATCTGCTCTCTGAAATCGCCTTGCCCCATTTTGCTTAAATGGTGGGACACATCTTGTAAGACGTCATTTAAGCGATGAATCGTAGTATCCAAGGCTTTTGCCAATTCCGCTGTCTCATCTTTGGATTTGACCGCAGGAGTGGGCGTCTGCAAATCGCCGTCAGCCAGCTTTTCCAGCCGGGTGACACAGGCACGGATAGGAACCGAGATGGAGCGGCCTACAATTACTGCCACAGGATATGTAGCGATGATGACCAATATTACTACCAGAATTGTGAGCATGATGCTCCGATCCAAAGTAGACTTAAACTCCCTTTGACTGGCCTCAATGGCAATACTCCATTCTTGGATGCCGCCAATAGGTGCAAACCCTACAAGTTTGTTATCACCATAGAATTTGTAAGCGCCAAATCCGGTCTCACCCTGGATCATACGCTGGTTAACCGCAGCCACATCCGCTACGCTGGCATCTGTCTTGGCAGTTTCGATCATATTAGAACCTTCCTCTACGATAGAACGCTCCCTATGGCCGATCACATCGCCTTTGCCATCTAACACATAGGCGACACCATCGTTGCCCATTGCAAGCTTGACTACAATATCAGATAGGAAATCAGCGCTGATTCCGCCATACACTACGCCCTCAAACTTGTCGTTTATAATAATAGGAACTTCGAGTAAAAAGATCAACTGTTGACCGTCATTCATAATGTCAGAAATATAAGGCTTCATGCTCTGCTTACATTCCTGAAAATAATGATCTTCGGCATAGTTATAGCCGGTGGAAGAAAATCCACTGGCATCCATTTTACCAGTATATAAAAAACCGTTTCTTTGAGCAATGTCTTCTCTTATAGGAACTAGTTTTGGATCCATCGGTTCAGATTGTCTGAATAAATCAGAAGCGGCAGCTTCTTGCAGTGCGGTCCAATACTTATCCATACGCCATTCTACCGCGTCTGCTGCCATCTGCGTGGCAGGTCCCAATGTCTTTGTCATGACATCGTCAATACCGCTGGCGTTCAAAAATGCCGTAATCATTCCAATTAACACGGCACTGATCAATACTGCTGACAACATACTGATTTGGATTTTAGACTTGATTGACTTCATGTTTCTTTTTCCTTTCCATCTTTTTGTTTCTGGCAGCAGAAGTAAAACAGCTGCTTCGAGGCTCCCAAAACTTTAGGCAAGGCTTCAAAGCCGCAAGTGGATCTACAAGACACAACCTCTCAGAACCAGCGTAGAAGCCAAGGTGCGGTAGGAAGTACTACAATTAGGAAGTACTGCAATAGGAATCTGCCAGGTATTCCACATCCTCACAATACAGATACAAATCTGAAATACTGCATTTTTTAAGCAGCAAAAGTGAACACAAAAAGCGTCATAAAAACTTATGGCGTATCGCTTTATATTACCATAAAGTTTTCAAATGTTCAACCCAAATTGTATTAGAGTCAGATTAGCCAATTCCATTCTGCCGCTGCCTTTACGACCCTCAGTGGACAAGGTGTATTCTTTCGTTCACTGAGGGTGTCATCCTTTTATGATTCAAGATATATTTCTTCTATTAGCAGAGATTCCAGTTCAGCTGCATCTGCGTCAGCAGATCTGCTATCATTTACCCATCTCGAAAGATCACATAAATTCACTCATAATTTTATAGAAAATTAAGTCGTAATGTGTTAATATAATTAAAAAAGATAAAAATACTGATAAAAGTACAATCATAATCTAAAATATTGTCAAAAAGCATCATATTTTAGATGGGAGAGCATTTATGGAAAATGAGAAAATAATTGAAAACGAATTACCTATCAATGGAAGATATACGGATTTAGCTGAATTGTCTTTTCGTCAATTTGATAACACAGAAAAGTATATTTTAAAATTTGCAGCACTGCCGTTTTATTTTTTAGGGATGACAGCAGATGAACTGAAAAACAAATATAAAGTGTTTATTTCTTCTGCATTAAAAAAAGTGCCAGTGGAAAAACGAACAAATCCTTCACCTTTGATAGTAGGCCCTTTGTTAGAATATGTAAAATATACATTTGACAATGAACAAGAAAAAATTTTGGAAAATATGTTTTCCGAATTGCTAGGAAATGCAAGTAATAAAGATTTTTGGGATCATGTGCAGCCTTCCTATGTATATACGCTTCAGAAGCTTACATGGGTCGAAGCAGAATTATTGAAGTTTGTTTCTAAAAATCAGTTAGATGGAGATTGTTTGGGCGTTTCATTTCAGCGGTTTTATACAATGGAAAAAACGATCCTATCTGTCATTTCCAATGAACCAGAACCATTGATAGCTTATGACAATGGAGAAATATTAAATGTTTTTTATCAATATTACATTTGTGTTTTGATAGATGATTTGATGATGTCAGACGAAATAATTATAAGAGGATTAAATAATTTGCAACAGCTCAACTTAATGATTGCTTTTGATATATATAAAGACAAAGATAACGATACATATGTTCTGGATAACAGTCAAAAAGACAATTTGAATGCATATGATTCCTATAAAAAAATCACGGCTTATGCACTTTCTTCCTATGCCAGCGATCTTATGGAAGTTTGTATGAGCGTGTCAAGTACAAATAGAGCTGGAACGGAATCTTGAAACGAATTCATGGATGTGGCTATTATGCAATAGAAGGGAGATCTGAGCGGAACGCAAAAGGTAAAACCATTCGTGTTTCCCAATAATTTCCGTCTATCTCATGAAATATAGATATGTGTGCACTTATTTTGCACATAGCTGCCCTTTTACTTATAACTATGAAATAGACAGGAATTATCACTACATAAGGAAATAATAAATAAACGGTATCGTTTTTGGTAAAAACAAATGTATCATAAGCTGCTAAAAAAGTATAGAGGATACATATAATATTATCTGTTAAAGTTACTAAGCTATTGATTTCGTTTCGCAATGAAACATATTCTTCTTTTTCCTTATTTATATTATAATCCTTATTATAATGATACGATATGTGATTCCTCTGAATGATTATGAAAAGCATAGTTTCCTTACAACTATCATTTGATTTTAACATATAATAATAAATTTTTATATATTGCTTATGCGATATCCTTTTTATCATAACTTTAGTTATCGTAAAAATTAGAAAAAGGAGGTTTACAGAATGGCAAGGATGGGGCGGTATTTTTGGAAAGACATCCATACCTTATCTAAGAAATGGTGAAATACATGGAAATGCTACTTAACTTTGCTCATCAGACGACCAGAAAACTTCAAAGTAGTCTTGCGAGTATAAAGGGAACACATCGTAAAATTGAAATAAAAAAATGCCCTGTAAATCTAAGATTTACAAGGCGTCCCAAGGGTTAAATGCGGAAGATGGGACTTGAACCCACACGAGCGCATTGCCCACAAGATCCTTAGTCTTGCTCGTCTGCCAGTTCCGACACTTCCGCAGTTATATTGTTGAATGTTCCCAACGACTTTTATATGATAACACCTTGAGGATGAGATGTCAATAAAAAAAAGGAAAAATAATTCACAAAAAGCAAAGATATTTGGCTGTATTTTTTAGTACAAAAAAAATCTATTAAAATGAAAAAAGACTTGACGAATGATGCAATGTCGTGTATTATATATCTTGTTCCAAGCAGAAGTGGCGGAATTGGCAGACGCGCAGGCTTCAGGTGCCTGTGGTAGCAATATCGTGTGGGTTCAAGTCCCATCTTCTGCATTCAAATAATAAGCTGCAAACTTTGGTTGAACAGAGTTTGCAGTTTTTTTGTGTCACAGTAAAAATGAATCTCCTGCTCTACAAAAAGGCATTAAATAAAGAAGTTAAAAGCAAAGATTTACCACATGTTTTCTTTATTTTTAGAATTTATGCTGCAACATATTGTGATAGCTTTATACAAAAAGCAGGGGAAGGAATCTCTTTAAACGTAAGAATGTAATTTACAAACAGATAATGTAAAACCCATAAGAATGCATAAATCCCGTTACTGTGTGCATCACAGGTGTGAGCAGTAATGAATAAATTGTAAATATTGCTATAAAAATGGTATTGGTGTAGACAATACTTTGGAAAATGTGTATAATGAAACTGGAAATGTTGTAAGTGGATGTGGAAAGCGGGGTTATTTATGAAGGAAAAAATGCATGTGAAGACAAAAGGAATGAAAGGATTCCGTAGCTTGACGGTTATGTTGATTTCTATTATTTGTATTATGGTTTCTGTACCTACGATTGGGTTAGCAGTTTTAGGAATCCATTATTTGAAGCAGTCATTAGCTGAATCAGTTGAACTATATGAGGAATCTGTAACAGATGGTTATTCGATGGAGATTAAGTCTCAGGTTCAGGGTGCGTTAGCTGTTGTACAACATTATTATGATCGTAGCCAGAATGGAGAAATAACCGAGGATGAGGCAAAAGAACTGGCTGCCGAAGCAGTGCGTAATATGCGTTACCGGGAAGATGCATCTGGCTATATTTGGATAGACGGAGAAGATCATGTATTAGTAATGCATCCTATTTTGACAGAGCAAGAAGGGACAAACCGTTATGACTTAACAGATCAAAATGGGGTTAAAGTTACGCAAAGTATTGTAAATTCTGCAAAAGCAGGAGGCGGATACAATGAGTTTTATTTTACAAAGGCAGACGGGGTGACGGTTGCGCCTAAAATTGCTTATACCCAGATGTTTGAGCCTTGGGGCTGGGCAGTTGCAACTGGAAATTATGTGGATGATATGAATGCCAAAATAAAAGCTCAGGAAGTATATATCCAAAAAGAATTTTCTAATATGCAGTTTATTTATACCATTGCAGCAGTGATCATGCTGGTTGTCGCATTGGTGATCTCTACAATTGGAGGTCTTCGGCTTACAAAGGGTATTAAGCTGGTAGAGGGAAATTTGCGCCAGGCTGCAAAAGGAGATTTGAGCTTTACGGTAAAGCCTTCTTTATTAAATCGTGCAGATGAGATTGGTGGAATGGCACGCTCTTTAGAGAATGTTCGCCAGTCATTGGCAAGTATGCTTGGCAGTATGGTACATACAGGAGAGGCATTAAACCAAAGCAGTGAAAAATTTAGTAAGAAATTTGATTCAATTATAGATAGTATCCAAAGTACTGACCAGGCAATTGAAGATTTAGCACAAGGGGCTACGAACCAGTCCAATGAAACAGAAACAGTGAACCAAAAGATTTCAGAACTGGGTGGTGTCATTGAAGTAGAAAAAGATGGTGTACAAAAACTGGAAGAAGCAGTATCAGCAATGGCAGATTATTCAGTTGGAGCAGCAGATAGTATCAAGGAATTAGAACGTATTACAAAGACAACGATTGAGACAATTGATGTAGTTTCTGAGCAGACAAATAAAAATAATGATTCTGCTGCAAATATTAATAAGACAATAGAGATTATTAAAGGCTTGGCAGCTCAGACAAACTTGCTTTCCCTAAATGCCAGCATTGAAGCGGCCAGGGCTGGAGAGGCAGGCAGAGGCTTTGCCGTTGTAGCAGAGGAAATACGTAATCTTTCTGAAGAATCTTCCAGCAGTGCACAAGAGATAGAGGGAATTGTAAAAGAACTTGTAGGAAATGTAAAAAATTCTGTAAGTAAAATGCATGAAGTAACAGATAATGTACAAGAGCAGCAAAAACGTTTAGATGAAACAAGAATGGCATTTCAGCATTTGAGCAAAGAGATTTCTCTGGTAGAAGAAGTAACAAAGGAAATCGGGAGTCAGACTGAAGTTTTAAATTCGTTAAAAGAAATTGTTACAGATTCTGTGAATAGCCTTGCGAGCGTAGTAGAAGAAAATGCGGCATCAACAGAGGAAACAAGCGCTAGTATGATGCTTTTGTCACAGACGATTAACGAATGTACAAAAGATACACAAGGATTAGTGGAATTGAGCCGCCGCCAGAATGAGCAGGCAAGTAAATTCCAGCTGTAAACAACGTTTGCGTTGCACAGGCAGACTGTTGATTTATTTGTAGATGTATTGGAATTGGACTAAGGCACTTTACCAGCAAATTCAAAGAAGTTATAGATTAGAAAATAATAGCAGAGCGAAAAGAACAGTGGTGTGGGAGGTTTGCTACTCAGGGAATGGGTAGCAAACCTCCCTGTCATTTAAGTAAATGTACCGCGTTTTTCCAGTTCATCATAATCCATTCCAAGTTCTTGGATTACTTCTCTTGTATGATAACCAAGCGGATAACCGCCTTCTTTATAGGTCATACCGCATGCAGATAATTTAAAAGGCGATCCTAGCTGACGGATTTTCTTACCGTCAGTACAAGGGACTTCAACCTCTACGATGAGCTCTCGTGCCTTAATCTGTACGTCTTCATCAAATGCTTCTTGTAAAGAAAGCACTGGTTCTACGCAGCAATCCAGGTCTTGAAATACAGACACCCATTCATCTCTTGTTTTACTTTTCACAATTTCACGTACCCGTTTGCGGGCAGATTCAATATTACTAGGTTCTGCTGTCTCCTTGATGAGGTCAGTGCAGCCGATCCCAGTACAAAATTTTGCCCAAAATTTTGGTTCCAAAGAGCCAACGCTTAGGTATTCTCCATCCTTTGTCTCATAATAGCCATAAAGGGAGCCGCCATTCAGACGTCTGGATTCCCGTCCGCTGTCTTCATGCGTTGCCAAATAGCGGATGCCATCCATTCCAGTTAATGGAATGAGCCCATCCATCATTGCAACGTCAAGATACTGTCCGTTTCCAGTCATATGACGGTAGTTTACAGCAGCTAAGATGCTAATCACAGTATTTGACGAACCAGAACAGATATCTGCTATCTGAATATTCATCGGTGCAGGCCCTGCATTACGATACCCTGCCATAGCAAGATTTCCGCTGCGCGCCATGTAATTACAATCGTGTCCAGCAGCATTTGCCAGTGGCCCGGTCTGTCCATATCCAGTAAGAGAACAATAGATTAAAGCAGGATTTATCTTTCTTAGTTCTTCATAACCAAGGCCTAAGCGTTCCATGACGCCAGGACGAAATTGTTCTACAAGAATATCATATTCCTGGATTAGCTTTTTTACAATTTTGATGGCATCTGGGCTTTTTAGATTGAGAAAAATATTTCGTTTATTACGCCCAAGCCAGACTTCATTTGCAGAAATTTCAGTTCCCTCTACAAATGGTTCATATTCCAGAACAATGTCTGGTTTGCTTGGTGAACTTACTTTCAATATGTCTGCACCTAAATCCGCCAGCATGAGCGTAGCATACGGTCCTGGAAGAAGTGTAGTAAAGTCAAGGATTTTCAAATTTTCTAAAGCTTTCATAGATGTTCTCCTTATCATATTTAACCTTTCAGTCGGAACTTAGCTACTAGTTCTCGCAGAGAATCAGCCTGGCTGGACAATTCTTCACTGGCAGCAGCGCTGGATTCGGCAGTATTTACATTTTCCTGGACAACAATTGCGATCTGATCAATACCATGACGGATTTCTTCTGCTTCGACAGATTGCTGCTGTGTGTATTCTGCAATGCTGCTGATTAACAGATCCATCTCCTTTGCCAATTCTGCAACTGTTAGCATAGAATTTGCAGTATCATCTGCAGCAACGACGCCTTCTTCCATTGAGGTGATTGTTTCTCCCAGAAGTTCTGTTGTTTCCTGTGCCGCATTCGCAGATTTCCCAGCCAAAGTCCGGACTTCTTCAGCGACTACTGCAAAGCCTTTTCCAGCGTCTCCTGCCCGTGAGGCTTCGACAGCAGCGTTTAAAGCGAGAATATTGGTCTGAAATGCAATATCATCAATCGTTTTTACAATCTTATGAATGGCATTGGATTTTTCACTAATTTTTTGAATAACATCTGTCATATTCTGCATCTTTATGTTGCTTTGTAAAAGTCCGTTACGCACTTCCCTGGAAATACCGCTTGCCCGTTTCGTTTCCTGTGAGATCAACTGCACTTGCTCAGATACTTTCCCAATATGTCCAGCTAATGTTTCTACTTCTGCAGCCTGTTCGGCAGAACCTTGAGACAGACTAACTGCGCTATTGGAAACAAGAGAAGCACCAGAAGCGACGTCTCTGGAAGATGCGCTCATCTGTCCTACAATGAGATTGAGTTCAATGGCAATTTCATCCAAAGATTCCCGGATTTTTGTAAATTCGCCAACATATTCATTTTGCAGTTCAAATGCCAGATTTCCTTTTGCAATTTCCCGAAGTGTATCTGAGATTTCATTGATATATTTTATGTAATCACGCAGCCTTATCGTAAGCCGGTTAAAGTCATCTGCAAGTGCACCCAGTTCATCTTTGGATTTGTATTGTATGGACTGGTTTAGCTCCCCTTCTGCAATTTGAGTGGCTACCTGGCTGATCTCTTTGACTGGCCGGCCAATAATCCGCCGAATCTGAATGCTAACCAGAATCGTCATAATAATTACAGAGATTATGGACATGACGATCATAATTTTTGTTAGGTCATAAAGCTCAGCTAATACTTCTGCTTTTGATACATAAGCAACTGCCGCCCAATCGCTTTCTGGGATATTTGATATTTCAATATATGTGTCGTTATAAAGACTGATTCCTGTCGTTTTATTTTGCAATTGTTCAAGTGCATAAGTATATATACCATCGGATTCACTTAGTTTTTTTCCAGTCATTTCTGGATCTTTGTGTCCGATAATGGTGTTTGTATGTGTATCAACAAGAAAAATACCGCCGGTTTCTTCAAGTTGGATACTATTAATGATATCTGAAATGGAATTTAAATATACATCTGCCACTGCAACACCGCGTACTCTCTGATTGCTGTCTTTTAGCACGCCAAATGCACTTACCACATACTCATGGCTGGCTTCATCAAGATATGCAGCACCTAACCGAAAGTTTTCTGACTCTAGTCCATCCAGATACCAATCTTTTTCAAACACGCTAAATTCCGGCCCTGGCACATAAGATGCATGATAAAAAGAGCCGTCTGTCAAAGCAACATACAATCCTGCTGGTTAAGCTTCCTGCTGCCCTGCAGTATGCTTAATATATTCTGTTAATTCAAGATTCTCCATATTTTCGTACTGGATCGTATCTCTTTGTGATTCTAACATGGCAAGCGTATGGTTCATCCATGTTTGCGTTTCCTCATTTGTTCGCTCCATTGTAACATATAGCATTTCGTTGCTTTTATCCAAGAGCGTTTGAGACATTCGTTGATAGACAACTGCAAGAAGTGCTGATACAGCAATGATAACGCTCACAACAACAGCTGCCACTAATTTTACGGTAATCCCCAGCCCTCTCCGTTTTGAAGCGCTGCTTTTGGATTTGTTTGTTTTTTGGTCCATTTTTAGAGCCTCTCTTTCTTTTATTTTGGCATTTGTAATTGCCAGGCTGATTCATTTCATCTTAACAATATGCGGCATATTGTATTCTTAATGTAAATGATGATACTTTATCATAGCATAATAATTTATGTTTGTAACCAATTTTTCTGCAAACAACGATACGTTTCGTCTTTTTAGTACAAATAGTAATAGGCAAGCCGTAATCCGTTTCCTGCTTTTACTACGAATTGTCTTGAAGCAGCAGAAGTACAGTTTTGTTTTATGCGCCTGTCTGCTGAGGATACATTTATGATAGATCCGGTTTATTTAAAAATTTCTGGATAAAGATCAGTGCAGCTCCTATCGAAATATTGTGTCTGGGCATCTTACTGATCAAAAGGAAATCGGGCGCTTCTGAAAACGGAGTCATCCTTTGTATTTTTTCATGGATAAAGGCAAGGTCTTCTTTACAAAGATACTGGGCAATATATCCGCCAAGGATAAAGTCTGTATCGTAAATCAGATGAAGCAGGTTGACGGCCTTTGCTAAATCATTTAGAAAATGATGCCAGCGTTTTAAGAAAGAAGGCTCTTTTGCACGCACCTTTTCAAAAAAAAGTTCGATATCTTCGTTTTCTTCCAAAAGGGATGACAAAGACAGCAATGTTTCCATGCACCCTTTCCTGCCGCAGTAGCATTCTATGCCATCTGGCTGCATCTGGATGTGCTCAATGGTAGAATTGTGGCCGTGTTTTCCAGTCAGTATTGTGCCTTTGGAAATCATGGCAGCACCAAGATGCCTGCTTAGTGAAAGATAAAAGGCATCGGAAAGTTCCGGGGAGACCCATAGTTCAGAAACCGCCGCACTGTCTGCATCGTGGATAAACGCACACGGATAAGGAAGATGCCTGGAAAATTCCTCCAGGGAGAGTCCAGTGCATGATAGGATCTCTCCATACAGGATTGTCTGTCTGTCAGGCGTAACAAGGCCCTGCATAGCAAAACCAATACCAAGGAGCTGTTCATCTTCGATTCCCAGTGTACTTTTAAATTCCAGAATTTGGCTGCAAATAGTTTTAAAATAGCATTCGTTGTTTGAAAAGGCGATAGCATACGTTTTGTGGCTGATTTCGTCACCATATAGATTCACAGCAATTAGTTTTACTTCCTTTTTTAAAATTTCTACACCAATGCTAATACGGTAATCAGCAACAATGGAATAGGCAGCTGCTTTCCTGCCTACATATTCTGTATCAATCTGGCCGTTTTTCTGAATGAGTCCGTCTGCCTCCATAGTTACTAGGTTCGATGTAACTGTGGGCCGGCTAAGGTGCAGCTCATAGGAAATATCCTGCTGAGAGACTTTTCTGTGAGTATAGATGAAATGATAAATCAGGCTGCGGTTGTTTTGCTTAATTTGGTTTGGAGTAATACTTTTTTTCATTATACCATCCTCTAATTTGTAAAATGATTTCATAAAATAATATTATACCATAATTTAAGGTGAAAGATCTATTTGTTCTTTTGTTTTTTATTTGTGAGCGTTAGGTTTTCCGTTAAAAGCTCATCTAGCTTAGGATGCCCGCCATGCGCAGCAGATACTGTGCATTTGTGGTGGTGCAGCGTCCGCTTCTTAATTTATAGTCAAACAGGATTTTATTTTCTTCATAATGCTCTGTAAAATAGTAGATCGGAAGAGCACACGTCTGAACTCCAGTCACCGTTAGAAAT
>CANDJR010000044.1 GCA_947385105.1 uncultured Eubacterium sp.
TCTCTACTCTATTTGCTGCTGCGGCAAATAGATATCATCCGTATCATTTCTCTGCAAGCACTGCGGAAATTTAATCTCATATACAATCCTTAGCTCTCTCATCATATTATCTCCGTAAAAAAGCAGAAGTGTTTTGTTTCTAATAATCATACCAAACATAAACACTTCTGTTTTTAAAAATATGTCTGTTTTTTCTTAAGAAAAACATAAGAATTCGCTTCTTTGTCGTCTGCACGGCCTGCATAATAACTACGCTCATGCTTTCGAGCGGCTCAGCGGCTGGCTTAGCTTTTATACTTTTTTGCTGTAAGTAAGCCCACCGCAAGAATAAACACTGAAACAGCGATCCAGATCCACCCGCTAGTATTATTGGAAGAACTGTCTGTACGGTTATGCACAAAAGAACTATTACGCTCCATCTTGCTTGTCAAACCGCCGCCAAAGCCGCCCATACCAGTGTCCATAGAACCCATATCCGAAAGAGTAATTGCAGAAGCATCCACATAGTTCATGCAATTGACGGTTTCCCCGTTTTCAAGCTGCATAGAAATACTTTGGCTGCGCATTTTACAAAACTGCCGAAGCGTCTCTACACCTGTTTCAAATTCTTCATAAGTGTAAAACGCGGTCGGATCTTTTGCCACATAAGATTTTATCTGGTTATACGCATGATCAATCATGCTTTCCATATTAACACTGCTCAAAAAAGTCTCAAAATACTCATGATACAAGCTTGTGTATGTTTCATCAGATACAATCCAATTCCACATAGGACGGTCTTCTCCAGAGCCGTTCTCCACAGGGGAATCAATTGGCGTATTGACAGTGCTTTGTGCGTTCCCACCCTGGAACGTTCCAAATGCCAAATTGTAATCCCACGGAATCATTGCCATCTGTCCCTTTTGTTCGTACAGATAGTAGTTATGAATCATAGATCCCGTATAACTATCGCCATTGCAGACAAAGTTATGAACAACAAAATAGCGGATGACCTGTTCGATATCTACAACGGATGCTATGTCTTCCCTGCTTGAAAGTTTTTTCAAGCTTTCCACCAAACGGTTTTGATCTGCTTTTGTAATATCTGTTTTAGCATTATCCCAGATATTGGAATAGCTGTCAAGCTGATCGTCGATATATTGCAGCTTTACATCCAATGCTCCCCTCTCAAACGCATCGCTTGTTTCTTCGCCGCCTTTTAACATGGCAGATGGTTCAAACTGCATTCCTATTTCTCTGTTTTCCTGATTTGGCGGCGCAGGCGGCAGTTCCATTTCCCTGTTTTCCTGATCAAAGAGTTCATCTGGCTTCTTGTCATCTCCGCCGCCAAAGTCCATGCTGTCGGGCTTATAGAGTTCACCATAATCAGAACCATAGTTGCGTTCCAAAAATGCTTCTTCTACGCCTTCTACAGCAAGATATAGTCCCCAATCTTTGTCATTGACTGTGATATATACAAAGCTGCACAATGAGGCGTTTACGTCAAACTCATGCATCATCGTATAGGTCATATAGTCTTTCATCATCGTAGAATCCTGAATCAGATTGTTCAAACTCAGCTTATCCAGGCCATAATAAGACTTGGTGCTGTCATTCTGATCAACCTCTATTTTAAAGCTGTATCTTTCACTATCAAGAGCAGCTACGGCAGAAAGCGACGTATTGCCTTTTGCCCGAATGCCTACATTTTTGTAAGTCTCTCCATCAATCGCTATATTGGCAGCATAATATTCTTCGCTGGCTGCATTTGCGATAAATTCGTCCCAGTCGTTCATGACAATCGCAATGGTATGGACCTTTGTGTTGTCAAATAAGCGGTCTTCATATCCCATTGCATGGGGCATTGCCTGCATACCAAGCAGCCCGCTGTTCATGAACAAAATAGCACCCGCCAGCATCAAAGCTGTAACAATCCATGCAATTTTATTAAAATATTTACTTCCTGACATTGTCTACCCCATATAATCGCCGTTGTAAGAAACGAGCACTGCACTATTGATACCAGGCATTTCTGAGAGAATATTAATAAAATCAGTATTATCCTCTTTCAGACGTACTTCCATGTTTAATTCAATTGCGCCCCTTACTGCGGATTTGCTTTTCGTTGTTGTCCGGGTTACATTTTTTGATAAAAATTCTTTTGCCATAACCTCTGCATCGTGATTGATACAGCTTAAAACAACCATATAAGGATGGGTATTGGTTGTTTTGTTTACAAAGATCAATAAGATGATGCCAATACAAACGCTTGCAACGATTGCTAAAGGAATCATACCTGCTGCCAGGATAATACCTGCACCAATCGACCAAAACAAAAACGCAATATCCAACGGATCTTTAATGGCCGTACGGAAACGGACAATGGACAGTGCGCCAACCATACCAAGAGACAAGACTACATTAGAGGTTACTGCAAGAATGACAGTCGCTGTAATCATAGTCAGGGCGATCAGTGTTGTACCAAAGCCTGCAGAATACATTACGCCACGATAGGTTTTTTTGTAAATTAGGAAAATGAATACCCCGATGCCAAACGATAGGACTATCGTCAGAATCATATCAAAGACACTGATGGAAGATACATTTTCCAGGAAACTGGATTTGAATATATCACGAAAAGTCATAGTATGTTTTCTCCTTTTTATACAACAATTTTTTATCCTTCCTTTACACTGCTGCAACAGCTGTACAGTATGGATACAGCGTTTGTTTTTTCTTCCTTTACACTGCTGCAGCAGCTGTACAGCATGGATACAGCGTTTGTTTCTTCTTCCTTTACGCTGCTTTTCTGCACGGTGTTACGGTGTTTTTGCAGCGTTTGTTTCTTTTTGCTTTTTTGTTTTTGCTGCTTTTCTGTACAGTATTCTTACAGTCTTTGCTTTTTCTTCCTTTACGCTGCTTATACTGTACATGTTATTGCAGCATTTGTTTTAATCATACATACGGCATACAGCATATTTTGAAAAAGCTGTGCTGTGTCTGTTCTCAAGCTGTACAATATCACGAATGATATCTGGCAGAAAGCTGTCCCATTTCACTTCGAGAATACAAAAATCCCCTTGTATCGGAACAGTAACGCAGTTGGGATCTAGGAAATCTGTGCAATGAAGCCCTGTGCGGATATTGTAGTCCAAAGTAACACGGACATTCCCAGGGCCAAATACAAATGGTTCGCGAGTATAGGAAACAATTACCTTTGCCGTCAGGCCTTCGCTGCGCATTTTTGTATAAAATCCAAGAATTACTTTATCCGTACTTGCACTCATCCAGCGAATATCACCATTTGCAATTGCAACCGCCTGCTCTGGCGTAAGTATGGCAGTATCTTTGTATCCAAGCCCTCCATGCTTAAACTTTCGCTCCAGATGAATGACAGAAGTATCATGGTTGTAGAGCCGTATCCGATATTTTTCACGCGTGTTCACACCGTCCAATTTTTCTCTCAGTGCTTTGTCATACAGATTGTCAAAATACAGACTGGTGATCTCATATTGTCCGTTTCTGGCATGGCTGTCAAGCGTCATTACAGCCTTAAGCCTTTGCCGTAAAGCCAGTCTGTCCAGATTGTTTATCTCATGCTTTCTTTCATGTCTAAACTGCATGCAGCATTCCTCCCTCCATTACAACATATTTTGTATGCTCCCATTTTAAAGGGCAAACCTATGATCAGCATTAGAAAAACCTTCCCGCTTATAAACACTTGCAGGAAGGTTTGTGAATATTTTATGAAATGGCGTTAAAACCTGGCAGTAAAACGGATCATTCCTCTTTCCGGTTCATCCGCTGTCAGTTTTCCGCCAAATGTCTCTGCAATGGCACGGGCAGCAGAAAGCCCAATCCCAAACCCACAAGATGTACTGCTTTGTGTCCTGGCGGTATCTGAGCGATAAAACCGCTCAAAGAACCGTTCTGGATCTATGTTTTGCAAGTCTTCGCAGGTATTTTCTTCCACAATCCAAATACGGCTGCCCTCGGTCGTCACAGAAAACCGGATCGTTCCGCCCTCTTTGGTGTATTTAACTGCATTGTCAAGTAATATCGAAATCAGCTGTGAAAAAGTATCCTTGTGCACTTGCATGCAAATATGAGGCTGGATATTTTTGTATAGTGCGATTTGTTTTTCTGCCGCAGAATCATCATAAGCAGAAATCATCCCGCAAATCAATTCACTAATATCTACTGCTTCTGTAGGTAATTTCACCTCCTCATCTAATTTTGCAAGCGTCAGCAGGTTTGTCATTAGAGCGTTGAGCCGTTGGATCTGGAGCTGGATATTTTTACTATACTTTGTTTCTCCATGAATTAATGTTGCAGCGTCATTATTAGATTGGATAATGGCCAGAGGCGTTTTTAATTCGTGTCCTGCATTTGTGATAAACTGCTTTTGCTTTTCTATCCCTGCAACAATAGGGCGAACCACACGGCCTGAAAATAGAATCACAAACAGCCAGCTCGCAATCCAGCATATGAGTGCAATCATAAAAGAAATACTTAGTACTAAAATAAAAATGCGAAACTGGCCGGAAATGTCCATAAAGAAGATCAACTGGCCTGTGTCAAGCTGCTTTACTTCATACTTATATCCATCGATTTTGCCAAAGGTACCTGTAATCTGTCCAGCATACAGTGCTGCTTTTTTCATATCAACAGAAGAAATTTGATCCAGATTCACATCCACTACATTGCCACTTTGATCCGTACGGACAGTAAAAAAGCGAGCTGATTTTATCGTATCCAGATCCATAGGCGGTGCGAATGGCTTTGGATCGTGAAATTCGTTTTGTAAAAATCTTTCGTCCCGATTGACAATGGTATGCAGAACAAAGCTGGATTGACGGTCTAAAGTCATCCAGCTAAGTCCATTGATAGCCCCAATCAGTACTGCCAAAAGAATAGTCACTGCAGACATGGCAAAAAATATAAATTTCTTTCGTAATGTTTTCATCATAGCGGCATCTCCAAACGGTATCCAACACTGCGTTTTGACACAATCTTTACACGAGAATTCATTGCAGTCAGCCTTTTTCGAAGATAAGAAATGTAGAGCCAAACGCTGTTAATATCAGCCTGTGCGTTGTATCCCCAAGCCTTGATAAGCAAATCCTCGGAAGAAAGATAAACTTTGTGATTTGCCATTAATTGCTCCATCATACGATATTCCTGTTTTGGAAGTACAAATTCCATATCCCCGCAGGAGAGCGTACCGGACTGCATATTGAGTGTCAGATCGCAAAAGGAAATCAAATCAGGCTGAGATTCTTCCCTCCGCCGCAGCATAGCTCGGACGCGCGCCAGCAGTTCTCCCATAGCAAAAGGCTTTGACAAATAATCGTCTGCTCCGGCATCGAGTCCCCGAATACAGTCATCTGTCTGTGTTTTCGCAGTAAGCAGCAAAATAGGGGGTTTATATCCGTTTTTGCGCAGCGCGGCAAGAACATCCATCCCATCACGCTTTGGCATCATAATGTCAAGAATAACACCGTCATAGTCGCCGCACACTGCGTAATCGTAAGCATCTTCTCCATTGTATACAGCATCGACAATATATTTATGATACGTAAGGATATCCACCACCGCTTCGGAAAGCGGCCGTTCATCCTCAGCATAAAGCAGTTTCATAGTATTCTCCTTATTCTTGTTTCTGATTGTTTTTCTAATTGTACGATACAAATGTGAAAATTTTTTATCATTTACAAAAAAATGGCTGAAAACATTAACATCTGTTTTCAGCCAAAATCCTTTTTAATACCCTATTCCTCAACTTGTGTTCTTGATATTTCAATATCCTATTTCGGTACCTGTATTCTTACTATTTTTTAAGATCCTATTCCTCAACTTGTGTTCTTGATATTTCTATATCTTATTTCGGTACCTGTATTCTTACTATTTTTTAAGATCCTATTCCTCAACTTGTGTTCTTGATATTTCTATATCCTATTTCGGTACCTTGTTCTTACTATTTTAATATCCTGTTCCCGGATCTGTATTCTTCATAATCTTAACAAGCCTGCTCGTTCCAAGCCTATCCACGCCAAGTCTTATGAATTCTTCTGCATCATCAAACGATGAAATACCGCCTGCTGCTTTGATCTTTACATCTTTTCCAACATGTTTTCTCATCAGCTCTACATCTGCAAAAGTTGCTCCACCAGTTGAAAATCCAGTAGACGTCTTAATATATTCTGCTCCTGCATTCGTAACAATCTCACACATCTTAATCTTTTCTTCTTCTGTAAGCAGACATGTCTCAATGATTACTTTTAATATCTTCTGACCGCATGCTTCATGGATCTGGCGGATCTCGTCTTCAATTTCCTGGTATCTTTGATCCTTCAAATGTCCAATGTTAATTACCATATCAATCTCATCCGCACCATTTGCAATCGCATCTTTTGTCTCAAAGACTTTTACAGCTGTCGTACTGTATCCGTTTGGAAATCCGATGACTGTGCAGATAGGCAGTTTTCCGTTTACATATTCTGCCGACTGTTTTACATAAGCTGCCGGAATACATGCAGAAGCAGCTTCATATTTTACCGCGTCATCCAAAATCTCGCGGATTTCTTCCCATGTAGCAGCCTGGCCTAACAACGTGTGATCAACAATTTTTAAAACTTCTTTTTTTTCCATTATAAAATTCTCCTTTACTTAAAAAGACGCGGCAGTCCGTCCAAAAACTTCATTCCATCGTCTCTGCGACTGCCGTCCAATGTTGCTGCAGATATTCCTTTTATTATGTTTTTGCTCATTGCTTCATTTTTTTAACAAAATACTGCCTTGAAACGGTTCGTCCTAATATGCAGTTTGAAAGCGAATGGATTGCTAAAACAGTGATACAATGCTGACTAACAAAGCACTCATAATACTTACAAATATTCCGCCGATCATAGACTTAAATACCAGACGGGAAATCGTTCCTCTCTTTTCTGGACAAAGCACTCCGATACCGCCAACACACATACCCATGCTTGAAAGATTGGCGAATCCGCAAAGAGAAATCGCGCAAATCATTCCTACCCTTGGATCCAGGTCGCCAAGTTTGCCCGCCAGTTCTTCAAAGGCAATAAACTCGTTGAGGATCAGCTTATTTCCTAACAGGGATCCTTCCATCAGTATGTGATTTGCGTCTAATCCTAATAAAAATCCAAACGGCGCAAATATATAAGAAAAGATTTGTGACAAACTGATATTTGCCATTCCCAAAAACAAATTAATCAGTGCAACGATCCCTACAAAACCAACGATAGAAGCACTAATGGAAATCACCATCTGCATACCTGTCGATGCTCCCTCTGCAAGCGCGTCGATTGCATTTGAGTTATTCCCTTTATTATCCATTTTAACATCTGTGATTGATTTAATCTGTTCTGTTTGCGGATAAATGATCTTGGAAATCATAATACTGCCAATTGGAACAAGCGCACTTGCAATCAGCAGGTATTCCATCGGGATACCAAGCGCATGGTATCCTCCTAAGATCGATGCCGACATACTACCCATTCCAGAAACTAGTATAACAAAAATCTCGCTCTCTGTCATATCCTTTAGATATTTGCTGACCAGAATTGGGCTGTCTGTATGCCCCAAAAACATATTCGCTACGGCAACAAAACTTTCTACTTCCGTAGTTCCCATAAGCTTTCCTACGCCTTTTCCAATCCATTTTACAACGAATCCAATCACTCCCAGATAATATAGCAGCCCAACCAGCGCAGACACAAATATAATATTGCCCAGGCTTTGAACAATGAATACACTCATCTTAGAACGATCAAAAAGATCGCCGAAGACAAAGGTCAGCCCTTCATTTCCACAATTAATAACCGCTGTCAACCCATTGGACAAAACCGTAACGATCTTTTGACCCAGCGGAATTTTGACGATAATAAATGCTATGATGAACTCTGCTACAAATGCCTTTGCCACCATCTTCCACCGGATGTTTTTACGATCCCATGAGAGCAGCCAGCAGATTGCCAGCACAACAGCTATACCGATTAAGTTTAACACAATCTTCATTCCTATATCACTCCTATCTCTGTATATTTTTTTCTTACAAAAACTCATCCATGCTTTGCTCTTGTCAGCTTCACATCACCATAATCTGCTGCATCCAGCAATGCGTATCTTCTAGTTGTGATACTTGCCTTCTTATTCCTGATACTTTTTTAACCGCAAAAATTGCTCTTTTGTAAGTGTAATCTTTCTATTTGCATTCGTGATCAATTCCTCTTTTTCCAATGATGCAATACTTCTTTGAATACTCCTTACATTATATCCAATCCGATCCGCCAGCTCTGCCTGCGTTTTTGATATCCGGTGACGTCCCTGACTGTCTATGTGTCCGTTTTCATAAGATTTGATCAGATAATCTATGAGCCTTTCTTTGCAGTTCATAAATATGTATTCACGGTCAATCATCCGCTCAGAAGTAAGCGTAGCCATAATGTTTTTCATCCTAAGAAACAACGCATTCTCATCATGCCTGATCCAGTTTATATAACTCTTTGCAGGAATCTTCAAAAGCTTGCAGTCTGATGCCGTACAAATCGATACACAATAGTCTGGAATGTCCGCGAATATTTCAAAATCTCCAATCACATACATCTTCGTAAAATCCATAAAATAATACACACGTCCCATTCTTTGATGGTCAACGCCTGTGATCTTTCCTGACAAAATGATATATACCATATCGCTTGGCGTTCCAGCATGAAGAATGTACTCACCGCTGTTGACCTCCTCATACTGCATCTCTCCTACTATCAAATCAGGCACATAGTCAAACATTCCTTTTAAATATCTACCGCTGTCTGGCTCTGTCTTCTTGATGTATTCTAATAACTGGTGTTTTGATTTCATCTTATTTCTCCCGGAAAATGACTCTGCCGCTTATAAACTTCGCTGCTATATGGTGGTCTTCGGCAAGATAAATCAACCGCTCCAGACGTTCTTTCGCCCCCAGGCTCTGCGGGTGGCGAATGGAAGTATCATCCATAACGACTGCATCGAATTCGTATCCTTCTTCAAAACTTCCCGCCTTACCAAAAAATTCTCCGCCGCCTTTTGTCGCCAGATAAAAGACTTCTTCCACTGTAAGCGGTGCTACTGACTGGTCATACAATCTCCATCTCAGCTTGGAACACTGAACCGCTGACGCCATTGCCCTGAATAGAGACAGTGAGGAACCTGCTGCAATATCCGTACCAAGCCCGACTTTCATACCTTTTTCCAAGTATGTTTTCACTGGCGCTACCCCAGAAGCCAGGTTTGCGTTTGACTCTGGACAATGGGCAACAAACACCTGCTGCTTTCTCATCATCTCTATCTCAGCTTCTCCACTGTGAACGCAGTGTGCCATAATCGTAGGGCAGGCATTTCCAAACATACCATACTGATGATAAGATTCCCCGTAAAACTGCGTTCCTTGGCAAAGCTCTTTCACCCAATCAATTTCTCCCAGGTTCTCCGACAGATGAGACTGCACGGGAAGATGATATTTCTTCTGCAATTCGGACAGTCTTTCAAATAATTCATCCGTACATGAAGGCGTAAACCGTGGCGTTAGGATCGGCTTGACATACTGAAATCTCTGGCTGTCAACCAACCACTTCTGCGTATCCTGAGCTGACTTTTCGGCACTTTCTTCACACAGATACTGCGGGCTGTTCCTATCCATATTCACTTTCCCAACATATGCCACAATCCCTGCATTTTCTAGTTTCTCCATAAGCAAAAGCGTTGCATCTGTATGGATCGTGCCAAAAATACACGCCCTAGTCGTCGCACTGTCTATTAAGTCTTCCACAAAAATGTCATATGCTTTTTTTGCATACTCCAAATCTGCGTATTTGGCTTCTTCTACAAATGTATGTGTATTGAGCCATTCAATTAATTCTAAATCCATCCCTAATCCGCGAAACGAGTATTGGGGAGCATGCACATGCAAGTCCACAAGCCCAGGAATCACGATCTTATCCTCATAATTATAACACGGAAGTGCTTCATAAATCTCCGGCAGCGTCTCATAGACCCCTGCACTCCTGCCGTCCTTACATACAACATAGCCGTTCTCCACGATACAAAGCTCTTTGCTTGACTTACTATAGCAGATATTTCCTTTTAATACATAATTCCTCATTGCAGATGTACTTCCTCTATACTTATTTGTTTTTCTATTCTTTTTAATTCTACTTTCTTTCTTACTTTTCCTGTCCTATTTATTCTATCCTTTTTTGTTTCTTTCTATCAAATTTTCTTTTCATCTTTATCTTGCTTGCTTTATTGAGATATCTCTGTCTTGCTTTACCGAAGTATCGCTCTCTTTGCTTTATCCGGATATCTCTTTTGCTTTGTTGAGATTTCTCTCTACATATTTGTAACCACTAGCGTAACAAGCTCTTTGAAAGATTTTGCTACGCGGTCTGCTGTCTCCTGCACCTCTTTATGATTCAATTCCTGTTTCGACAAGCCTGCCGCCATGTTCGTAATGCATGAGATCCCACAGATCTCCATTCCCATATGGCGTGCCGCCATTGCCTCACATGCTGTACTCATACCCACAGCGTCTCCTCCCCAGATTCTTGCAAGCCTTACTTCAGCAGGAGTTTCGTAATTTGGACCTGTAAACTGTACATAGACGCCTTCCTTAATATCAATCTTACACTGAGCCGCACATTTACGAATCACACTCTGCAGGCGCACACTGTATACTTCACTCATATCTGGAAATCTTGTTCCTAATTCATCGATGTTCGCTCCAATCAGAGGACTTGGCACACCTGTTGTAATATGGTCTGTAATGATCATAAAGTCTCCCGGCTGATAGGTATCGTTTACACCTCCTGCTGCATTGGTCAAAAGGATCTTCTTCGCGCCAAGCATACCCATGAGTCTAGTTGGAAGTACAACATCAGACATCGGATATCCTTCATAATAATGTACCCGTCCCTGCATGATCACAACTGGGGTTTCTGCTACATATCCAAATACAAACTGTCCCTTATGTCCCTTTACTGTTGACACTGGAAACCCTTCGATCTCGGTATATGCAATCGTATCTACGCTTTTAATCTCATCCGCATAATCACCAAGTCCAGAACCTAAGATTAAGGCAACCTCTGGTTGAAAATCAATTTTTTCTCTTACGCTGGCTACACATGTCATTAATTTTTGATACATAATTTCTCTTTCCTTTCTTTTTCATTCTTTCCGATTATCAAATTCATATCATATCACATAATAGATAACAAACAAGAGATATGTTGTAATTAAATTATACATAATTTTCATTCTCACTAAAAGGACATCTGTCGTATTTGGTACATTTTTATAATTTTAGGTTAAATGCACAAAAGTATCTGCACATTTTTTACTATTTTTCACAAAAAGTTTGTTCTTTCACATGAATTACATCTGATCTACGAATGAAAAAAGAGAAGGAAAGACCTTCTCTCAAATCAGTATCATCTTTAAAACAGAATTTATACTTCATCCATCCTGTTTTCTTTCTATACTAAACCAGCTTTCTCTTTACTGTTTCTAATTCTCGCATATATTTTGTCCGCAATTTCCCAAGATCCAATTTTTTCACTTTCCTTTTCGCTGTCTTGTAATCCTGTCTAAGACAGCTCTCCTTTACTGTTTCAAGCGCATCCTTTGCACGGATTTCTTTCATAATCTGCTGCCCTGCAAACTGTTTGAGCTGAGCGGTCCAGACTGCGTATCCTGCATTTGTCAGATGACAGAAGCCGTCGCTGCAGTATTGTGATGCAAGAAGACCTGAGCGGTCTAGAAAGGCTGGAAAAATATCAATATAATATACGTCTTTTGTCTTACTGGCGTACACTTCCATCAGCCTGTTAAATTCCCGGATACGGCCGTTTTCCAGCTGTCCGGATGTCCTTCGGATCGGTGTCTGGCTGACAATATATATCGCTATCCCTTTTTTACTATTTTGAAGCTCTCTGATGAACTGCTGGTAAACATCTGCAGTTCCCTTTACACCATAAATGTTCAGATCATTCATCCCAAATGATAAAAATGCTTTTTGCGCACCCATCACCCGCAAGGCATCTTTCACCTTATATTTAATCCCATTGTATGTAGGATGGAGAGACGTCGCAGAAATTGGCCGCATATCATTCATCAAGCTAAAAGAGCCAGAAGAAAAATGCCTGGTATTCCCCAAAAATCCTGCATACTGCTGTCTGCAATAACTTGCCAGGCCTACGCCAAGCGAATTTCCTACCATTACAGAAGCATTAAAATATGCATCTTTTTGAGCATTGGAAATACTTTGTTCCTGTGGAGTCTTCACATATAACCGGACACGGTAAACCGTTTTATTCTTCCCGTCTTTAAATAAAACACGAATCGTACAGGCTCCCTGCTTCTTTGCCATTATCGTTCCTGCACTGTCGACCTTTGCTATGGAATCATCCGACGAGCGATAAGTGACCTGCGTCCCTGTCGAATCCGTTCGTGTTTTCAAACTTAATTTCCCTCCTGGCGCTACCTCACGGTATGCCACTAGCCCTGTCTTTGATTCTGTCTTCATTTGTGCAGCCCCCTGCCCATAAGAGCCTGTCCTGGTAAACGAAGACGCCTTCACACGGACATGCAGTACGACCTCATTCCGATAGCTGCCATTTTCCAGAACAACTTTGATATCTGCCTTTCCGCATTTTAACGCTTTTATTTTTCCCTGTTTGCTGATCTTTACTACAGACGGATCGGAAGAAACTGCCTCATACACATCTGTCTTGGAATAACGGATTCCAATAGTTGTCGTATCCCCTTTATAAAGGGGCAGCCCTAAAGATAGCCTGGTTTTATATGGTGCCTCTTGCGGCTGTATGTCTTCGGCTTCTTCCCCCGGCTGTATAGTTTCATCATCTTTGCCTGGCTGTATTTCTTCATCATCTTTTTCCGGCTGCTTTAACTCATCATCTTTTTCCGGCTGCTTTAACTCATCATCTTTCTCCGGCTGCTTTGGCTCATCACTTTGATTGCTTGATGCACTGTCTAATACAGTCTGTCCAGACAGCTGTGCAGCTGCTGTATTCATTCCAAACGGTTTCGCTGTCAGAATAAGACAAGACAATATCAGTAAGATACGTTTCTTTTTCATTTTCATACCCCTTTTTTATTCCTACTCATTTTTCTTTGTGTTCATCGTCAATTTTACCGCAGCTAGCCGAATTTTTCAATAGCAAGCCGAATCAGCCATGCGTGAATGCAGTCCTTTGCCGCAGGCAAACTTCCTGTATGCAAATCCGCATATTACCCACTTGATAGTATTTGTTCAAACAGATATAATAGGCACAGGATTATTTCAGATAATCCCCTAAAATGCAAAAATCTATCAGATGTCAGATATCATCTAATATCATCTAACATAGAAAACATGGAGTTAAAACATTATGAACAAAATATTAGTAGTTGAAGATGATGAAATGAAACTATGCAAATATATGTTAATAATCTTAAATGTAATACTTCTTTTTACAGGTATGTATATGGAAGAACGGCAAATTCGTAATATGCTGTTTTGGGAAAGTTTTCTGCTTGCCTGAAAAGACAACAAAGCGTCTCTTTGGTAGGACGAATTAAAAACGAGGATTAAGAAACATGATAGAAATTTATTATATGGAAGATGATGAGAATATTGCAATGGCTGTAAAGGAATACCTGAGCCAAAAAGGGTATGCGGTTTCAACATTCGGGACGTTGGAAAGCGGAAAGAAGGCATTGGAACACCATATTCCAAGCATTGCGCTCATTGACTGGAATATGCCAGACGGCGAGGGAGACAGCTTTTGCAAATGGATACGCGCAAGATGGAACGAACTGCCCGTTATTTTTCTGACCGTTCGAGACGATACCCGCGATATTATTTCCGGCTTTGCATATGGGGCGGATGATTATGTGACAAAACCCTTTGCATTAGAAGTCCTGCATTCCCGCATCCAAGCACTGCTGCGCAGGGCAGGAAATGTGCAAAGCCAGTATCTTTCCTGTGGTTCTATTTCCATTGATAAAAACAAAACCGCAGTATTTTGCGGGGAAGAAGAACTTACTGTCAGCCAGGCAGAATACCAGCTTTTACAGATTTTAATGGAAAATAAGGGAAAAACCGTCACAAGAGAACGGCTGCTGTCTGAAATCTGGGATCATCATGGAAATTATGTCAATGATAATACCTTAACTGTGACAATGAAACGGCTTAGGGAAAAGCTCCATCATCCATCCTGTTTAAAAACAATTCGAAGCTTTGGCTACCGTATGGAGGATGAGATATGATCAAAAAATCAAATATAAAATTAACAGTTTTGTTTGTGCTGTCGGTCAGTCTGCTTGCAGCTGCTGTTATCACATTCCTTCTTACCAGTTACTATCGCCAAGTATGTTTTTATATAATAGGTGATTTTTGCGAACGTATGATTGAAAAGATGCCAGATTCCAGACAGATTGTCTTGGAATTATTGAAAACACAGGATTTCCATATGGCAGGCGAAAATATGTTATCAAACAAGTCCGGCAGTCATATGCTATCAAACTTTGGCTATAATCCATCGAATTTAGGGATTACTGATACGACAGCTCTTTGGACTGCCGTTTTAGGGTTTTTGGCAGGCGCCCTGCTGTTTCTTTTCTCTTTCTGGTTTTGGCATAGGAAATCAAACACCCGCATCCAAGCATTGACAGGATATTTGGAAAAAATCAATACAGGCGGCCAGGGTTTGCTTTTTGATTCTTCTGATGATGAATTTTCAAAGCTGCAAGATGAAATATATAAAACGGTAACAGCACTTTATCAGACAAGGGAAAGCGCTCTCACTGCACGGAATCATTTTGCAGAAAATCTTGCAAACATTGCCCATCAGCTGAAAACGCCGATTACGTCTATTTCCTTAACGGTTCAGATGCTGAAAGAACATTTAGGAAAGTCTTGCGCCAATATAGAGGAGATACCACGACAGTTAAGCAGGCTCATGCATTTAGAAGAAGCATTATTGCTATTGTCCCGCATTGATTCAGGAACACTTGTATTTGATAAAAAACCAACAGATGTTTTCACCATCCTTTCTTTAGCATCAGACAATTTATCTGAACTGTCCATGCAAAAAGGCGTTCTGATTGACGTTCCAGAATTGGGTGAGATGACTCTCCACGTAGATTTAGACTGGACGATGGAAGCAGTCATAAATTTGATGAAAAACTGCATAGAATCTGCCGAAATAAACACTGCGATTCATTGTTCTTATGAAAAAAATCCTCTTTACGTGCAGATCCGAATATGGGACGAGGGGGAGGGATTTGCAAAAGAGGACTTGCCGCATTTGTTTGAACGTTTTTATCGTGGAGTAAACGCAAAACATAGTGGAATTGGAATCGGACTTTCCCTTTCAAAAGCAATCATAGAAATGCAAAACGGCATCATCCGTGCATTCAATCTTGCGAATGGCTGGGCTTGTTTTGAGATTCGCTTCTATACATCATAAAAATAGTGCAAAACATATAAAATATAGTATTCTCCCAGGTATAGTCACTGAGATGTCACTTTCCTTTGTTATAATAAAAATACTTTGACGCATCTCAAATCAAAAACTCCGCTGCTGGCAATTGGTTTTTGCGCTTTGCAGCAGCATCAACTGCCCATGTAAACATGGCTATTTTTCTCATTGCTCGTGGGATGATATAGAAAGATTTGATGTCAAAGTAAAGAGTATGACAAACAGGAGGATTTGGCAACATGGAAATACTAAGATGTAACGATATCAAAAAAGTATTTGGAAAAGGTGACAATCAAGTGACTGCGTTAAACGGAATCAGTTTATCTATTGAAAAAGGCGATTTCGTTGCAATGATTGGAGCATCTGGCTCTGGAAAATCAACGCTTTTGCATATCCTGGGCAGTGTGGATAAGCCTACCAGCGGCACTGTAACCATAGACGGTGTTGACCTTAGCGGACTAAATGCTACAGATGCCGCCATTTTTAGAAGGAGAAAGGTTGGATTGGTTTACCAGTTTTATAATCTGATCCCCACTCTGACAGCAGAAAAAAACATTCTTATGCCCATGCTTCTTGACAAGAGAACGCCAGATAGGGAGTATTTTAAAACGATTGTAAAAACATTAGGTATCGAGGATAAACTAAAAAGCCTGCCAAGTCAGCTATCTGGAGGACAGCAGCAGCGGGTTGCAATCGCAAGGTCTTTGATTTACCGCCCTGCCATTCTTCTTGCTGATGAACCGACTGGAAACCTTGACCAGAAAAATTCAAAGGAAATTATGGACCTTTTAAAGCTGTCAAACCGGACTTTAAAACAGACGATACTTCTTATTACTCATGATGAAAAAATTGCATTGGAAAGTGACCGAATTGTGACCATCGAAGACGGTCAAATAGTCAGCGACCATTCCCGCTATTCTGCTGGACAACAAATTAGGTTTTCAGAAGATTGTTTCCTTGATTCTGCCAAAGAGCACATATGCCGCAATCAGGAGTCTGGGATGCTTGTGGAGAAATGGAGGTGATTCGTATGTGGAAGGACTATTCCAGAAGCTATCTGAAAAATAACCGTGCATCCAGCATATCAATTATGGCGGCTGCTCTGGTTGCTACAATGTTTTTGTCTTTTCTTTGCAGTATCGCTTATAATTTTTGGGCGTATGATGTGGAACAGATCATATTGGAAGAAGGCGACTGGCAGGGACGCATTGTTTATGAAACGCTAGATTCAGATACTTTATCTAAAGATCAGTTATTATCTTTAGTATGTCAATTTGCGAATGTAGAAAAAGCTGTCATCAATGAGGATTTATCGAAAAAAGAAGGAACCGTTGTAGATGTTTATTTTAACAACGCCAGGACGATTTATCGTGATATGCCATTCATCGCAGCACAACTTGGACAAAATAAAGATTCCATAAGATACCACTCACTGCTCCTATCCCGCTATTTTATACACGACCCAGAGGATGCAACACCCCCGATGCTTTTAGCGCTGTATGCAGTAATTTTAATCATTGTGTCAGTATCGTTAATCTTAATCATTCGGGGCTCCTTTGCATTATCAATGAATGCCAGAATCCATCAATTTGGAATATTTGCAAGCATTGGGGCCTCCCCAAGGCAAATCAGAACCTGTCTGCTGCAAGAAGCTGCGGTCTTAAGTATCTTACCAATGCTGCTTGGCAGTATGTTTGGAATTTTATTAAGCTTTTGCGTTATAAAAGCTGTCAATTTTTTTGCTGCGGATGTATCTGGACGCCACGATGCTGCCTTTCAGTATCATCCATCCCTATTTGCTGCTACGGTTTTCATTTCGTTCTTAACTGTAATTTTTTCTGCATGGATTCCCGCAAGAAAACTAAGCAGAATGACACCACTTGAAGCAATCAGAAATACAGGTGGTTTATCATTAAACAAAGCAAAGCATTCTCGGATTTTATCTTATATATTTGGCATAAAAGGGGAACTTGCAGGAAACGCATTAAAAGCCCAAAAGAAAGCCCTAAGGATATCCTCATTATCCTTTTTGCTCTCTTTTCTTGGTTTTTCTATCATGATTTGCTTTACTACCCTTACACAAATCAGTACCAGATATACTTATTTTGAACGGTATCAGGATGCATGGGATATCATGGTAACTTTAAAAGATACCGAAATATCAGATTTTGTCTTAACAGAAGAATTACAGCATATTTCCAAGGTACAAGACGTCACAGTATATCAAAAAGCGGAACCAATGACGTTTCTTCTTCCAGAAGGTTTACAAAGCGATGAACTGTCATTGCTTGGCGGGCTTGAACCGGTTGCGAAAACGCCGAAGACGAATGGACAGTTCCAAATATCTGCGCCGATTGTTGTTTTAGATGATACTAGCTTTTTAAATTTCTGTTCACAAATTGGGATTACGCCAAGTCTTGACGGTGCAATCATATTAAATCAGATTTGGGACAGCATAAACAGCAATTTCCGCTATAAAAAATATGTTCCTTACGTAAAGGAAGATAGCCTGTCAACAACACTTTATAAAAACGACAAAACAGTAGAAATCCCTGTTTTATCTTATACACAGACAGCTCCCTTGCTAAGGGAAGAATATGATAATTATGCACTTGTACATTTCCTCCCGCTTACTATGTGGAAGAAAACTTTTGCAGAGGTATGTGAGGCTGAATCCGACAGCTATATTCGTATCCTTTCAAACAAAGCCGCAAGCCTTACGGATTTAAACAGTCTGGAACAAGAAATCATGCAGCTTGTATCCGTACAGCATAAAATAGAAAGCGAAAACCGCATACAGGAAAAACTGTCTAATGACCGTTTAATGCAAGGTATGGTCATGATTTTAGGATCTTTTTGTGTATTGCTTGCCATAATTGGAATCACAAACGTGTTTTCTAATACGTTAGGATTTCTCCGCCAAAGAAAACGGGAATTCGCGAGATATATGTCCATTGGCTTGACACCAAAGGACATGCGAAAAATGTTTTATATCGAAGCGTTTGTGACAGCAGGAAAACCTCTTTTCATTACTTTGCTTCTTACGATCCTGTTTGTGCAGTTTGCTGTAACAGCAAGCTATTTAGATCCAATGGTATTTTGGTCAGAGGCTCCGATTCTGCCTATTTTGATATTTGCAGCTGCGATTATATTGTTTGTCGCGCTTGCTTATTACATTGGCGGAAAGCGTCTTCTGCAGTGTGACTTAAATGAAATACTGTGCAATGATGCATTGCTTTAGCAGTATCAGCTATACGTAGAAATCACCTTGCAACAGCGTCCACAGTGATAGCGATCCTGGGATTGTTACGGCCACAATCCGAATGATAAAGTCTTTTAAAAAAGAGATTAATGATATTGGGGACATTTTAAAACCGTTTACAGAAAATGCACTTTAGTTAGATAAAAGTTCACTAGGAGGTGTTAGGATAGGTATCAGGATTTTGGTGAGAACAGACATTCATGATTACTGTTCACACAGGACTTTGCATTTACTGCAAAGTCCGTAAAAAAATGATTCAGGAGTGAAAAAATTCCATTGCCGAAGGCGATTTTAGATGAATTTTTGCATGTTACTGAGAACGGAGTGAACAGTAACCATTCATGCGTTTATCGTGATGAAAATTAATTTTCCCCTTGCAAACGCAGTTCCAATGTGGTAAAATATCTCGCAGACAGGCAATCTGCCTGCATGGTATGGCAAGACAAAATTGCATA
>CANDJR010000045.1 GCA_947385105.1 uncultured Eubacterium sp.
AGGGCAGACCGCTGCAAGCTTAAGAACCTTTCCAGATGACATATTGCCACAAGACTGCCTGCAACTTCATATGGCACCATTGTTAAGATTGGCTGCACAACTGCCCCAAACTGCCTGCCGAAAATTGTCATGTCAAGTATACCCCCTCCCGCCAAATTTTGCATTCCACAGACACTTCCAAGAAGCAAAACCGCAGCCGCACTTCCAGTCCAAAAAACGTATGGCTGTCTGCTGAACCGTTTCCCTATACAAATCCAAAGCGGAATAAGCAAATACATCACAAACTCCACGGGCAGCGTCCATAAAGAGCCATTGACAGCATTCGGATACGGATGCATGGTAAAAACACCCGGCAGGTGATGGTTGATGAAAAGGCACATATTTGCCAGGTATTTCCATGTCTGAGCACTGGTAAAATACATTCGAAGCGGCAATGCAGTAACGAAAGCCCCAACAAGGAAAACCGTCACCAAAACATTCACTGCCAGTGACGGAAAAATACGACAGCTCCGTTTGATCAGGTATCCTGCAAAATCAGGATGCGCCAACCAGCTTTTTGTAATCAAATATCCCCCAATGCTAAAAAAAACAGCCACACCTGTCCGATGAATGGGATGCCACAAAAAATCCGGCGCCTGCTGCCCCAACAACTCGTACATATGTCCTGACAATACCATAAAGGCCGCTGCAAGCCTTATCATCCCGAAGTTATTTTCTCTATTCTTCAACTGAACCTGAATTACCCCCCCCCGATTTCTTATAACAAATGGAATGAAATAATTTATGATGGAATATCTTATTTTCGGAACAGGACGCATCATAAAATTAAAGATTCGCCAGCAGATAAAATAAATCCGCCAGCCGTCCTCATATGGAACATCCCGCCAATATGTCAGCGAACGATATTTCTTATAATCATCCCGGTACTTGTGGGTATTCCCCTTTCTCCAAGGACGCTCCTCACCTAAATAGTGAATGACGACAGGATCTTCTTTGCATTCTTTCTGAATTTTTCTTGCATCAATCCCTTGTCTGGCTGCCAGCTTAACTAAAAACCGAACCTGATACAAATAATACGTGTTACAATAATTATATTTTAACGGAATCAAATGGATCTTTCCTCTCAAAACAATATTGAGCAGATCCTGGTCATGGGCAAACAGCTGCTCTCCATTTCTTTTGTAATATCGTAATAACCTGCCCTGAATATCCTGTTTTCTCCATTGCTCCAAATTTACCAATATTACCCCTGAATTATGATAAAGAAAACCGTCCAGCTTCAATGCTTTCTTCCTCTGTTTATCTACCGTCAGCTCACAGCTCATACCAACGAACTTTGCTCCCATTTCTGTATTCCACAACGGGAGCAAAGACCCCCTGACAATTGTATCCGCATCCAGATATATCAGCCTGTCCACCTCTGCAGGAAGCAGCGATCCCATCAGCAGCCTAACAAGTATGATCTCATTCCATCCTTTTATATGGTATTCAAAGTCAAAATAACGGCCAATATCTCCAACCTCCAGAATAGAAATCTTGCGTCCATACCTTTCCGCCAGCTTTTCCAACTCCATGCAGTTTTTTTTAGCAATTCCATCTGATAATATAAAAAAATGGATATTGTCCGCCTTCTTATTATTTTCGCAGATAGAACAAACGGATGCCCCTGCCTGCGAAATAAAAGCGTCATTCACTGTATACAATATGTTCATATTCTGCTCCCAAATCTTTCGCCATCTCCAAAGTCTACATATTTCGGCGGATGGTTATGCCGCTGATCTTTTGGCGGCAATGTCATATAATCTCCAAACTGTCTGGTAAGTAAATGTTTGATCCCCCTTATGGTCTTTATCGTAGTATCTTCAAAGGGAACCTCGATAATCTCAGTTTCATCCATCCGCACCAATACTTTTTGTGGATTTGCATATGAAAAATCCGTCAAAAGTACTTTATTTTCCTTTTTCCTTTCACAGATTAATGCATACTTAAGATATTTTTTATAAGCCTTATCTTTTGTAAAGTGAATCAAATTTAAAAAAATATAAACCGCCCTGCAAGCTGCTTTTAATGGAATCACCGTTGCTTTGGGAATGTTTTTTGGCAGGACTGGTACTGGATATTCCGTTAATACCATGATCCGGTTCCAAAACCATGTCTTTCTAATCTGCCATTTTCTCTTTTTTCTATCTGCATATACTTTATCATATGGAAAAACATCTATACCGATTCCAGACTTATATTTGCGATACTGATGTGCCTCTTCTATCCATTCTGTACCATCTTTTGTAAACTTTCCAAAGACAAGGACACAGCCCTGTTCAGATTCAGGGGTTATCAGATGATAGCCATCCACTGGCTGCTTTGTTAAGCGCTGTACGAGCCGGGTGTAATCCTTTCTCAGCATACAGACATCAATATCATCATCCCACGGAATAAAACCCTGATGCCGCAGTGCACCAATCGCTGCACCTCCCGCAACAAAAAAAGATAGTTTTTCTTTCTCACAGATTTGTTCAAATTTTTTATATATTTCAAGCTGTACTTTCTGCATCTTTTGAAGGCCTCTTTCATTTGTATCCATATTTCCCCTCATATTCTATTTGACCACTCACTTACTTTATAATATCTGCTCAAAATCACTGCCAGCCAGCCTGGCCAAAACTTCTTATACATCTCAATATCTTCCTGCGTTCTTCCATTTTCCAAAATAGCGGCTGTCGTTTCAGAATCTTTATGTATGCGGTGTGCCATCAGCGGTTCCTTACAATAAAGAAACTGTCCTGCAATTTTCGAGATTTTTTCCCATGCCTCCCAGTCCTCATTCGTTCGGAAATGATTGGAAAATATCGTCTCTGGAAGATTGTCCCTAAAAAATGCCACCGACGGACAGCAGATTGGAGAACCAAACGCCAGGATCATCCTCCTTACAAAAATACACTTTTGCAGGCAGCTAAACTGCAGCGGAATAAGCATAAACCTTTTGATTTTTAACAACAAATTAGACCGCACCATGCGTTTGTTTCGAAGTTCATAATAATCTGAAAAAAAGATTAGCGGGTGTTGTGCATTCCTATACATTTGAAGCAGCCGCTTTGTATACCCGCGAAAGTATATATCATCCTGATGCGCAATTGTTACTATCGGCGTATCCACAGCAGCATAAGCAAAATTCCAATCCTGGGTAATTCCGGACTTTCCGTGATTTATAAGGTATTTGATCCCATATTTCTTACAAAGGCGTTCAATATAACTGCATGGCGTGGATGTAACAAGCAGCACCTTAGAAGCTGCCTGCTGTCTTTTCACAGATCGGATGCATGCTTCTAAATACTGGCTCTTTCCATATGCACAGATTATAAACGTATGCTCTTTTCTCATAGTTATTTATTTTTCCTTTCCAATTCCCTGACTCTTTTTTCCAGCAGCGCTATTTCCTGAACCAGCCTTCTGTTCTTTTCATTTAATCTGGAAACAATGCTTGTAACAGCAAGCAATATACAAAGGATAAATAAGATCAGCATAGCAAATAATCCATTGGAAAATAGCTGAAACCCACACCACTGAAAAAACCAGCTAATCACCTGCGGACAGACAACAAGCAGCGCCATGACCGCACCTGTCACCAGCCACAGCAGTACGTACCTAATATACAGCATTTTCTTTTTTAACAAATATAGGATCATCACAAAATAGGCAGCAATCACCAGCAGTGCCAGCAGCTTAAATGTACTACTCATTGCATCGAACCTCCCAGTATCCTGTTATAAAATAAACATCTTTTAAAATATCCCTTCCAGGAAAACAGCGATGGAAACTTTAAACATGTAATATATGGACTGCATGGGTGATATAGAACTCTCACCCCCGCAGCGTTCATGCATAACCACTGGAACTTCCTGTATCGTAAATTTATTTTTTACACAGGCAACGATAGATTCTGGTTCCGGGTAGTCCTGTGCATAATTTCCTGCAAAAAATCGAATCACGTCACGGTTTACCGCACGAAATCCACTTGTCACATCTTTAATATCCACCCCACAAATAAGCCGGATCAGCCCGCTTAAAAAACGGATGCCCATTCGTCTTGCTGCGGATGACTGAACCCCCTCTTTTGTCAGAAATCTCGACCCAACTGCTATATCTGTTTTCCCTTCCAAAACAGGCGTAACAATTACATCCAGATATTTTGGATCATGCTGTCCGTCAGCATCCATCTGTACAGCAATGTCATATCCATGTTCGAATGCATACAAATAACCGCACTGCATACCACCGCCAATTCCAAGGTTTACAGGCAGTGAGACATAGTTTCTGCCGGATTCTTTTAGAATTTTGAGCGTATGATCCTTTGAACAATCATTTACCGCCAGATAATCCACCTGATATGCACAAGTCTCCTCACTGACTGCTTCAATTTTTTGGATCACATGCTCAATATTTTCTTCTTCATTAAATGCCGGAATAATCACAAGTACTTTTGGCAGTCTCATTTTCTCCTCCGTAATTACCCTCAGTAAACAAGGGGATCATTTAATAAGCAATATTGTTAAGTATATAGTTTATAACACCCGCCTGCAACAGCCAATAAGCGGAAAAGATCTTCTCATAAGAAATATCCGTCGTTATCTTATCTGTCTGTATCCCGAAAAGGAACGGCAGGAAGAAAGGGATAAAATATCTGCCTTGTACACCAGTAATCAGCGATGCCCCATAATAAGTGTCGGTATATAATGCAAGCATAACCAAAAATACACCCGTAAAAACAGTTAGCCAGCAAACCAATTTCTGACGTATACAAAACTGATACCTGCTATTATCTTTCTTATAGCAGCTTAACAGCAATAACACAGCAAAACCACAAATCAGATATTCATGAATATTCAACGTAAGACCTGCTAAACTACTGCCAACAGCAGTCCGCATCCAGCCTATGCTCAATGTAGCAAATGTACTGTATAAAAGGCTTATAAACCTCCCTGGATGGGCAATGATAAACCATACCGTATACTTTGCTGCCGGTTCTGTTACAGCTGTTTCGCCACCACTAAGCAGTCCCATAAATACTTGATACTGTGTAATGGCTAGGAACAATGCCACACTGCATAAAACAACTGCCACTTTCCACCTTCGATCCTTTGCATTGATAAACCGCTCTTTTGGTATCAAAAATACCAACGCCATCAACGCGATATATACCAATTTGCCCGGACACAGGATACCACCTATTACCGCCAGAATCAAGATATTTTTCCATGTAACGATTTCCTTCCTGCAAGTGAGGTTCATAACATATGCAACAAAAACAAGAGCCATCCCATTAACCAATACATCGTAGGAATAAGAAACTGCCTGATGAAGGCACATGGGGAGTGACGCTGACAGCAGCATTAATTCTTTATATTTCGGTATCGTCCGGATTGCCAGTATTACAAGAACAATGTAGATAAGAAGATTGCAAAATCTTCCCATGTAATATACTGGCACAAAGCCAAGCCCCAAAAGTCTTCCTGCCGTAATGCCAAGGGCAGGTGCTAAATATATGACTGGATGTGCCAATCCATTTGTATATGCCAGAAAAGCAGTACTGTCTTCCTGTTCTTTCCGGTTAAAAAATTCTTCTGACACTCTGAAAAATGCAGAATTATAATTTACATGTCCTTTCAATCCCTCAAGATCATAATAACCCTTTTCTATTTCTAATACGTCATCCTGTCCCATCATAATGTTTGACAGCACTAATGCAGAATTGTAATGATACTGCTCATCCGGTGATGAAAACGGTGCCATCAAAACCAGCATACACAACCCCATCCCAGTCAATATAATGACTGCTGTCCTGACAATATCCTTTTTTCGATTGATCCACCATGCTACTGCTGAAACTGAAAATATAACTAATGCTATATATGTAAATATATTTTTACGAAGCGTATAGACGGAAAAGCATAATGTACGATTTTGTACCTGATGAGCAAATTTCATTTCCCCATCTCTATAGGCTCGTTTATCCGATGCATAAACCTTAACACAATGCTTTTGATCTAACTCTGGCGCACTCAGCTCTAACGTATAAGTTCCTTTGTCTGCCATCATTTTTTCTGGCAAGTGCAGTACATATACGCTCTGCGCCAACCAAGACTTATAAATATCCTGCTGGTAAACACATTTGCCAGATACATCGTATAACTTTGCTATACATTTCCCTTCCTGCGTATGATTATAGTTTTCCATATACAGGTCTATCGAATTAAAATCCTGCTCGGCCACAAACGTTTGCGTCAAATACCTGGAACCGTATAACTGATATTCTTTCTCATGCGCCTCTTGCTGAACAATATAATTTCCTTTTAGCTTATCGCTTGGCTGTATAAAAAAAAGCAAGAATATCCACGCAAAAAGTATCCATAAAAATCCTGTCTTTTTAAATATTAATATGGTTTGTTGTTTCTTCATCTCCACTTTTCCTTATACGTTTTCCTCCTGTTTGACATACAGCATACAATATACACCCTGCTATCGCAGACACATAAATCCGAAGCCATATTTTTACATGAACAAAACTTCTCTTTTCCAAAAATTCGTAAATCTGAAAACATAAATCCCCTCTCTGCCTTTTGCCGTCAATTGAAAACTCTCCATCCGAATACACGTTTTTCTGACATGCATACAAGGTTACGGCATTTCCAGGAAACGCCCCTTTTGAAGTAATTTCCAATACACATTTTCTTCCTGATAGATCCTGCTTGTTTTTCATATCCAATGAAAAGTATTGATTATCCTCCAATGCAGATACATCAACATCCCATTTCTCCAACTGGTTCCCGTTTTCCGCATCAATGAGCCTGATTTTTAAAATACCCTGGTTTATCCTGGCATATGTTGCCCCGTATAATTTAATGGAATGAATGCGGTTATTTCCAGCTATAAAGCTCTGCCGTATTACACTCCCATCTATGATTTCCTCCATCGGTTTCTCATTTTCCTGTGCACTGACATTTAATGTCATACCAAAGACATTCCCATATGGTATTTTCTTTAAAAAATAGTCTCTCCCGAATCCCAAAACCGGATAGAGCAAAACCAGAATACCTATCAAAATAAACAGGATTTTTTTCTTTTCCATCCTATTTTCCCCTCTCTGCCTTTTATCTGTACCATATCTGCCGGATTCTATTTTAGAAGATTATAAGCCATACCATTAGCAGCAATAAGGCCGTAATATCAATTTATAGATACAGCAGGATAATACTGCCAGATTTACCAAGGTCATTATTGTATTTGCTTTCATCTGATTAAAGTCTGTCCACTTTATTTTGTGATTTGAAAATAACAGCAGAAATGGATACATCAATGGAATATAATACCGTGGCTGTACGCCATTGATAGTATTTAAACCTACTGGTGTAAAACTCAGGTATAAGGCTGTCCATATCAATGCAGCCACACCAGCTACTGCAAGTCCAAGTATTATCTTTATTTTTTTATTTAGCAAATTTTCATTTTTATCTGCTATCACAACAATGATCGTCAACAGCAAACTTGCAAAATATGCATTTTCTCCTTCTGTTCCCAGATAAGCGAAACTGGTTCGGCTTTGTACCCCAAAGAAATATAGTCCAAGCATTCCAATCAATTTATGAAAAAGAAGCTTCATATATTTTAACGGATTACCAATTATATACAAAAGCTGCCTTGTAACACTGGTATCGCCGCCCCGTGCATCTCCGCCTGAATCAATATTTCCTGCCAGATCAGTAGCAGCAGGCATTACAAAACTAGCCATCATAATCAAAAAAATAACAATTACAGCTGCTATAAAAAGATATCTTTGTTTTTTACTTATAAATTTCTCTCCAGGAAGAAAACATAGCAACAGCAGCAGAGGAATATAAACAGCTTTTGAAAAACTCCCCAATAATAACGCAAAAACACCAACTGTAATGCGTCTCCAGTTTAGCCCTTTCTGCTCATCGACAAATTCATCTAACAGTAAAACCATACCCAATGTCAGAAATGCCGTAACAAATGCATCATAGGAAAAAGATGATGCTAAAAATACAGCTGTTGGGAGTAAACCGATACAAAATAATAACCGTTTTCCAATCAATGCATATTTAATAGCCGCAGACATGATCAATGCATAGACCAGTAAATTAAACCATTTGCCAAGCATTATCATCTCTCTAAACGGAATCCCTATCATTCTTGCTAGTTTCATTCCAAATGCCTGTGATAAATATGCACGCTTATGATACTCTACAAAATTCCTTTCCTTTTCTTCTGTAACAACAATATCCTGATTCTGTTCTTGCAGATATTCTTCCTGCAATCTTCTTTCTTCCAAGGTATTTACGGAAGGAACTGCTAACGTATACATATCTAAAGCGCTTTGCGTATACTGTACCTTTTCATGAAATGTGATAGCATATGCATTTTGAAAATGTATCTGTTCATCCCAAGAGACAAAGTTATTTGGAGCAAGAAGGATGATGATACTCCCCATAGCTACTGCTATCAAAAAAAAGGTATATTCCAAATGCTGCGCAAATACATGCTGCATAGCCCATACCATATAAAGCAGCAGCAATACAGTAAAAATAAATATCCAGCGCAAAGGGTTTACTGTGATCTGATTTACTAGGAATACATCTGATATGATAAACCCTGCATCTTTAGATAATTGTTCCTTACTGATTTTTATCTCTAACCGATCTGCTTTTTGATTAATAACAGTCACTGCTTTTTGAAGCTGTGCAAATGCTTGATCTGATAATTCCAAAGAACTTATTTGTTTGCCAAAGTCCCCATTTTGATAAACTGAAATTGTATATGAAATATCAGCATTAGACTGATATTCCATGAAAAACTTATGAATATATTTTCCATCTGTATGGATCGTATAGATAAGCGATTCATCCGTCTCACGTTTTTCAAACTGGCGCCCATTTTCCCCAGTATCTGAATATTGCTCTGTATACGCATGTCTAAATAACGCGTTTGCGTTAAAATATAACAGTTCTATAGCTGTTGCAAACAGCATGAGCAGAATCAGAGACATCATATATTTAACTAGTTTCTTTTTGTTCATCTTTCCTCCTGCCCTGAGCCAATCCATCCCACTGCATAATAAAAACCAAAAAACTGACTGCTGTCAATAATAACAATTCCCATGTATAAATACGGCCTTCTGCTGCGGTATAACAGGTAGTGATAATCAAATCTTCCTCTATTTCTATCCCATTCTCTTTTGTAACTGCATCCTTATCCAGAGAATTTTCCCCTGTATACAATACGATACCCTCATCCTCTTTAAATCCGCTGCCAGTAATCACGATTCGTATCTTCTTATCTTTCGTTCTCAATTCTCCAGTATCTACTAAAGCAAAGTAATTATCTCTTAATTGCTCTGTGCCTATGTCTACCTGTGACAATACTTCATTATTTTCATATTGAAGTACTGTTACCGTCAACTTCCCACTGGTAATTTTTTTTCATAAGTAGCAATCAAAAGCTTGAGCCCTCTAATATCGTTTTCTGGTGTAAAGATATATTCAACCATTGCGTCTTCTGTAATATAGCCCGTTACATTCTTATTCATGTATTGGATCTGTGTAACTTTTTTTGCAGTAGGCTGAAAGATCACTGATGCTACAGTCAGCGCAAGCAACACGAAAACAGTTAATAGTGAAATTTTTTTACGCATCCATCTATTCCTCTCTATGCAATCAGCTGTATAAAGTTATACAAGATCATATAATCCCAAAATACTGCTTTTCACCATCTGCCAATCCCGTTTCTGCGCTGTCTTTGCGCTGCCTTCTGCCAGCTTTGCCCGCAGGCTCTCATCCTCCACGATTCTTTGAATCGCTCTTATTGCTGACTGCTCGTTTTCCTGTTCGTAGAGCAAGCAATTATACTCATCCACAAGATACTCAGCATTTCCTCCATTTTGCAGTGCAACCACATAACCGCCTGTCGCCATCATCTCCAGTGGAGGATAGGAAAAGCTTTCTAAAATACTGCTTTTTAGCAGGATATGGCACTGCCTGTAGATGTCTCCAACCTCTTGATATGGAACCCGGCAGAAAAACTGGTCGTACTGGTACCACGCCTTGGGCTGTGCATTGTATGACATATACCATATTTCATACTTTGACTTGTCTAACTGATTTGTGATACGAAAGCTTTCGTCCACATTTTTATAATCGACTGCACAATCACCCTCGATTAAGATCCTGATTCTTTTGCTCTTAAAATCCCTGTGCACAGGGTACAGGCTATCCAGATCAATTCCATTTGGTGCATATGCTGCCTCTTGGCCATAATCTTCTAACAGCCATCTTTGACACCAGCGTGATATGGTGATATATTTGGTACTCTGGCCAAGACGATAACTCTGATTTGCCTGTATTCGCAGCGGACATTCCGGCTCATAAAAGTCTGTTTCAAAATTCTGCACCAGATAATACCGATCTGTGATCTTTGGATGTGTCTCCGTAAACAGCGTTGTCGTCCACATTGTAGCTATTGCTTTATCAAAACTGGCAAAAACAGGATCTTGATTCCATGCTACGACTGGAAAGCGGATTTTGTCACATTCCATCCATTTCTGCGACGGCTGATCTGCCAGGATCGTAACGGAAAAACCACTTTTGTATAAAAATGCAGCATGTTTCAAAGCCACCATAATGCCGCCGCTGATTTCTGTGGACGGCAGGATAAACACAGCGCATGGCTTTTTCTTTTTTTGTATATACCTGGCAAGTGCGTTTCCTGTATAGATGGAAATACAATGCTTTTTTACATATTTGTATGCCTGTACTGCTATCCGCTCTCTCTCCTTAGGATGGTCATGCATCCTGCACAATGCATCATACCATTCGTCTGCCGTATCGCATAAGATTCCGGTTTCATCTTGCGATATCATCGTTTGAAATGCCCCTACATTGTCTGCAATGGTCACAACTTTTACCAATGCCGCCTCTACCCATTTATTTTCTGATTTCGCTTCATTGAAAATTCCTGCCTCCAGCGGGGCAAGATTGATATCCATAGAAGCGATCTTTTCCGGCAGCTCTTTCCAGTCCATAAATGGAAGTGCCACGATACGTCCTGCAAATACTTCCAGTTCCTTTGGCAAGTCCAGTTCTCCGACGATATACAGACGCACATCCTCATAAGCTTGCATGAACCTGCATATCGCTGGAAGTATCCGTTTAAAATCTGCATTATGGGTAATGCTCCCACTAAAATACCCGATACGAAATTCTCTGTCCGAACGGCTGTTATTTTTCCATGCCGCCTCAGACAGCGCATACATTTGTTCAGATGCTGTATTGCGGTTGATAAATACCTCCGGCACATAGTGTCCCAGTTCAGCTGCAAGGCGCTGCGTTGTCGTGATTGCTGCATCACACATCCGAAGCGTCTTTCCCATCCTGTTTACACCGTCATCATAGACCTGCTTTTCCTCTGGCGACAATGCCTGTACATATGGGATCGAATCTGTATACTTTGTATCGACCACCAAGTCGTCGATATCAAAAAGTACTGTTTTATGCAGTGCATGTGCCGCTTTGATAAACTTGCCTACCACTTCTGTATACGGGCACCGGAAAAAAATAAACACATGGCTGTACTTTACCATTTCCGGCAGCAGGTTCAAATAATAAACCTCGTCTGAGATTATATTGTTTGCAACCAGCTGCTCCATCTGATGTGACACGCGGTATCTTGCAGGATGAGGAACGCTGCTGTCACAGCCATTGATAAACAGCACGTCTACAAAAGACCTGCAAAACCCCGCCTGTTTTATTTTTCTTCTGTTCAGCTTATATTTGGCATACTCTGCCGTCCGCAGTGCCAATGCCTTCATCCCGTCTTTTTTCCATGTCTGATGTGCTTTTTCCAATAATTTATGCATAAATACTCCTTTATATCAGAGTCTGCGGTTCCAGTCCATAGTTTTCTATGTTATGGTTGTAATACGGGTCGCGCACACCGTCCGGCGGCAGGCTTTTTTCCTGCATTTCCCGTATCTGTTCCAAAAGCTCCCCATCCGCAGTCACATACGGCGTCCATACATTCCGATATCCGTTTTGCTCTGCAGCCAGTCCATACGCCAGACAAAACGAATCCTGATCTGAAAATCCATGCATTGATTGCCATGCAGCCTTTGAAAAACCTGTACAAAAGCCAGATACGGACTGTACGTTGCGCACATGAATCAGATAATCTTCATATCCATCATGATCAGCTGGTGCGCCGCATCCCCTGTATTTCCACTTCCCAGGTGACCCATTGATTCCGCTGCCCAATACGATTCCGCCGGACAATAAAATACTGCCATTCATAAGACGCGCATCCACACATGCCACCTCTTTTTGTGTAAGGTACAGCAGCATTTCCTGATAAATGTCTTTGGTACATACGCGCAGCGATGCATGGATAAACAAGGCATATTGATCCACGTACTGTTCCATTGCCTCATTCCACAGCTTTGCCTGCGTACATCCGTTCCTCTGTAAAAAAATGCAGTCGTATTTCTGTACCAGTTCCTGATATTCATCTTCCAATGCAGGCGAAGCGGCAGACGGCAGGATCACGAACCGGGCTGGATACGCTTCACTGTCCAAAACAGAGCGGATGCACCTTTGCACCTGTTTTGCATGTTTTGCATCCCAGATCACAACTGTCAGCTTTGCTTTGTTCCTTTCACAAAAAGACATCCGGTAACACGGAATCTGGTTGCGTACGGAACGCACCTTCATTGCCTGTCCCATACGTGCAAGCTGTGCTTCTACCGCACGAACACCTGCATCTGTTGCATAAGATTTCGCATGGATATTCATTGCCACTGAATTTTTGTGCACGCGCCAATAGTATAAAATCTTTGGAATATGCACAATACGCTCCGCCTGTTCCGTAAGCCGCAGCACCAGATCGTGATCCTGGCTGCCGTCAAATTCCTTACGGTATCCGCCTGCTTTTTTATAAAGAGAACGGCTGTACACATTAAAATGACAGATAAAATTATGTGCCCGAAGCTCATCTGCGGCAAAATCTGGCTTAAAATTCGGCGCAAAACTCTGGGAAATGGCAGTGTCAAATTTTATCTCGTCACTGTAAATAAAATCGCTATGCGATTCATTGATCGCTTTTACCACTTCATATAACGCGGACGGATGCAGGCAGTCGTCATGGTCCAAGATGCCGATGTAATCCCCGCTGGACAATTCGATACACCGATTTGTATTTTCAGAAATCCCGCAGTTTTCGCCCCTTGTATACAGTACCCTCTGATCTTGTTTCCTATATTGCCTGCATCGTTCCCCTATTTTTTCATTTCCAGCATCACTGCAGTCATACAGGCACAATTCCCAGTTGCCATACGTTTGGCACAATACGGATTCCACCATCTGTTCCAGATAATTTTCCGGTGTATTAAACAAAGGTGTGACGATACTGATCTTTGGTTCCACAGAAAAATGCTGCGTTCTCTGCTGCTGCAATTCTGCCTTGCTTACAATATGCGCCTCCTTTGGAAAACCAGATTCCTGCATCGTCTCATGGCTGCCCTGCATTTCTGAGGACTGTTTTCGCAGTTTCCTTTTGATCCTTTGTGCTGCATACCGAACTGTATAAGCAATACCGTTCTCCCTGGCACAAAGAACCGCTCTTTTTGCCAGCCGGATCGGTCTGGTCATGCGCCAGGAGGATGACTGGTAAACCATAACAAGCTGGCTGTCCAATAACTGAGTTTTTGCCGTCAACTCCTGCACCTGAGCGGCATGTGCCTGATTTGCCAAAGTCAGTTCCTGTACCTGCCTGTTATACGCTTCTTCTTTTTGTTCCCATCCTCCGATTGCAGACAGATATTCCTGCTCTGTATGGTGCAGCAGGTCGGTCGTTTCTTTTAAAAGCTGTTTTTCATACAACACTGTTTCAAAAGATGTACGCGGTACCTGGAACGTATCGCCAAAAGCCGCTTCTACACCTGCACAGATTTTTTGGTACATATTATTTTCCATCTGTTCGTATTTATGGCATTGTTCCGGGACAATGCCGCACTGCTGCATAAATGCCTCCAGCGTATAAGCCTTTGATAAAATCGCTGCGTACTGGATATAAAAATGGTGCAGTGCACGAAATACAATAAACTGCTGCGGTATAGGGACGCTTAAAATCCACTCATAATCAAAAGCAAGGAATGTCCCATCCTGCGCCTGTATCATATTTGAAAAAGTAAGATCCAAATTTGCCGGCATAAGACATGGTTCGTCTGTGCAGTCTGTCTCGCCAAACCATTCTGTGTAGGTTTTTGAGCGCTCAAATGCACATCCGCACCCAGGTACCGTCTTATATATGCTGCAAATCAAATCATTCAGCTTTTCAAACAGCCTTTCCCCCTGGTGCAGGTATGGCTTTAAACAAATATCCAGTGTCTTTCCTTCTACAAACGGGTAACGCAGTCCCTGGTTCGTTTTTTCCGCAGGCAGGTAATTTACATTTACATATTGTCCTTTAAGCTGTTCAAAGCTTTGCAGGAAACACTGTATATGCGGCACAGCCTCAGAAGAAAGCGGTATTTTTTCCACATACCGTTTTCCCTGCTGCTCATAAATGACTGTTTTGATCCGATATGGATTCGCTCTGCTCTGGTTATATTTGCAATACAAAATCTTTTTCATGACTAACCCTTATTTTCATTTTTCTGTGATAACCAAATAGGAATTTGCAAAATACGGAAATAAATTTTCCCTGCATATCATATCCGCTGCTGCATTTTCATCAAACATCTCATAATTGGTTCCTGCATAAGCATACTGCATTGCCCGCAGTTCTCCTTCTTTTGGAAGGTATGCATCAGAATAGATACAAAATGGCAGCTTATAATCTGGCATTGGATAATAGAATGCATGGTTTTTATATCCATTTCGATCGAGCATCGCGGTCAATTCCCCCTTGGTAAATGTCCGCACGCGGCTAATTCCTGCATAGTCTGAAATACCGTCATAAGCTCTTCCCGTATGGTCTTCCGCTGCGCCAGCCCAATATTTGAGCCCCATTTTATTTTCAATCGCCAGAATCAGTCTCCCGCCTGCCTTTAAACGTTCCCCGGCTTTTTTCAACATTGTATCAAACGGATCTTCCCCGGAAATATAACTGGCAGAATACTCCAAGACACCGATCAATGTTACATAATCAAACTGTTCTGTCAGTTTGATTGATTCAAAATTACCAACATAGATCTCTGCTTTTCCAAATTCACTGTTTTTATAGGCATTGATCCTAGACCGCTGCCTTGACAATTCAATTCCTGCCACCCTTGCCAGTTTTCTGCAAAACAGCCCTGTCAGCGCCCCGCAGCCAGAACCGATTTCAAGCAGGCTGCCTGTTTTGTCAAATGCATACCATTCCAGCAGATTTTCCCTTGCCTTGGATAAATGGTATAAGATTGGCCATTCGTTACGGCTTTCCAACGCCTGTTCTATCTTGTGCTCCTTACAAATTTCCAGCAAATCCTGTTCAATTTCTCCGTCACAGTACTGATCCTGCCCAGAATAAAAATCCAGATTTAAAAGAAAGCCATTTATTTTTTCTGTCATACCAAACTCCTGCCTGTTTCCGGGCTGATCTCGATGCGGGAATTCATATCATAGTAACCAACCGTATTCTTATCTGAAACTACCGTGATACTAAACGCATCGTATAATCTGTGATAAACGTCAAACGTCCCGTCATGAAAACCTGTGCACCCAAGCGAAACGAGGTATTCCCCGCCTTGCAAATTCATTTCCTGTGTAAACGTAACCTGCCTTGTTTCACCGCATTTGGGATCTGCAAAAAATACCTGTTCATACATCGTATTTGTCCCAGTAATTTCCGTTCCCCGGCTGTCCTTGATCGTATATGCAAAAATCGGCTCAGAAATATCCTGATGAAATTTTACACGCATTTTTATTTCAAACAGTTCGCCTTTTTGCAGAATGCCTGTGATCAGATTTTGTTCATTGACCGTACAATAATCATAAATCTCCGCAGCAGCATTGCCATAAGAACTGACTTTTGGATTTAACTGCATCTGCTGTTTCCATTCTGACGTGCACGCTTTCTCTGGTTCGCAGCCAGTCGTGTTTTCTGTCTGTCCAACAAGAAGCTTTTTATACAGGTCGATCATTTTCTTTGGCTTACCTTCGGCAAGTTTTTTACCTTTATTTAATACCATAACCCTGTCGCAGTATTTGCTGACACTTCCAAGGTCATGGCTAACAATCAGGATCGTCTTTCCCTGTTTTTTAAACTCTTCAAATTTTTTGTAGCATTTTGCCTGAAAAAACACGTCGCCCACTGACAACGCCTCGTCAACGATTAGGATTTCAGGATCTATATTAATGGCAACTGCAAACGCCAGTCTGACAAACATACCACTGGAATACGTTTTTACCGGCTGGTTTACAAACTCCCCAATATCCGCAAATTCCAAAATGGCATCTAATTTCCGGTCGATTTCTTCTTTGGAAAACCCGGTCATCGTTCCGTTCAAATATACATTTTCAATGCCTGTATATTCCATATTAAAGCCAGCGCCAAGTTCCAGCAGAGCGCTGACTCTGCCGTTTACCATAACCGTTCCCTCGGTGGCCTGCAGCACCCCTGTGATAATCTTTAATAAGGTCGATTTCCCAGAACCGTTTGTCCCGATGATTCCAACCGTTTCCCCAACCTGTACTTCCAGATCCACATCTTTTAATGCCTCATATTCCTGATAGTACTGTTTCTTTTTGCCAAGATGCAGCGCTTCTTTTAACCGATCCTGCGGCTTGTCATATAATTTATACTTTTTACTGATTTTTTCTATTTTAATTGCTGTTCCGCTCATTTTTTATAACCTCTGCTTTCCTACAACACATCTGCAAAATGCGGCTGCAGCTTGCGAAAGACCTTTCTCCCAAGCAGCAGCATAAAAAGCACTACAGCCCAAAAATAAACTGTATACACCGGATGTTCCCAAAACCATATATGATTCATAAACGCATCCCGGTATCCTTGTATAATGTAATAAAGCGGGTTTAGTTTCAGCCACAGGTCATAGCTTTGATATTGCTGCGGCAGTTGAGCGATATTCCACAAAATCGGTGTCAGCCACATCCAGACCTGCATCCATATTTGAATGATCTGAACCAGGTCTTTGATAAACACAGACAGCGCACTTGTCAGATAAGATAACCCAAGTACAAAGAGCATCATAGAAGCCAGGTAATATACTGTCTGTAATAAATAGACTGTTGGCGGATAGCCATTTACGGCAAATACCAGCGCCGTAAAGCACAGGAAAAACAAATGCACAAACAACGTGGATACCATTTTGATCACAGGCAGAATCTGTACTTGAAATACAACTTTTTTAACCAAGTAGGAATATTCCATCAGCGAATCTGTTGCCGCACAAAAGGATTCCGAGAAATAAAACCAGGGAACCAGCCCTGTAATCAGGCCCAGGACATACGGGTATCCGTTCCATGCACCGCTCATAAAGATCACCTGGAACACCACCCAATACAATAGCATTGTAATAACAGGCTGCACAAACACCCATATCATTCCAAAATAAGATCCCGCAAATCTTTTTTTGAAGTCATTTTTTGCCAGCCTGAAAATCAGGCTTTTATTCCCATAGAGTTCCTTGACAAAATTTTTTATTCCATTCATTTTCGTGATTTCTGCCTTTATACCTATCCTTTTTTCTGTTTTTGTTTTCTGCACTTTAAATCTGTCTTTTTTCACTTTGTGTTTTCTGCACTTGATATCTGTTCTTTTTTCCACTTTGTGTTTTTTGTACTTGGTATCTGTCTTTTTTCTGTTTTGTGTCTACCGAACTTTCTGCCTGTTCTTTTCTACTTTTTGTTTTCTGGACTTTAAATCTGTCTTTTTTCACTTTGTGTTTTCTGCACTTTAAATCTGTCTCTTTTCTGTTTTGTGTCTACCGAACTTTCTGCCTGTTCTTTTCTACTTTGTGTTTTCTGTACTTGATATCTGTCTTTTTTCACTTTGTGTTTTCTGCACTTGTTATCTGTCTTTTTTTCTGTTTTGTATCTACCGAACTTTCTGCCTGTTCTTTTCTACTTTGTGTTTTCTGTACTTGATATCTGTCTTTTTTCACTTCATGCTTTCTGTACTTGATATCTGTCTTTTTTTCTGTTTTGTGTCTACCGAACTTTCTGCCTGTTCTTTTCTACTTTGTATTTTCTGGACTTTATCCTGTCCTTATTTTTTCCGCCAGTTTCTTAAAAACACTGCTTTTATAGCGAAACAAAAATTCGATCCCACGAATCAGCATCCCCGTAATACGATAAGCCCATATTGCGCATGCCCTGTTCTGGCGCGCCTGGTAATCAAACAATTCCGGCATTTGCCCTGCAAGCTGGTAAGACACGGCAGCTATAGAAAACCGTCTTTCCATGTCCTGTTCCAGATTTTTTTGGATTTTTACGCATTCTGCCGGATGATACAGGCACCATTCTAATGCATCAAGCCAGCCCTGTACAGTATTTTCACACAAAATCCCGTTCTGAAAGCTGCGAATCACCTGTGTATATGGCATGACTTTGCTGTAAATACCTACACAGCCAATCGATGCATACTCCATATATTTGTTATAATGTTTTGCCCTGTGAAAGCTCGTATCCGGCATCGGCGCCAGCCCAATATCCCAGTTTCGCTGCAAAAATTTTTTTTGGTATGCTTCATAATCTTCTTCATATGGCTCGCATACCAGTCCCAGTTCTTGTGCAAACGCAGGTTTGATTCCCATAAATTCCAATTCCACTTCATGTTTATGCTGCTCATAAAACCGTACAAGCGCCTCCTGCAAAATCTTTGCAACTTCACCGCTGCGATCTATGGAACCAGCAAACCCGATCTTTAATTTCCTGCTTGTCCAATCCTGTTCTGCGAGTCTGTATGTTCCAGCTACGCTGTTTTTTAAACAAGGTTCTTCCATACGTACAACACGCCCTGCGCAGCTTTTATATTTTTTCAGCAAATATGCGGACGGGCTTGCCAAAACATCGCAGTTTTTTAAAAACCACCAGATCCTGCGTCTGACAGATGCCTGTCCATAATAACGGGAAGATGCATACTGGGCAGGAAGATGTAGCAAATCATCGTCCAATACATATACAATCATTT
>CANDJR010000046.1 GCA_947385105.1 uncultured Eubacterium sp.
ACCTACAAAATTTAAACGCCTTTTTCTTACATTTTAACACCGTCATTGACAGCGGAATAAGAGGGCAGGGAATGTATGAACAGTACAAGGATGATGTATGTAAGGCCTGGAAACCTCTTTAAATATTTTATTATTGAGAGCTGCCAGCAGGTGGTAACAGACACAGGAAGGGTGGCAAACAGGCATTCTGGTGATGGGACACGGACGTTGAAAGGGTGTCTTGCAGAAGCATCTGACGATGACAGGACAAACCACAGCCAGAAGGATCATGTTGTCACCCATACCATTGTGCAGGCGGGCAGGCCGAAAGCAAAGCGCATGGATAAGCTAGTGCTTGGAGAACGTACCTTTTACATTGTCGATATCGACGATGCGGGGGCGCTTGACATATCTACAATCTATTATACTGAGGAAAGGCGGGATGTAAAGTGAAGCTATGGGTGGAGACGGATTCTGTCCATTCTGCCGGGAGGTCAGTAAGGGCAAAAGTATCTGAAATGACAGCAGATATTAACCAGAAAGCGCTGGCGAGAGGGACCAGGGCTGTAAACGCGCTCCGGAATGCAGAACTGAATGTGCTGAAAGGGGAGCGTAGCGGAGAGCCGCGCCAGAAATATCCTTATAAATCGATGTATAGGCCGTCCATTCCGGGAGAACCTCCTGCCAGGCGTACAGGAAACCTGCGCATGCATTGGAACGGGCAAGTAAAAAAGGGTGCATCGTCCGGGAACGGCGTGGAAATCATTGCAGAACTGGAAAGCCAGGAGCCATATGCGGCAGCTTTGGAAAATGGCACGTCCAAAATGGAGCCAAGGCCGTTCGTGGAAAAAATTAAAGAGGAGGCTGCGCCTGAAATCCATAGGATTTACAGTGAGCCTTACACATAGGAGGCAAAAGCATGGGACTGATTACAGAGAAGCCAACAGCAGCATTCGACCTTACCCAGATTGGGCGCGGGTGTCTGTTATGGGCGAAACATTTTTCATGGGAGGAAGGGAAAGCGGGATTTGTGACAACGGCGCGGGAAAATCAGCTTATTGTGCAGTATTATCCCGGCATTGGCAATGTCACAAACCATTTTATGATCCCAGTATCCGAGGCGGCAGAAGGGCAGTGGGCAATCCGCTGGTCGATTGACCTGGCGTCGGTACAGGAATATAACGTTAAAACAGATGAAACAAACCAGGAAACAGAAGGAGGGGATGCAGTTGATATTGGAGGAACTGATTTATAAGAGGTTTTGCAGCTGCGAACAACTCGTAAAGAGCCTTGCATCATTTGGCGGCAAGCCTGCGATTTTTAGCCCGGAGCCGCCAGACGAAGGACAGGAAGGCTGGTGTGGGGAAGTGCAGTACCCGAAACTAATCTATAATTATGACCTGCAGGCGAATGAAGAGAGGAACAGCGCCGGTACCCTGTCCGTATCCCTTTTGTGTCAGAACGTGGCAGAGATTGCCCCGGAAAGGATAGAACCACTGGTGAGGGAATGCTTGCGGGATGTGATACTAAAACCGGAAAATGGGGTTCCGTATTGCTTCGCATGGGCAAGGACAGATGCATTTACCATCGATGAAAAGAAGGGGAATATTACAATCGGCAGTGAAGTACGGTTTGACATCCTGGAATACCCTTCGCAGGAAACTACCGACCCAGACCCAGTTATGGCAGCCTGCAGGTACATCAAAGAGATTTACCCGGACTGTCTAGTGATGGGGTATGACAGGATGGGTGAGATTACAGAGGCATCTGCAAGCCGCCCAGTGGTTTACTGCCGCCTGGTTTCGGTGGAAAAGGGCAGGGAAACAAATACAGTCGCATGGATGGACGGAAAGATCGCCGTCCATATTTTATGCCCGGACAGCAGTATACGGCTGAAAATTGCAGCAGGCATCACAAACAGGCTGTCACTGGACGGCGAGATTATCATGCTTGACCACTCTCCGATGGGGATAAAACGCCTGCAGACAAATTATAAGTCGGACTATCTCAAAGAAGGGCAAATTATTTTTACAGGGAATTTCGGGCTGCTGCGCTACAAGGCGAAAGAGCATACGCTGCTGCAAGCCCCGTTTGCAAAATATTAGGAGGGATCAAGTATGGCATCGACAGAAACAACGGGATCATTTGTAGAAAAAAAGAATGGAAAAAACAAAGCAGCCGCAGATACGAAAGCGCCGACATCTAAAAAAGAGGGAGCATCCGTCTATAAGGCAGAGGAGCTGGCGGCAGGCGCAGAAGAAGCGTTTGGAACGACACAGGAATGCGTCCTGGCTGCACTCAGACAGGATGGGATTACAGAATGCACAAAAGAGGAGGCAGATAAGATCGTCAAAGCATTCCGGGGAAGGAAGGTTGAATAATGGCGGGTTATTTTAAAATTGGAGAAGAAAAGGTCAGGCCGGGATCGTATTTTAACATCAGCACCAATGACAAGTTAGTAGAGATCATCAATGGTGTTACAGCGGTAATCTTCCGGTCAGATTTCGGGCCGCTTGGCGAAGTCGTTGAACTGGATAAGGATGAAGGCTATGTGGAGATGTTTGGAACCGGCGGTACGACGGATGCGCTTAGAGAAGCGCTCAGCGGCGGCGCATTAACGCTTCTGGCCTGCCGTCTTGGTACCGGAGGTACATGTGCGAACGTCACGCTGCAGGATACGGAAGGGCAGGATTGTATGGAGCTTAGCACAAAATATCCGGGTTCCAGGCCGTTTACCGTAACTGTGCGGGAGAAGCTTACAGACGCAACGCTGAAGGAATGTGTCCTATATTCCGGCACAAAGGAGATTGAAATGGTTACATTTGCTGCCGGGGAAGGGGAAACGGCTGCATTGGCAGATGCAATCGCCGGGACTGACAATTTTGTTGCGAAAGTGGCGGAGGGGAAAGAAACGGCGATCCTTGCGAACGTTTCGCAGTCAGAACTGACAGGGGGCGCTGATCCGGATGTAACGGTTGATTCCTATTCGGATGCATTTACTATGCTGGAACCGTATACGTTCAATACTATCTGCGTGGATACGGAAGACATCGCCATACACCTGATGCTCCAGTCGTACCTTAACAGGATCTTCCAGGATGGGTCGTTTGCACAGGCGGTTGTTGCAGAAACAAATAAGATTGATATCAAGACTAGGCAGAAACGTGCAGCATCCTATGACGATGAAAAAATGAATTATGTCTTGAATCCGAAACTGCGTGTGAAAGTAACGGACGCTGCAACAAATACGGTAAGTTTTCCTGTAATTGACGGGTATCAGACAGCGGCACGTATCGCCGGCATGATAGGGGCGGTGCCAAGCAACCAATCCCTAACGCATATGGTGCTCGATGATGTTACAGAACTGCTGGAGGAACTGACGCCTGCACAGATTACAAAGTCAGAGAAGATGGGGTGCATTGTCTTAGCAAAAAATACGAAAAAGAAAATCTGGATTGATTATGCGATCAACACTATGATCAACCCCACGGAGGACAAGGATAAGGGCTGGAAGAAAATCCGCCGTGTAAAAACACGTTTTGAAATGCTCAGGCGGTGCAACCAGGTTACGGACGACCTTGTAGGGAAGGTAGACAATGATACGAACGGGCGTAAGACAATTGTAAGCAACCTGAACAGTGTAGGCGCTGACATGATAGGAGAGGGTAAGCTCACCGCGTTTACGGCGTCTGAGAGCACAAGGTTTGTTTCGGACGGGGATTCCTGCTGGTTTGACATTGACGTAATTGATAAGGATTCTGCAGAACATATTTACTGCATGTATAAATTCCAATTCAGCACGAATGTGTAAGGGATGCCTGCAGGTTCGGCATAGAAAAACATAAAGTTGAAAAAGGAGGCGGATAAGTTATGAGAAACCCACAGGCAGCAAATGATGCCAGGCATGGCCGGACAGGGAAAGACGGAGCTTTTTATAATAGCGAAGGAACCCTGATAGCCACAGTAGAGCAGTTTACTTCTAACGTAAGCTGGAATAATGCAAAATATTCTGTCCTTGGTGATGCGCAGGAGCATGAGACAGCGAATACATTTGCCGTGAACCTTACCATGTCACAAGTGGTAGTGGAAGATGATGCATTTTTTACGGAATTGATCGAGGCGATGGAAAATCAGGTCATGCCGTACTGGTCATTCCAGGGTTCCCTGCTTGGAAGGAATGGATCGGAAGAACGCGTGTCTTATTATGAAGTTGTCCCATCCGGGCAGGTGGATATCCAGAATGTGGCAGTAGGCGATGTCATTAAGCGGAACTGGAACTTCTTTGTAAACAGGCCGCCGAAGCTGACTAGCCTTTTAACAGTGGATAGAGGCTGATCTAAATAAAAAGAAGCAGATACAGGGAAGGCGTAATGCCTTCTCTTTTTGAGTTAGTGAAAAACACAGGAGGAGCACAATGCATCATGAAAAATTTAAACCGGGAATCAGCATGAACCCTACAGAACAAGAGCCAGATAGCACAGATGCAGATACAGAAAAAGTCGAATTTACCAAAGAGCAGACAGCAAACCAGATGCGGATGCATGAGGAAGATTTTTTGCAAGGGCTGATTGATGCAGCCAGTTATACAACGGAGGAAAGGAAAATAATTGAAATTGCCAGGAAAGACCCAGGGACTGGGGACAGCAGGGTGTATTTCTGCTTTACTATCCGTCCATTGTCAGAAGAAGAATATGACAGATGCAAGAAAAAGCATACAAAATATGTACGCAATAGAAGCCTTGGTATGAAAATGCCGGAGGACACGAATGCCGTAAAATACAGGGATGCGCTGATCTACCAGGCAACGGTGGAGGAAGACCGTGCAAAGTTATGGGACAACAAGAAGGTTTGGGAAGTGCTGCGTAATAAGGGGCTGCAGATCATGAACGGGCTTGATGTCATTGAATACTCGCTAAAAGCAGGTGAAAAAGATGCAATTATTGATGAAATTGACAAGCTCAGCGGTTACGGCTCGAATCTGGAAGAAGTTGTAAAAAACTGATCAAGGCAGGCGGGAAGACCTGCCTGCTCCACCATATTTTTCAAAAGCATGGGATAACACCGGATGAGTTTTACAACAGGCCAAAAGGCGTACAGTCTTTTATGCTTGCATCTACAGTAATAGCACTAGAGCCGCAGGAAGGGATGAAGCGAGTGGCGGAAACAGTCAGGATTGAAATACCGATAGAGGTATTTGACAACACAGACCCTGAGCTTGGCAATGCTATCCGCAGTATCAACAGGCTTGGGAAGGCGGCAGACAGTGCCGGGGAATCCGCACAGAAGGCGGCCCGGAAGGTGACGCAGTTTGACAGGTCTTCGGAACGGACACAGCGGACGCTTTCACAGTGGATAAAAGAAAAATATGAGATTGCACTAGAGGCGAATGACAGGATCACACCAGTGCTTGCTGCTATTGGGGGAGGAATTAGGAATTTTGCCGGAAAGACATGGAGAGCCACCATAAAAGCTGTTGATTTTGCAACAAAGCCCATACAGGGTATCATTAACCTGCTGAAAAACCCTATTTTCCAAGTCGGGGCCGTCCTCGGGATCAGTTTTGGGATGAAAGATACAATAGAAACCTATAAAGATTTTGAGGCGGCTATGTCACAGGTACAGGCGGTGAGCGGGGCAACGGCTCCGGAACTTGAGCAGCTCACAGACAAAGCAAAGGAAATGGGTGCAACAACAAAGTTCACAGCAGAAGAATCCGCAGAAGCATTTAATTATATGGCGATGGCTGGATGGAAGACAAATGACATGCTGAGTGGCATTGAAGGTATCCTGAACCTTGCTGCGGCATCCGGTGAAAGTCTTGCCACAACATCAGATATTGTAACAGATGCATTGACAGCTTTTGGATTACAGGCATCCGATGCCGGGCATTTTGCCGACGTACTGGCACAGGCGTCTTCCAATGCGAATACAAACGTAAGTATGCTTGGTGAGAGCTTTAAATATGTTGCCCCAGTAGCAGGTGCCATGAAATACAACGTAGAAGATGTATCACTGGCGCTCGGATTAATGGCAAATGCCAGTGTCAAAGGCTCTATGTCGGGCACTTCCCTAAAAACCGCCCTGGTAAATATGGCATCTCCGACTGATAAAATGGCTACGGCCATGAAAAAATATAGCATCAGCCTGACAGACAGCAATGGAAAAATGAAGACGTTAAAAGGCGTTATGGATAACCTGCGCACAAGCCTTGGCGGGCTTGCAGAAGCAGAACAGACGGCAGCTGCAAGCAGGATTTTTGGAAAAGAAGCTATGGCTGGGATGCTTTCTATCATTAATGCCAGCGAAAAGGATTATAACAAACTGACAAAGGCTGTGAACAATGCCGATGGTGCCGCAAAAAATATGTCGGAAACGATGTTGGATAACCTGCAGGGCTCTATTACTCTGTTACAGAGTTCTGTTGACGGTGTAAAAATATCAACCGGAGAACGTCTGGCTCCATATGTGAGAGGGATTGCAGACTGGATGACAGAAATGATGCCTGAGATTGAATCTGGCCTGGATGAGCTAATGGATTTTGTTGACAGGAAAATAAACAGCATTGAGGCAAAATTTGCAGAAATCAGCGCGACAGAGGCATGGCAGAATGCGGATTTCTTTGGAAAAGTCAAAATAGCTTGGGATGAAATTATTGCACAGCCATTTTCAGAATGGTGGGAGAGCACCGGGAAAGCGAAGATAGCAGGCATGGCAGGCGGCGTAGGTGAAGGAATAGGAGCGGCATTAAAGACTGGAATTTTAACGCTGCTGGGAATTGACGTATCCGGGACACTGGATGAAGGGGCAAGCATTGGTGCTTCTTTTGCAAAGGGATTTTCTGAAGGATTTGATTTTGAAGCGATAAGCAGCAAACTGATGGATGGTTTCAAGAATATATTTTCCAATGCGGCAAAACTTTTTCCGGGAGGAGAAGCGGCAGACCTTTCTTCGTTGATGTCAGCGGCAATGCTGGCAAAAGTAGCCGGTCCTTTACTAAATGCTGGCATTGGAGGGGTAAAACTTGGGAAATCACTGTTTGGCGGCATATCAAAAAGCGCATCTGGTGGATTGCTTAACAAAATAATTGGCGGTTTTTCAGTTGAAGGGGAAATAGCTGGTACAGGGCTTGCAGAAGGTACAGGACTTCTAGGACTTGCAGGCAAGGCTGGGATGTATCTTGGTTCCGGGGCAGCGTCATCTGCTGGGCTTGCAGCAGCTGGAGGCAGTGCAATTGCTGGCGGTGTGGTCGGTGGCGCATCGCTGGTTTCAGGAGCTATGGATATATACAATGGGCTTCATTTGGAAAATAAAGAAGAAAAAGATGCTTATATTGATTCTGGGATTTATAAAACTGGAGGCGTTGCAACAGGGGCGGCAATTGGTGCTACAGTTGGCACGGTTGTTCCTGTAGTGGGTACCGCAATCGGCGGGCTGATTGGAGCTGGTGTTGGAGGCATTGCTGGGTGGCTGAAAGGAAACAAGGTTAAGGATGAATACAAAGAGAAATTAAAAGAACAGGAAGATGCTGAGGCAAAAGCGCAGGAACTGGCAGCAAAAACACAACAGGTTTTTGAGCTTACTGGCGTTTCTATTGACGGTGCAACTCTTGAGACACAGGCTTTAAAAGACGCCATAGATGATACAGGGGTCAGTGCAGAAAAGTTTGGGGCAATGTTCCAAGAAGCTGTTGGTAACAATCTGAAGAAGCATTTCGGCGATCTCAAACTTTCTTTAAAGGAAACACAGGACCTTGCACAAAGCATTGTGTTCGATAACCAGGAAAAAGGCATACAGAAATTTTCTGATGCGGTAGATGCGTCTGAAAGCAGTCTGGGTACATTGAAAAACCGTATGCAGGAGATTGACCGCTTGAACTGGGAGGCGGAGCTGGGAATTAAAATGTCCAAAGGAGATATCAGCAGTTATAAAGACGCTATGGATGCATTAGCAGAAGAAGCGCAGTCTTATTTGAAAGATAAGCATTATGAAGCAAACGTGGCTGTGAATATGCTTGTTGGAAAAGACAATGCAGGCGGGATCAGTGAGAGCCTGAAAGAGACCTATGCAGGGTTGCAGTCCCAGATTGACGAAGCCAGTGCTGAATTGCAGCGCGTAACCTCAAAAGCATTAACAGACGGCGTGATTTCTACGGAAGATATGGTAAAAGTAAAGATTGGCGGCGTGAAGTATGAAATGGATGAAGCGTCAGCCATAACGGAGCTGCAAAACCAGATCGCGGAAATCACAAACAAAGTAGCAGGCGCACAGCAGGACGCACAGCTAGAAGCATTGAAAATCCGGTATAGCGGTGCACAGCTCGATGCAGAGTCTTTTGCAAATTTGCAGCAGGAATTGCAGGCGGATGTGGAAAGTTTTACAGAAAGTTACAACCAGGCGTTGGAAGTTGGCATTACAAACCTAAAGCTTCAGCTTGGCGAAGGAGCAATTGATAAATCCACATATGAAGAACAGTTAAAACAGCTTGCGGAGGGCTATGATGCTCAGATTGATGAAATGCAGGTCCGAGTGGAATCCTTCCAGCTTGATACGATTGCTGCGTCTTATGGAAGTGCCTTGGATGGAATTTTGCCTGATATTGAAGGAACGACATCTGAAAAATTGTCTGTGGCAATGCAGAATGCGCTTGCGATAGAGCCTGAGCCGACAGAATGGAGCGCAGAGCAGATCGCATCCTGGTTTGGATTGGAAAGCCTTGGTGCAGAGACACAGGCAGCATTATCCAAAATCCTGCAGCAGACAGCAGAAACGATTCCTCAGAAAATGAGCGAAGAAATCACATCTGCTATGAGTGCAATAGATTATTCCGGTTTGGATTTAGCAGGGCCGTTCTCGAACGAATACATTGCACAGATGGAGGCAGCAGATTTATCAGCTGGCGCAAATACGTTAGCAAAAAATGTGGAAAGAGGCACAGCAGCTTCTATGAGCCTGCTTACTTTTGCTGCGTCCGGGTTGGCAGTGACGAATGGAGTCGGAAACGCCATACAGGGTGCAGATATGGGGCCGATTGCATCAGCAGTAGATATTTTAAAATCTAATACAGACGCAAAGGTTAATTCTGCATTTGGTGCAGGAGTGTCAACCACGATGCCCGTCAGCGTGACGGCAGATTACAGGCTGCTCAATCCGACTGCGACTGTAAATGTTGGCGGGGTTGGTTCCGGAAACGCTTCTTTGACAGCAACGATTTCCGGGCACGCAGCAGGCGGCTATGTGCAGGGCAAGCAGCTATCCTGGCTGGCAGAAGAAGGGTATGGCGAGTTTGTTATTCCTACAAATCCAGGACGCAGGGCACGTGCGCTGGAATTGTATGCGCAGGCTGGTGAAATGCTTGGAGTCAGCGTACACGCAGATGGCGGCTTTATTGGAAATGGACACCCAGTTTTTTATAATATGGGTATTGGCGAAAACATGCCATCCAAGGGGTTCTATTCCATAGGTTCATCCAGGGCAGAAAATGCCCCATTACAAGAGGTTTATCAGGGAGATATCAATTACATCAATGATGTTACTAAGAACGCCCCACGCGCTTATAACGAAATCACAGAGACAGATAACAATGTCCAGCACGATACGTTTGTTACAGAATCAGGCCAAAATGATTATATACCCGTGCATACTGACTCAGGACATAACGCTGAAAGCAGCCAGGGCGTCACGACGATACAGATCAACATACAAATGTCACCTGAGTTTAAAATCTCCAGCCAAGAAACAGGAAAACAGGGGACGGGGGATATCATGCAGGCAATCAGAAGGCATATGTCAGAAATTGCGGATGAAGTTGCTGGAGAGATTGCTGACAGGCTCGGTGAAGCGTTTGAAAATATGGCACTAGAGGTAATGTAATGGCAGTAAAAATAAAGCTTAAATCAGAAAGCGGAAAGAAATTTTACTTTTCAGTTATGCCGGAAGAAATACATATGAAGTCGGCTGCGAAATATCAGAAATTTGATGTTATTAAGGATGGCGCTATAAAAGTACCGAATGGCATGGAGGTTGATGAAATATCATGGAATGGCGAATTTTTTGGGAAACCAAAACGGAAAGAAAGCATTGTAAATAGCGATATTTGGAAAAAGCCTTCGGACTGTATTGATATTTTGCAAAGGTGGATGGAAAAAGGCACAGTCCTTACATTGATCGTTTCAAAGACCTGGATAAATTTGGATGTAACAATTGCCTCTTTTGAAACAACAGCGTATGGGGCTTTTGGTAATGTCAAATATTCTGTTTCATTCGTCAAAGACCGCCCGCTGGAAGTGCTCACAACAAAAGAGGCAAAGATTGGAAAAACAAAGAAAACAAAGAAAAGGCAGAAGAAAAAGAAGGCTGTAAAGACAAAAAGTTCCGGTAATGCCATACCAGCTTCTTATACGGTGAAAAGCGGGGACACGTTATGGGGCATTGCAGCTTCAAAACTTGGAAGTGGGTTAAGTTGGAAAAAAATTTATGATAAAAACAAAACGGTAATAGAGGCAGCGGCAAAGGCCCATGGAAGGAGTAATTCTGACTGTGGGCATTGGATTTATCCGGGCACAACGCTTGTAATACCGTAGGAGGCATTATGGTTGATATATGCACACTGGAATATAAGGTTGTTGCATTTGATGAAAGCGGGAATAAGCATGATATTACAGATCTTATTGAAAATTTTGGATGGGAAGAAAACGATCATGAGCTGGCGGTGCGCCTATCATTTACTGCGAGGAATGATAGGGTGTCGAAAAGCAGGCTGTCAACAATAATTAAGCCAAACTGCCAGATCCTTTCATATGCTAAAAGTGGAAAAGAGCCGTTTGTAGAAGTGGCGCGCGGAAGAGTGGTAACATGGAGCTGCGTAAACCGAAACAGCGAATACACGTTTAAATGCACAGCATACGATGATTTGTATTGCTTACAGAAAAGTCAGGATGATTTCTTTTTCCAATCAGGAACAGGAACGAAATCAAGGATCAACAAAGTGCTTGGCCAATGGGGGATATCCCTTGGTAAATATGAGGGACCGAACGCATCCCATGGAAAGAAAAAATATCAGGGTATGTACCTGTCGGATATTATCCTTGCCATTTTGGATGATGGCGTGAAAAAGGGCGGCAGCAGATGCATCATACGCCAGAAAAAAGGACAGGTGCAAATTGTGAAGCGTGGTGGGAATAAGGATGTATATGTCTTTGAATCAGATAATACAGTAGCCCTGACACAATCCCTTAGCACAGAAGATCTTGTGACACGCGTGAAAATCATGGGAAAGGAGAAGAAAGGCGGAAAAGAGAAAGTAATAGCTACACTGAATGGGGATACAAAGTATGGGATCCGTCAAAGGATTTATAAGAGAGGGCATGAGGAAAAGCTTTCCGATGCAAAATCAGCGGCGCAGGCAATACTGGATGAGAACGGCGGTTTAAAAAATGAGGCAAAGGTACAGGCGCCTGACGTCCCATATATAAGAAAAGGAGATCTGGTCTGCATGAGGGTGCAGCAGATCAAAGGCGATTTTTACGTACTCAGCATTCAGCATGATGCAGGGACGCGGAGTATGACAATGGATATTAAAAGAAAGAAATAAATGGTGGTAAGCATGGCATTTGATTCAAGTGGGGGCGCGAGTAAATTTGCAACGGTGATGACACAAAGGATAAATAAGTGTAAAGAATCGCCGTTGGTTCTTGATTTTGGTAAAATTCTTCCCAATATGAGCCTGCTAACAAATACATTCCCATTGGAAATACCAAAGGGGCAGTATACGGTCTGCCGTCAGCTTACACTCGGGCCAACGTATGATATTTTAGCAAAGACACAAGACATGGGGATGCCGCATAGTGGTTCACATATTCATCATACTATAAACCTGACCTGCAATCACCATGGAGGAAACCAGGTAGGTACCGTTGGGGAGGCTACCGGGGATGCGCCTGACCCGCCTATCCCATCCAAGCGTATTACAGGGTCAGACAGTTCAGACGGTATGCACCAGCACCATGTCCTGATACCAGAGAAAATGCGGTGGCTTAAGCCCGGAGATCGTGTGCTGGTTGCATGGGTGGAAGATGAGGCGGTCGTAGTTGACATTGTTTTGAATTCAGAAGTTTTAGGTTCATAAGGCGGGAGGAATAGGAGTGGCGGACCAGATTTTCCCAGTATTTGAAGTACCGGATATTGATACAGGGGATGACGAATATGATGTGGAATATAAGCGGAGTGTGAAGTGGGATCCCGTGATAGGGGATTTTGCCAGGGATAACGCGGGAAATATGATTCAATGTGAAGGCCGTGAGGCATTTGCAACATGGTGCTTTAAAATGGTACAGACAGAACGATACGACCACAATGCCTATCAAGAGGAAATAACGGGGTATGATCTTGGTTCTGAACTTGAAGAGGCTGTGCAGGAAAGTGATCACGATATTACAGAATCAATGCTTATCCGGACAGTTACAGATACATTGATGACGAATCCGCGTACAGAATATGTAAATAACTTTGAATTTGAATGGGAAGGGGACGATGTACATTTTTCATTCGATGTAAAAGGAATAGAGTGGGACGAAACATTCAAGATAACATTTTAGAGAGAGGTGGACGAATTGCAGCCAGAATTTATACAGCCGGACTTTGTAGCAAATAACAGCCCGGAAGAAATACATGAGCGTATGATGGGAAACCTGCCTGCTGACATAGATGATATGCCAGGCGGTTTCCCATATGATTTTACCATGCCTGCAGCAATTCAAAAATCCGAGATTGTACAATTTTACATTGTGCGCGACATCATGGCCGCATTCCCTCAGTTTGCATGGGATGATTGGTTGGATTACCATGGGATGCAGGTGAATTTAACGAGGCATCCTGCAAAAAAGTCGCATTGCATATTGGAAATACAGGGTGCTGCTGGTACTGAAATTGAAGCAGGGGCTGTATTCTGTGTCCCAGCAACAAGGTTTACGCCGGCTATTGGGTTTTCTTCAGACGATAGCTGTGTGATTGGGGAAGATGGAACAGTACGCATACCAGTTACAGCGGTTGATGATGGACCGGAATCAAATGTCAAAGCTGACTGCATTGTTATTATGGAAAATCCATTGGATGAAATAACTGCGGTCACAAATCCGGAACCGGCAATAGGCGGAGCACAGCGTGAGTCGGACGATGATTTTTACGACCGAATAGCGGAAGAATATGCGAACAAACGCACGTTTCTTGGTAATGACATCGATTATATACGCTGGTCTAAGGAGGCAGGAGCCGGGGACTGTATTGTAGATTCTGCATTTGATGGACCAGGCACCGTCAAGCTTGTGCTAATTGATACGAATGGCCAGCCCGCAAATGAAGAACTGGTGCAGGCTGTATATGATTATATTGTTTCACCGGATGACCGTTCCAGGAGGCTGTTGCCGACTGCCTGCGCTAAACTGTCATGTGTCCCGGCAACAACTCTGCTGGTAAATTATGAATGTATTGGTATGCTGTATGACAAAGATATAACAAATCCAGAACAAATTTCATGCTGTTTTGAAAAAGCGGTTATGAAAGTATATGCAGAAGCGAAGCAGGAAGGCACACTTCGATATAATGATGTCCGGCCAGTACTTCGGGGCATAGATGGACTAGAAGATTTTGAGGCATTTTATATGAATGGCTCGATGGACAATATTGTGCTTGGCAGTGAAGATTATCCGGTAACCGGGAACTGCAGGTTCAGCTAGGAGGCGTTTATGGGGAAAATTGATCTGGAGAATTTTCCGTCAAGCAGCAGTGCACTGCGAATGCTAGATGATGTATCAACAGGGTTTTATGAGAAATCATATGTGGGTAAATGGATTTATCAGGTTATGGGCCTGGAGTATGACGATGCTTTCAGTCTAGCAGAGGCACTGCCGGAGCAGTTCTTTCCGGAAACAGCTACATGGGGGCTTAGGTACCATGAAGAAAAATGGGGGCTTTTGGTGAGGGAATCACTTGATTACGATGAAAGGCGTAGACTGATCTACCAGAAGCGGGATTACCGAGCACCTATGACGCCGTATCGCATGGAGACTTACCTGCGGAATGCAACGGGATTTGAGGCGCACATATCGGATTGTCACGACCCAGGGGATGACGGTTATCAGCCAATGCATCCGAATATTTTCCAGGCCGTATTCGAAGGCGAGGGAACGCTTGATGTCAGGAAGGTCAAAGAACTGCTTAAAAAGATAAAGCAGTCGCATACAACATTTTCTATTTTCGACAAGGTAGCTGACATCATAGACAATCGAGAACTGGAGAAGATATTTCTGGTGAAACTGCGTCTGCATTGGTTTATACCGTTTTGGGGCTGCTATATTTTTGATGGAACATGGAACTTTGATGCTTCTGTGCAGTTCTGTCAGCAGAGACGGTATGAACTGAGGGTTGGGCTGAAATATTATGAGGGGAGCTTTTATGAGCTTTTGGCATGGCGTACAAAACTGTTTGATGGTACATGGAATCTGGATGGTTCTGCAAGTCTTGATGCAGTATGCCGTACTTTCCAGCTAAAAATTTATGGAAGGATGGAAAGCAGAAATAAGGCAGGTAATCTGGCAGCCGGTGAGACATTGACGTTTGCCATTGATTTTTGGAGACTTATCTATTTTGATGGCAGATGGAAACTGGATGGAAAAGCCAGTCTGGATGCAACCAGATGCAAAATGGAAACTGCGGTCAAAACGCATATTGCCGTTAGCAGCAATACAGAAGAAATCAGAGATGGGGCAGTTGAGATAAAAAGAAATCTATGGTTTTTAGACGGGACTATGGCTATGGATGGTTCCAGGATACTGAACGCAATGCACAGAAGGGAGGTGCTGTAATGTGGCAAGTAATGTGCTTATAACAAAAAAAGCTAGAGAAAAACTGGTGAAAGCAAGAGCGGGTGCACTCATACTTCCCAAAATTGTCGGTATGGCTTTTGGTGATGGAGGATGCGATACACAGGACGGTGTAATCGCCCCGGAAGAAGACCAGAGTGAATTAAGGCATGAGCTGTACCGCAAAGAAATTGACAAGTACACTTTTATAGAAGACACCGTATGTAGGTATGAGTGCACATTAACAGAATCAGAGCTTGCAAATGAATATATCAGTGAAATCGGGCTGTATGATGAAGATGGAGATCTTGTCTGTATGAAATCTTTTAAGAGAAAAGGCAAAGATGATGACCTGCAGATGACATATATTTTAGATGATGTCTTTTAGTAGGAGTAAGGAGGCACTATGAAAGATTATATGACTGATAGCCCAGAATTCTCTAAAAGTATTCGGATTGTGGAAACATCTGATCCAGCACATGCAGATAATGTGAATGCGGCCCCAAAACAGCTGTTACAAAATACGTTGGCAAACCGTGCAGCAATTAACACGCTTATGAAAAAAATGGACAGTTTGCTAAGCTTAGTATACAGGTATTCTTACGACACAGAAAAAAAGCTAATCACCAGCTTTATCCCGCATGACTGCACAGACGGCATACTGACCTTTCCGGAGGGCATGGCATATGCAGAAAATGATATGGTTGTGTTAAACAGTACGCCTCCAAGCAGCACGCCAACCAATCTAGGAGGAGACATAGGAGACGGGCAAAGAGGCAGTGTGGAAGAAATTGCTGCTGCAGGCTCAAACGCCATAAACGAGAAGGAAGGAGCGGATGATTAGGATGGGGCAGGATAATACAGGCAATTTTGAAGAGGCAAAAGGTTTCCGGTTTTTGCAAAGCGGGGAAACCATGATGTTGGCCGATGCACAGGCAAGGCAGAAGATTGTAGAACTTGAAGAAAAGATTACAGAACTTGAGGCGCGCAGGCAGATTTTTGTAGGGACAACAGAAGAAATAAATGCACTAGCCAGCCAGGGCATGATACGGGTTGGTGACCTTGCCATTACGACAGATGATGAAAACGTGGATGGCAGCAGTACGGATGACGGCAGTACAGATACAAACACAGGTAGCCAGTAAAGTCAGACAGGCTGGTTAGTAGGCAGCTGATTTTAGGCAGGAATGGATGGATTGTTTCAGCAGGAAAGAAGGAGGTTGCAATGAATGTTAGGATTATGACAAAAAACGGCCTGGTAACAATTCCTACTTCGGGGGAGACTGTCCGATAACTAAAAATCGCACAGACAAAACCACAAGATATAGAAACAAATAATATAAATAATAACAAGATAATGTGGTCTGAAAATTTTAAAAAGGAGTTTTCGGACAGTCTGGGGGGGGAATGGTGGGCTTCTAGATAGAATATCTCAATTAGAGGGTTCGGATTCAAGGCTTACAGAACAGATATCATCTGTTTCGCAGTCCCGTGGGGACAGCAACAATTATGGAATGGTCATGTTGTCTAATTCCAGCACAGTTACTAACAGTGTTGGGCTGGCCGTTCCTACAAGGGAGATGAATGCAGCGCTGCCCGGGACCTTGGCGAATCAAATTTATGACAATAAAAGCATATTAAATACGTTAAATTACGACAGTGAATGGAAAACTATCCCTTTGTATAGTGGGTTTGAAGCATATGTTTCGCATCAATCTCCATCGTGCAGAAAAATAGGAAAATTTGTAGAGATTACAGGGGCGGTTAAAAATAATAGCGAAATAACGTCTGAAAGTTCCGTTAGTTTCGCAAAACTCCAAAGCGAATTTAGACCGTCAATAAACTTTAGGACCTTATGCCAGGGATCTGAATCTAACAAATGGCTTCTCACAGTTCTTTCAAATGGAGAAATGATGATAGAAAGATATGGAACAACTTCGTTTGCAAACATTAAGGCTGGTTCATGGTTTCCATTTCACGCAACATTTATAACAAGCTGATGTTGAAAAAAAGGAAATAAAAGTAAGAGAGAAATTGCAAATGCAAAGGAAAGTATCAGAAGAAAGGAAAAATTTTGCACTGTCAGAATACTTGCAAACGGGGATGTATATATGCACCCGTCAGAAAATATTGGAGCATTTAATATAAGACACCAAATAATTTTTAAAGTTGCATAACATTTTAAACAAGTTTCTCAATCAATAAGACAAAGAGGTAAGTTTGTATGGAGGTGATATACATTGAGTTTAAATATCATGCAAGAAGACGGGATTTTGCAAGTATTTGATAGGAGAAATCTTGAATTGCTTAACCGGATGGCTGAGTTAGAAAATTCCGTTTCACAATTAGATAAAAGGGCTGCTCAAACAGAGCAATCCCGTGCAACGCCAGATACATACGGACTTGCAAAAGTAACAGATGCTACAAACGTAACACAAAAAGACAGTGGCCTTGTCCTGGGGGCATGGCAGAATAATGCAGGAATGACAGGTTCGCTTGCAAACCGAGTTGCTGCCTTAGAATCCATCAAATCACAAAGCTGTGTTATAAAATCATCCAAGGCCAGCTGGATGTGCGCTGGAATCCAGGACTTGAACGATGTAGATGGCGTGAGGATACATTTGCTAAACAACGGCATGCATCTTATATCAGGACTGTTTTCCGTAACAGACTTAGACGCGTTTTCTGCTGCAATTAATTCAGGAGGTCTCATCATGAGATTTCCAGAAGAATATGCATTTATAAACAATTTTTCACCAACGCAGACATGGAGCGGGGTGATAATATCAACAACAAGTGCACGGACATTTCCGATTCGGATACCTTCAGGAGCTGCAAACCTATTTTTATGGGGGCATTCGGCTGCCACACTAATAGAAAATGCAGCATACCAGTTGTTTGCAATCTATTAAACTACGAAGCAGCGGCTTATTGCGTTCAGGAAACAATATATAGAGTTATGGAGGTGGGACATCATGAGTATATCATTAATGTCAGAAAATGGGCTAAATACGATACCTGCTATAGGGGGAGACTGTCCGATAACTAAAAATCGCACAGACAAAACCACAAGATATAGAAACAAATAATATAAATAATAACAAGATAATGTGGTCTGAAAATTTTAAAAAGGAGTTTTCGGACAGTCTGGGGGGGGTAATTTGGAATTACTGTCCCGCATGTCGGAATTAGAAAACACGGTATCTAACTTTGGGGACAGGCTTGAAACTGTAGAGCAATTCCGTGCAACACCAGAGACATATGGGCTTTCAAAAATTACAGAGTCAACGACCGTAACAGAGTCTGACAGTGGTCTTGTGCTTGGGGCAAAGGAAAAGAATCCTGCTTTTGCAGGCGGGTTGGCAAACCAGATTGTAACTGTAAATCAAAATTCTATGGTTGAAATAGAATGGGATTTTAGTTCTAACGGGTTACATAGCCTTGGAGACGCTGGTACAAATGCTAAACGGACCGGGAATATAGTTTTTATTTCTTTGAGAAGATATAATGGCGTGAACAGTATAAATACGAATCAACAGATTTTAGTCGGAAGAATAAGAAATGAAAAAAATTTCCCGGTATTTGCCAGTTCTCACTTTCCGATTACAGGCGTACAAATGGGTAGCGCACTAGGAGATTGTGTAGGCTTTGGGTGTGTACTAAATTCTGGGGATATATACATATACCTCTCAAAAAGCGCAGTGTGGGAAATCGGGTTTTCTGTCGCCTATATAGCACAATAGGACATTGGAGGTGATAAATTTAAACTACATTGTAAAAGTCGAAGAAGGAAAGCCGGTAAGATACGGCATGGCAGGAAAAGCCGCGCCTGTATATGTATTTGAAGACGAAGAATTCTTCAACGCGGCATTTGAGGCTGGTATGATACCTGTTGGAGTTGTAGTTGTTAAAACTTATGATGGGGAAGAAACGGCGGGTTGGACGTTTGATGATGCACTTTCAGAAGAATCGCAAAATGCGCCGCAAAAATCCGCGTGCGATTTAAGCGGAAAGAAAAAGGAGGTTATATGAGCTTATCAATCATGACAGAAAACGGGTTTGTAAGTATTCAGACTTCGGGGGAGGCCGTCCGAAAACTAGGATGAAATCCATAAAACTGATGCACTCTTATG
>CANDJR010000047.1 GCA_947385105.1 uncultured Eubacterium sp.
AGATTTCTAACGGTGACTGGAGTTCAGACGTGTGCTCTTCCGATCTGTTAGCGTTAAACATTTATAATACGGCTATTTCGAAAAATAATTATGCACTTGGCCAGGCAAAGGCAGTCCTGTTCTTTATTATCTTGGCTTGTGTATCTATTATCCAGGTACGTATATCCAATAAGAAGGAGGTGGAGATGTAATGGAGATGAAAGGACACAAAAAGGCGATTTTAACAGTCCTTGGTATTATCGTTGCACTTTATACGCTGTTTCCATTTTACCTTGTTGTTATGAACACTTTTAAGAGTGCGAATAATATTGTATCAGATCCAGTTGGTTTTGGCGGCATCAGCTTTTCACAGCTTGGAAAAAACTTTTCATCTGTAGTACATAACTCCAACTTTAACTTCTGGTATGCATTCGGCACATCTGTAGTCATTACAATCATTGCCCTAGTGCTGTTAGCTCTTTTTGGGGGGATGGCTGCATGGGTTGTTTGCCGTAACAAAACGAAATGGTCCAGTGCTATTTATATGACCTTTATTGCATCTATGATTATTCCTTTCCAGGTTGTCATGCTGCCTTTGATTTCTACATTCCGTGACGTAGGTAATTTTGTAGGACTTTCCATGCTGCAGTCTATTCCTGGAATCGTATTTGCATACTGCGGGTTTGGCGGTGCGATGACAGTATTTATTCTTACTGGATTTATCAAAGGGATACCTTACGAATTAGAAGAAGCGGCTTCGATTGACGGATGTTCGCCAGAAGGTACTTTTTTCCGGATTATTTTTCCGCTGCTGACGCCAGTTATTACAACTGTTACGATTTTGAACGGTATGTGGATTTGGAACGACTATCTGCTGCCATCCTTAATGCTTGGGCAGAATGGTAAAATTAAGACCCTTCCGGTTGCTGTACAGGCTTTCGTTGGTTCCTATGTAAAACAGTGGGATTTGATTTTGACAGCAGCTTTGCTGGCAATTATTCCTATGGTTATCATATTCCTGGTTGCACAAAAGCAGATCATGAATGGTATGGTAGAAGGTGCTATCAAATAAGTAATTTCCCTGGGAGCGCCGTCCGCATCTGTAGCGACGCTCCTTTTTGAAAGGCGGCTGCTATGAGTTTGTTTGACATGAATGGTCCTCTGATGAATGCGCTACGCACATTGGCAAATATATTTTTGTGTAATGTGATGTTTTGTTTGCTATCGTTGCCGTTGGTTACGATCGGGGCTTCGCTGTCTGCACTATTTACTTGTATGCAGGCGATTTTAGCGGAGGATGAAGAAGATGTGATTGTAAAGCAGTATTGGACTGCTTTTAAACAAAATTTGAAACAGGCAACAGGCATTTGGCTCATTTGCTTGCTGGTATTTGCATTTTTAGGTATCTATCATACGGTAATTTCCAACATGGGCGGCAGCGTTGAGAAAGTTTACCGGATTAGCTTTTTTATGATGTGCCTGATATTCCTTTTTGGTTTTCAATACTTTTTTCCATTGCAGGCAAGGTATGAAAATAAAACAAAGGATATTTTAAAAAATGCTTATTTATTGAGCATTGCAGCATTGCCGTGGACGCTGCTTAGTATTGGTTTGGTAATTGGAGCAGTCTATCTTTCCTTTTTTATGAATCCGAATGGATTGAATCTGGCTGTCTTTTTATGGGGGACACTGGGCTTTGGGCTGGTTGCTTATTTGAACAGTTTTTTCTTCCGTAAAGCGTTCCAATTGATTGACCCAAAAGTTATGCAGGTGAAACATGAGGCTCCAAAAGAAGCAATCTTTACGGATGAAGAACACCGTACGACAGAAGTTCTTTATCAGGAGAGCCGCTATTCACGTCCGGATTGGAATCGGCAAAGCTTTCCAGGAGCAAAGCATTCAGAGAGTTCTGACCGTACATCTGATCAGGGCGGGCAGCAGTAAAAATAAGGGAAACAGAGTAGAATTAGCTGCAAATTTAACAATTGGAGGGAATAACTATGGCTTCGATTAGTTTTAAAAATGTGTCAAAGACTTATCCCGGCGCAACTTCGCCAGTTGTGCCGAACTTAAATCTGGATATAAAAGATAAAGAATTTATCATGCTTGTCGGACCATCCGGTTGTGGAAAATCTACAACACTGCGTATGATTGCAGGTCTGGAATCGGTATCAGAGGGTGAATTGTATATTGGCAACCGTGTTGTCAATAAAGTTCCGGCAAAAGATCGTGACATTGCGATGGTATTTCAAAATTATGCATTGTACCCGCATATGAACGTGTACCGTAATATTGCATTTGGCTTAACATTGCGCAAGGTTGATAAAGGTGAAATTGATAAGCGTGTACATGAAGCGGCAAAGGTTTTGGATTTGGAGCATCTGCTTACCCGTAAGCCAAAGGAGCTTTCCGGCGGACAAAGACAGCGTGTCGCTTTAGGGCGTGCAATGGTTCGAAATCCTTCCGTATTCCTTTTAGACGAGCCGTTATCCAACTTGGATGCAAAACTGCGCGGCGCAATGAGAACAGAGATTGCCAGGCTGCATCGGAAGTTAGATACAACGTTTGTATATGTGACTCATGATCAGATAGAAGCAATGACAATGGGTGATCGTATTGTAGTTATGAAAAGCGGGATTATACAGCAGTTTGATACACCGCAGAATTTGTATGAAAAGCCAGATAACTTATTTGTAGCAGGCTTTATCGGAAGTCCGCAGATGAATTTTATTACGACTACCATTGAGCAGGAAGGCGGTGCATTATATGCAAGAGTTGGCAAAGAACGCTTGCTGATTCCACAAAATAAATGCAAAGCGCTGTCATCCTATGTTGGAAAATCTGTCATACTTGGCTTACGTCCAGAAGACTTTTTGGCTGGCGATCGGATGACATCGGAAAATAACTTGTCTGCAGAAATGACATTTAGCGAATTGCTGGGCGCTGAGTACAATTTGTATATTTATATTAATGAGACGAGGGTAACGGTTACAATTCCTGCTACAGGAGCAAAACCAGAACCAGGGCCATTTAAAATTGCACCAAATATGGAAAAAGCGCATTTCTTTAATCCAGATAGTGAAAAGGCAATTTGCCACTAAGTGGATTCGCTAAGTAAGATTCATTGAAAAAGTAAGAAGCAAAACGAACGGACATACAAACATATATCATACAAAAACATCGGGCAGGGAAATTGATTTTCCCTGCCCGATGCCTATGTTAAGGAGATAATAACCGATTTGATTTATGCTTTGTGCAATACAAAGGCTTCATATGGCTGTACCACTACTTCCCCTTGGTACGTATGTTCCATATTTGCAATCATGCAAGACGCACCTGCAAATTCTTCTGGTATCGTAAAGCTGCATGGCTTATCTGTAAAACTGCATACAACAAGCAATTTTTCTTCGCCCATAGTCCGTGTGTAAACAAAGAGTTCTTCACTGTCTTTTAAAAGAAGCTCATACTTGCCATAGACAATAATTGGATGCGCTTTGCGCAGTTCGATCAGCTTCTTATAATAATGGAAAACAGAATTTGGATCAGCTGTTTCAGCTTTTGCGTTGATCTCTTTATAATTAGGATTTACGGCAATCCATGGCGTATTTGTAGTAAAACCTGCCTGTGGTGCATCTTCCCATTGTACAGGCGTTCTGGCATTGTCACGGCTTTTTTCTAACAGGCATGGCCAGAACAAGTCGTGGGATACGGTACCGCTTTCGCACCATTCTTTATAAGCGTTGATACTTTCAATGTCGCGGAAGTCATCCGGTGACTGGAATGGGTAGTTTGTCATGCCAAGTTCTTCGCCTTGGTAAATATACGGCGTACCCTGCAGCATATGCAGGCAGGTAGCCAGCATTTTTGCAGACGCAATGCGGTATTCTGGACTGTCGTTGCCAAAACGGGAAACGGCTCTTGGCTGGTCATGATTATCCCAAAACAGGCTGTTCCATGCTTTGCCATATAAATCTGTCTGCCAGTGGGACATGATTTCTTTTAATGTCGTAAGCGGCATTTTTTCATCTGTCCATTTCCCATATTTGCCAGCTACATCTACATGCTCAAACTGAAAGACCATGTTTAACTCATGTGTATCTTCTCCGGCATACTGTTTTGCAAGTTCTGTTGTTACGTCTGGTGTCTCGCCTACGGTCATAATATCGTATTTTGATAAAACTTTTTCATTCATCTCCTGAAGATATTTGTGTACATTTGGCCCATTCACACAATATGGGTTTGGGGAACCATAAAAGCCGTTGAGTTCACCGTCCGGCATTTCTTCTGTCTTAGATATCATGCTGATAACATCCATGCGGAAACCATCGATGCCCTTTTCACACCACCAAGTCATCATGTCAAATACACGTTCGCGTACTTTTGGATTGTCCCAGTTTAAATCCGGCTGCTTTTTCGAGAACAGATGCAGATAGTACATCTGTGTTGCCTCATCATACTCCCATGCTGAGCCGCTAAAGCAGGAACCCCAGTTATTTGGAGGGGTATTGGCATCTTTTCCTTCCCGCCAAATATAATAATCACGATAAGGATTATCTTTGGATTTACGGCTTTCTACAAACATTGCATGCTCATCTGAAGTATGATTTACAACTAAATCCATGACAATGCGGATGCCTCTTTCATGTGCCTGGGCAAGCATTTCATCAAAATCTGCCATGGTGCCAAACTCATCCATAATGTCGCGGTAATCACTAATATCATAACCGTTGTCATCGTTTGGCGATTTATAAATAGGAGAGAGCCAGATCACATCGACACCCAGATATTTTAAGTAATCCAGTCTGCTGGTGATCCCTTTGAGATCACCAATGCCGTCGCCGTTGCTGTCCATGAAGCTGCGTGGATAAATCTGGTATACGACTGCTTCTTTCCACCATGTCTGTTTCATAATTTTTTCCTCCATTTCTTTTTGAGCAACATCTTTATCGATTGCTCGCTGTCATTTTTCTATATTGAGAGAATTATTTTCTACATTTCAAGTATTACTACTTGGTAGCCCTGTAAGTGTAGCGTGTTGCCGTCTTTTGCAAGTCCAGCGTCATTATTTAATACAACTTTCTGATATGGTGCATCAAGTGTCACATCCTGCGGTTCTTTTTGGTAATTTCCAATAACGAGCAATGTTTTTTCACCTTTGCGGTAATATGCCATCAGGTTATGCTGATCTTCCCAAGCTGGTTCAAAAGTCCCATAAACAACGGTTTCACTATATTCCGGGCTTTTACGCAGTTTGATCAGTTCTTTGTAAAAGCTGCGGACAGAATCTGGATCATCCATCTGTGCGTTTACGTTAATCGTCGTATAATTCGGATGAACGGATAACCATGGCTTGCCTGTAGTAAAGCCTGCGTTTGCCTCGTCAGACCACTGGATTGGGGTGCGGGCATTATCACGGCTGAATTTGGATACCGCTTTGAGCGCTTCTTGCGGTGTGCATCCAGCGTCTAGAGCAACCTGGTATTCGTTGATGGAATTGATATCGTCAATTTCGTCGATGGAAGTAAACGGTTTGTTTTCCATTCCAAGCTCCTGGCCCTGATAGATAAATGGAAGTCCGCGTAGCATAAAGTTCAAAGCAGCTAACATCTTTTTGCTCTTTACACAGCAGTCTCCCTCCGGAATGTAACGGCTCACACCGCGCGGTTCATCGTGGTTTTCAATAATATTCGATAAAAAGCCAATGTTGCCAACTCTTTTTTGAGCGTCAAAACAGCATTTTTTGTAATCGTCCGGTGTCACTGGTGCAGAATCATACCAGCCATTTTCACTTGCGCCAAAAATAGTTTCATTAAAGTCAAACATGCTGGAGAAATATCCGTCTTCTCCGATGAAATCAGGGATTTCTTCTGGTTTTTCATCAAATACCTCGCCTACAGAAAAGGCGTCGTATTTTTTAAATGTACGGTCGCGCATTTCTCCTAAAAACTCACCAATGCCATGTGCTTCCTTTAACATTGTTTTTACGCTGCAAAGGCCGTCTTCCCGATCTGGTTCATAGCTGTGCAAAGGCAGTGCTTTTTTAATATTAATAATAGCGTCAATGCGGAAACCGCCAAGGCCTTTATCCAGCCACCAGTTGATATTTTTGTAAACTTCTTCCCGAAGCTCTGGGTTTTCCCAATTTAAATCCGGCTGCTTTTTATGGAAAACATGTAAGTACTGCTTGTTTGTGCCAGGCAGGTCATCCCATACAGGGCCACCGAAATAAGAACGCCAGTTAGTCGGCAATTCGCCTTCTTTTTTATCCCGCAGGTAAAAGAAATTTCCATATTTGCCTTCTGGATCTTCACAAGCCTTTTTAAACCACTCGTGTTCATCAGAGCAGTGATTTACAACCAGATCCATAACTATGTACATGTTACGTTTTTTTGCTTCTGCAAGTAAGAGATCCATATCCTCCATTGTGCCAAAACGCGGATCAATCGCGTAATAATCTGAAATATCGTATCCTTGGTCAGCAAGGGGAGATTGATAGCAAGGGGAAAGCCAGATGATATCTACACCCAAATCATGCAGATAATCTAACTTACGAATAATGCCTGGAATATCGCCAATGCCATCTCCGTTTGAATCATAAAAGCTTTTTGGGTAAATTTGATAAGCTACTTTGTCGTGCCACCATTTCTTTGTCATAATTGTTACCTTTCCTTTCTATCATCTCTTTGCGATGTTGTTAATTTGCCTATTGTTTTGGCAAAAATAATATCTTTTTGATTTGTTATCCCTATTATAGAGTCCAGTCTGCTCTTTGTCTTACGATTCTATGCTTTAAAAATACGTTTTATTGACTTTTTAATAATTATTACGTTTGACGGTCTGAAGACTTTGAAAGATAATGCTTGCGGTATTGCAACGGGGTTGTTGCCGTATATTTTTTAAATTCCCGCAGGAAATTTCCAAAGTTGTTAAACCCACATTCCAGACAGACATCCATAACTGGCAAGTCAGTTGTTTCTAACAGGCCAAGCGACTGCTTGATGCGGTATTCGTTAATATATGCCATAGGAGAGCGGCCAATTGCCTTTTTAAAAAAGCGGCAGAAGTATTGCTCGTTCATACTGACTTGTTTTGCCAGATCCCGAATGTAGATCTCCTGGCGGTAGTTTTCCTTAATATAAGCAAGCGTTGACTTAATGCCTTCCACCCGTTTGTCATAGTTTTTCTCTGTTGGCTTAAACATGTGGTAATTTGATAACGTAGCAAGAATTTGGAATAAGGCGGCTTTGATATAGAGCTGGTTTGTTAAATCATCCGTTACAGCGCCGTGTTCCAAAGGCGTATCTTCATCTAATGTTTTGCCAAACGAATGCATGACGCGGATAAAACCTTCGCGGATTGGGGCAAAAGCAGGGTGTTCAGGCAAAAGGCAGCGGGGAAATTGCAGTTTTCCATTTTGAATGGGCTGTATTAATTCAAGCTGTGTAGCGTCTAAAGAATCAAAGCTTAGGATGCCGGGATGAAAGACAATCGCGTCTTCACCATAGCTGTTTGCCTTTGTCGTATAGATGCTGTGAAGCTCACCGGGATTAATAAAATAAAAGCATTCTGATACAATTGGAAACTGCTCCATATTGATTTCCAAGCGGAATTCCTTTCCAAAAAAATATAAAATTTCTACTTCCTCGTGCCAGTGGTGCTTGACTAATGTGCCTTTTCCAGCAGAACGGGTCTGATAGATGGCGCATGGGAAAAATTTAGTGCCATGAGGACGTTCTTTTAAGTTTGACATTTCTGGTTGCTGCATGCTGTATGCCTCCTTTGCCTTTGCATCTATCGTTGCTTTTATTATACTAGTGTTTTTTATTTTGGCAATAAAATTTTGCAGTGGACTTTATTTACATTATTCTGACTTTCTGGTATGCTAACATATAGATAAAATTAAGAAAAGATGAAGGAGGGAATTTTTTCATGCGTGCAAGTGGAGTATTGCTCCCAGTGAGCAGTTTATCATCAAAGTATGGGATTGGATGTTTTTCCAAAGAGGCCTACCGCTTTGTAGATTTTCTGAAAAAAAATGGCCAAAGCTACTGGCAGATTTTGCCGTTAGGGCAGACGAGTTACGGAGATTCTCCATACCAGTCATTTTCAACATTCGCAGGCAATCCATATTTTATTAGCCTGGAAAAACTGATCAACAAAGGGCTGTTAAGAAAGAAAGAATGTGATGGCTGTGATTTTGGTTCGAATCCGGCATACGTAGACTATAGTAAAATGTACCGGGTACGTTACCGTCTTTTGCGGAAAGCATTTGAACGGTTTAATACTGCCTCAGACGAGGGATTTTTAGCATTTCAAAAAAAGGAGGCGTCCTGGTTAGAAGATTATGCGCTGTTTATGGCGCTAAAAGATCGGTTTAACGGCAAAAGCTGGGTAGAATGGCCGGATGATATTCGTTTGCGCAAACAGGACGCGCTAAAGGATTATGCAGGCAAGCTGGAAAATGCAATGCTGTTTTATGAGTACTTGCAGTATGAATTTTACTGTCAATGGGATGAATTAAAGGATTATGCAAACAAGCAGGGCATTCAGATTATCGGCGATATCCCGATTTATGTAGCGCTCGACAGCTCCGATGCATGGGCTGCCCCGGAATTGTTCCAGTTTGACAGTGACAGAAAGCCAATCGCTGTTGCCGGATGCCCTCCAGATGGCTTTTCTGCTACCGGCCAGTTATGGGGAAATCCGCTTTATGATTGGGACTATCATAAAAAGAGCGGCTATGAATGGTGGGTACGCCGTGTATCCGCCTGCTATAAAATGTACGACGTTATCCGCATAGACCATTTTCGCGGATTTGACGAATATTATGCGATTCCTGCAAAAGATAAGACAGCTGAGTTTGGCAAATGGCAAAAAGGGCCGGGCCTTGATTTGTTTGACGCATTGAAAGAACAATTGGGAGATTTAAATATTATTGTAGAAGATTTGGGTTATATTACAGATTCTGTGCGGGAGATGGTACGTGCTTGTGGTTTTCCAAATATGAAAGTATTAGAGTTTGCTTTTGATGCCAGGGATTCCAGCGGCCCAAATGATTACCTGCCGTACAATTATGACAAAAACTGTGTCGTTTATACAGGTACACATGATAATGAGACACTGCGCGGCTGGCTGGATTCAATTCCAAGTGCGGCTTATGGGCAGATTGAGCGTTACCTAGGGTATAAAGTTGCACAAAAAGATGATATGGTGCTTGAAGTTATCCGGCTGGCACAAGCAAGTACTGCAAACTTATGCGTGATCCCAATACAGGATTATCTGTGTCTGGACAATGCAGCGAGAATCAACCAGCCGTCTACCATCGGCAATAACTGGAAATGGCGGCTGCTGCCGGATCAACTGGACAGTAAAACGGGCCTGCTTATTCGGAATCTGACAAAAATTTATGGCAGGATGCCGCAAAACCGCGCTCCGCAGCCTGCTGGGCAGACTGAAAAAGAAACAGACACGAAAGCACTGCCTGATATCGAAGCGCTTGATATCGAAGTGCCAGATATCGAAGAACTTGGTATCGAAGCGCTCGATATCGAAACACTTGATATATAAGCGCCAGATATAAGTGAAATCAGATATAAGTGAAGTTAGATATAAGAGAAGCCAGATAGGGATAAAATGTAACGATTCACACCAGGGGTTTGCATTGACTGCGATATGCGGCTTATCAATGCTCGGGATTAAAATGTTACTTTTATACCATTCTAAAACAGAGAAAGGATGAAAGAAAAATTTAAGTTACTGTTCACACAGGACTTTGCATTTACAGCAAAGTCCGTAAGAAAATAATTCAGGAGTGCAAAAATTGCATTGCCGAAGGCAATTTAAGATGCATTTTTGCATGGTTACTGAGAACGAAGTGAACAGTAACAAATTTAAGGACAGCGGTTTGCGTATAATTCAAAAAGCCTTGGACAAACTAAAGAAAAACATATTTAGGAAGGAAAGGACAATTCACTATGAATGACGCAAAAAGCCGTGCCTTAAATGGCGCTTCGAATCAAAGGATCAATAAAGTAAGAACGTCTGACAATGAGAGTACAGCCGCCTGGACGGGTACTGACCACAATACCAAAAATGCAAATGTTTCCATTCCAAAGAGCAGTGCAGTTACAAATGCAAAAGAATGGGTAGATAACGGCAGCAGGTTATAGGAGGACAAAGGTAAATGGAAAAATTAACTATGACAGTAGACGGCAATACAGCAGCGGCTTATGTCGCATATGCCTATACCGATGTAGCTGCCATCTATCCAATTACCCCTTCCTCTACAATGGCGGAAGTGGTGGATGAATGGGCTGCTGGCGGCAGAAAAAATATTTTCGGGCAGACAGTAAAGGTAGCACAGCTGCAATCAGAAGCAGGTGCAGCAGGCGCATTCCATGGATCGTTACAGGCTGGAGCTTTGACAACGACTTTTACAGCATCTCAAGGGCTGCTGCTGATGATTCCAAATATGTATAAAATCTCAGGCGAATTACTCCCAGGCGTATTTCATGTCAGTGCACGTGCATTGGCTGCGCAGGCTCTGAGTATTTTTGGCGATCATCAGGATGTCATGGCAGCCAGGCAGACCGGATGTGTGATGCTTGCTTCTGGTTCTGTACAGGAGGTTATGGATTTAGCCCCAGTCGCGCATCTGGCTGCAATCAAAGGAAGTCTTCCTTTTATTCACTTTTTTGATGGATTCCGTACTTCTCATGAAGTACAAAAGGTCGAAGCGCTTTCTTATGAAGAATTAGAAAAATTAGTTGATAAACAGGCACTGCAAAAGTTCCGGGACAAGTCGCTGTCGCCAAACCATCCAGTTACAAGAGGGACAGCCCAAAATCCGGATATTTATTTCCAGACAAGAGAAGCATGCAATCCTTTTTACGATGCTATTATTCCGATTGTAGAAGAATATATGGGCAAGATCAGCAGCCTGACAGGCCGCCAATACAGCCTGTTTCAGTATTACGGGGCTAAGGATGCAGAGCATGTAATCGTGGCGATGGGTTCTGTATGCGGAACGATTCAAGAAACGATTGATTATTATACGAAACAGGGAGAAAAGTACGGCCTGCTGGAAGTGCATCTGTTTCGTCCATTTTCTGTAAAGCACTTTTTAGAGGCTTTGCCAAATACAGTAAAGCGAATCGCTGTCTTAGACCGGACAAAAGAGCCTGGAGCAGCTGGCGAGCCATTATATTTAGATGTGCGCAACTGTTATTACGGCAAGGCGGATGCGCCGCTTATTATTGGCGGACGGTATGGGCTTGGCTCAAAAGATACGACGCCTGCAGATATAAAAGCAGTATTTGACAATCTAAAGCTTGACCAGCCAAAGACGAACTTTACAATCGGGATTGAAGATGACGTAACACATACATCCCTGCAAAAACCAAAGGACGAAAAAGTAATTACAGCAAAGGAAGGCACTGTGCGCTGCAAATTTTGGGGGCTTGGCTCTGATGGTACGGTAGGAGCAAACAAACAGGCTGTCAAAATCATAGGGGAACATACAGATAAGTTTGTGCAGGCGTATTTTGCCTATGACTCAAAAAAATCCGGCGGACTTACAACATCACACTTACGGTTTGGCGACGAACCGATTAAATCAGCTTATTTGATTGACGAAGCCGATTATATTGCATGCCATAACCAGTCGTTTGTGCATAGCTATGATTTGCTAAAGGGCTTAAAGCCTGGCGGGACATTTGTCTTAAACTGTATGTGGGATCAAAATGAGCTGGAATCGAATCTGCCAAACAAAATGAAAAAGCAGCTTGCACAAGATCAGATTGCGTTTTATTGCGTCAATGCCATACAGATTGCAGAGGAAATTGGTCTGGGCAACCGGATCAATATGATTATGCAGGGCGCTTTTTTTAAGCTGGCAAACATTTTGCCGGAGCAAGAAGCAAAAGATTATTTAAAAGAGGCAGTAAAAAAAGCATATGGGAAAAAGGGCGATCAGATCATTCAGATGAACCATGAAGCAATTGAGCATGGTTTTACTGATATCCAAAAAATAGAAGTGCCGCAAAGCTGGAAAGACTTACCGGACGAGGATCACTGGATGGAAACAGACACAGACACTAAGGAACCGGAATTTGTCGCACAGATTATGCGTCCAATGAACCGTCAGGAAGGGGACGACCTGCCAGTCAGTGCGTTTACAGGTATTGAAGACGGTACGTTCCCTTCAGGTACGTCTGCATACGAAAAACGTGGCATTGCAGTGAATGTACCAGAGTGGAATGAAGATACTTGTATCCAATGTAACCAGTGTTCCTTTGTCTGTCCGCACTCCTGCGTACGTCCGTTTTTGCTGACAAAGGAAGAAAAAGCAGCTGCGCCAGAGACGTTTCATACACAAGCGGCAAAAGGCAAGGGATTGGAAAACTATGCTTATCGTATCCAGGTGAGTACGATGGACTGTACAGGCTGCGGGAACTGCGCAGATGTCTGCCCGGCTCAGCCAAAAGCACTTGTAATGAAAAAGTTATCCACACAGACGCACACAGAAGTACCAAACTGGAAATATGCGGTTCAAAAAGTGTCGGATAAAGGCAGCATGTTTGAAGGAAAGACCGTTCGCGATAGTCAGTTTAAACAGCCTCTTATGGAATTTTCCGGGGCATGTGCAGGCTGCGGCGAGCCGGCTTATATCAAACTGATTACGCAATTGTTTGGTGATCGGATGATGATTGCCAATGCAACGGGCTGTTCTTCCATTTGGGGCGCATCTGCACCAACAACCGCTTATACCTGCAACCGCGAAGGAAAAGGGCCGTCTTGGGCAAATTCGCTGTTTGAAGATAATGCAGAATATGGCTACGGTATGTTTTTGGGTGTGCGGCAAATCCGGGACGGACTGGTACAAACAATGCAGCAGCTGCAGCAATGCGGCATTGACGCAAAACTGCAGGATGCATTTACAGATTGGATAGAGGCAAAAGAGAACGGAGAACAGTCAAAACAGGCAGCAGACAACGTTTTATCTATACTTGAACAAACACCGGAGATCGCGCAGATAAAAGCACAAGGATGCGCCAGCCAGAGCGCAGACGCTAAGCAGTCTCTTTTGCAGGAGATTTGGGAAAAAAGAGATTATTTACAAAAGCGTTCCATATGGATCGTTGGCGGCGATGGATGGGCGTATGATATTGGATTTGGCGGCTTAGACCAAGTACTAGCCTCTGGAGAAGATGTCAATGTACTTGTATTTGATACGGAAATATATTCGAATACAGGCGGACAGGCTTCAAAATCAACACCGTTTGCAGCAGTAGCGAAATTTGCCGCGTCAGGAAAACGCAGCGGGAAAAAGGATTTAGGCAGGATGATGATGACTTACGGCAATGTCTATGTAGCGCAGATCGCAATGGGTGCGGATAAAAACCAGGCACTAAAGGCTATCCGGGAGGCGGAAAACTATCATGGGCCGTCCTTAATCATAGCGTATGCACCATGTATCAGCCATGGCATCCGGGCAGGCATGGGAAAAAGCATGGAAAATATGGCGCAAGCTGTAGAGGCAGGCTACTGGCATTTATTCCGCTATGATCCACAGCTGCGTCAGCAAGGGAAAAATCCGTTTATGCTGGATTCCAAAGACCCAACGGGAAGCTATCAGGAATTTTTAATGGGCCAGGTGCGTTACTCTGCACTGGCACGTCAATTCCCGCAAGAAGCACAAAACTTGTTTGATAAAGCAAGCCAGGCTGCTTCTTGCAGACTGGAAGAATACCGCGGACTAGCCGGACGCGAATAAAAACAGACAAAATAAGAAGCCTAAAAAAGATCATAAAAAAAGATCATGAAATAAGATCATAAAATAAGATACAAAGCAGTAGGCTGTGCACCAATTTTCCTGCAGGAGTAATCACAGGAGCAGTTGTGCACAGCCTTTTTGCTTCATGAAATTTGACATTGCTATTTTTGTGCAGCATACGTATAATGAGCTTATATAAAATAAAAAAGCAAGGCCCTACGGAGGATAGTTATCATTATGGAAAACACAGGAAAAAGACTGATGCGGTATGTTCCGGATTATGTTGTTTTTGATTTGGAGACAACAGGAATCAGCTGGAGTGAGGATGCAATTGTTGAAATATCGGCTCTGAAAGTAAAAAATGCGGTAATAACAGATCGTTTTTCTACGCTTGTAAATCCACAGCGCAGCATACCTTATCATGCTTACAAAGTCCATGGGATTTCAGATCAGATGGTAGCGGACGCACCATGTTTGAAAGAAGCGCTGACTGGATTTTTAGATTTTATTGGGGAGGATGTCCTTGTAGGACACAATATTGCGTCGTTTGATTTAAAATTTATTTATCGGGACGTACAGCAGCTGTTTGGGCGTACAGTGACAAATAATTATATCGATACTTTATATATGGCACGAAGCTGCTTGCCGCAGCTTAGCCATCACAGATTAACGGATCTGGCAGATTATTTCCAATTAGACACGCAGGGCGCGCATCGGGCACTGTGGGATTGCACGATGAACCAGGCATGTTATGAGAAGATGGCAAAGCTAACACCTGCCGTCCAATTAGAGATTTGTCCTAAATGCGGCGGTGAATTAAAAAAGCGAACAGGTAAATTCGGCGAGTTTTTTGGATGCAGCAATTTCCCTTCCTGCAGGTTTACAAAAAATATAAAAAAAGAATGAAATACATACATATTATAAATATAGGAGCACAGCGGATGGAACGAACAACACATGAAAAGATACAAACACAGCAGACAGAGTCAACAATACAAGTTAAGTCAAATGCGCAGGAAAAGCTTGCGTGCTTAAAACAGCGTTTGAAAGAGCTGGGGCGTGTAGCAATTGCATTTTCAAGCGGTGTGGATTCTGCCTTTTTATTAAAGGCTGCACACGAGGTTTTAGGAAACCGTGCTGTGGCTGTTACTGTGCATACCAGCTTTTTCCCGAAGCGGGAATTAGAAGAAGCGGAATTATTTTGCAGGCAATATGGGATTACCCAATATACAGTGCCCTGTGAGGTGCTAAAATTAGAGGGCATTGCGCAAAACCCGAAAAACCGCTGCTATTTGTGCAAGCGCAGTTTATTTGAAGCAATGTTAGATCTGGCAGCACAGCATAACCTTGGGACTTTGGCAGAAGGTTCGAACCTGGATGATGAGTCAGATTATCGGCCGGGGATGCAGGCAATTAAGGAGTTAGGAGTGATAAGCCCGCTGCGGGAGGCTTTTCTAACCAAAGAAGATATCCGTACCTTATCACACACAATGGGTCTTTCGACCTGGGATAAGCCATCGTTTGCATGTCTGGCTTCACGCTTTGCTTATGGTGAGACGATTACAGAAGAAAAGCTGGATATGGTAGAACAAGCAGAACAGCTTTTAATCAGCCTTGGTTTTCGGCAGATGCGGGTACGCATCCATGGTAAGATGGCACGCATTGAAATCGAACCAAAGGACTTTGTCAGGCTGATGCAGGAAGATGTAAGGGAATTGGTGGTAAAAAAACTGCAGGCGTATGGCTTTACGTATGTTGCAATGGATTTAAAAGGGTTTCGGTCTGGAAGTATGAACGAGACGCTTTCATAATTGGCATACAGTGTAAGAGACGGCAAAGAGTCCTTTCGTATGAAGGGCAGAGGATAGAATCATAAGATAATAAGATAAAATATAGGATAAAGTAATAAGATAAAATAATAAATTAAAATAGTAAGATAAAATAATAAATTAAATATAGTAAGATAAAATAATAGGATAAATATAGTAAGAAAAATAATAAGAAAAATAATGAGTTAAAATAGTAAGATAAAACTAAGAAGATAAAATGATAGGATAGAATCATAGAACAGAATACTAGGATAAAGATATAGGAGAAAAAGATGGCAACATTTCATTACGAAAAAGTAAAAGATCCAACATACTTTGCAGAGGGAAGGATAGCTGCCCATTCGGATCATATCTGTTATGCAAACCATGCCGAGGCAGCGGCAGAAGAATCTAGCTACCGCTGCAGCCTGGATGGTATTTGGAACTTTTTTTATGCAAAAAATGCAGCGCAGGTGATTCCAGGTTATGAGCGGGATGACTATGACTGCAAGTCATGGGCAAATATCCGTGTTCCGGCGCATATTCAATTAGAAGGTTATGATATCCCGCAATATGTCAACGTACAGTATCCATGGGATGGCTTTGCACAAATCCAATCAGGGGAAATCCCAAAAGATTTTAACCCGACAGCCTGTTATGTAAAATATTTCACATTGCCGCAAGCTTTTTTGGATCAGCCTGTTTATATTTCTTTTCAAGGAGCAGAAAGCGCCCTGGCGCTTTGGCTCAACGGGCATTTCATTGGGTACAGTGAAGACAGTTTTACGCCAAGTGAATTTGAACTAACACCTTATATCCGAAAAGGAGAAAATAAACTGGCAGCGACTGTCTTTAAATGGTCATCCGCCAGTTGGTGCGAGGATCAGGATTTTTTCCGCTTCAGCGGTATTTTCCGCAGTGTCTATTTATATACAGTTCCTTTGGCACACGTATGGGACATCCGCACAGAGCCTGTCGTAGCTTCGGATTTGCAGCATGCAGATTTAAAGCTGTCATTTAAGACAGCCGGTGAGGGAACATTACGTGTGATCGTTGCTGATGGGGATGACATACAAATCGATGACAGGGTGCAGCTGTCTGAGGAAGTAGTACTTTCCTATCCAGTAGAAAAGCCGCGCTTATGGAGTGCAGAGACGCCGTATTTATACGATATGACGCTGGAGCTATACTGCCCGGACGGGACATTGCAGGAGGTCATACCTCAGAAAATTGGTTTCCGCCGCTTTGAAATGAAAGACGGCATCATGTGCCTGAATGGAAAGCGGATCGTATTTAAAGGGGTAAACCGCCATGAGTTTTCATCAAAAACCGGACGGGTAGTTTCCAAAGAAGAATTACTTAAGGATATTGTGACAATGAAGCGTAATAATATGAATGCAGTGCGTACGTGCCACTATCCGAATGACTCTTTGATCTATGCGCTGTGTGATGAATATGGATTGTATATGATTGCGGAAAATAATATGGAATCTCACGGCGCATGGGAGCCGTATGAAACAGAGGAAAAAAGACAGACGACTGCAATACCGGGAGATCGGAAAGAGTGGGAGGCTGCTATGCTCGACCGCGTCAATTCCTGTTATCAGAAAGATAAAAACCATCCGGCGATTTTGATTTGGTCACTAGGCAATGAATCCTACGGCGGAAGTGTGATTTACGAAATGGCAAAAAAGTTCCGTGCGCTGGATCCATACCGGCTCGTTCATTATGAAGGCATTACGAGGGATCGCCGCTATCCGGATACAAGTGATATGGAAAGCCAGATGTATCCATCCGTGGAGTCGATCGAACAATTTTTGGCTGAGCATAAGGAAAAACCGTTTATTTGCTGCGAATATACGCATGCAATGGGCAACTCCTGCGGAGCAATGCATAAATATACGGATTTAGCTGACCGCGAGCCGCGCTACCAGGGAGGCTTTATCTGGGATTATATTGATCAGTCGATTTTAAAAAAGGATCGCTATGGGCAGCCATTTCAGGCATACGGCGGGGATTTTGGCGACCGCCCGACAGATTATGAGTTTAGCGGCAATGGAATCGTATATGGCGGGGAACGTGATGAGTCGCCAAAAATGCAGGAAGTAAAATATAATTATCAAAATATTTCCATTTCCTTCCAAGACAATACGTTTACAGTTGTGAACAAGCATTTATTTACCAATACAGACTGCTATGCATGCGTTGCTTTGCTGCAAAGAAACGGCGCATATATTGAAAGTAAACCATTGGACGTTTCTGTAGCGCCTATGCAAAGCGTACAGTATGCTATGCCGTTTCAAGACGCAGCGGATGCAGAATATGCGGTTACGATTTCTTTCCGTCTAAAGGAAGATACTTTGTGGGCAAAGGCAGGGCATGAGGTAGCATTTGGGCAAAAAGTATTCAAAAAGCCGTTTCACTGGGCAAAAAGCAGAAAAAAAATCCAGGTGATACAGGGCACCTTTAATATTGGCGTAAAGGGAGATGGGTTTGAACTTTTATTTTCGAAGCTTTATGGCTCTCTTGTGTCGTATCGCTATGCAGGCGTAGAATTATTAGAGCAGATGCCAATGCCTAATTTTTGGCGCGCGCCAACAAATAATGACAATGGAAATTTTGGCCCGGCGCGGTATGCGCAGTGGAAGGTGGCCAGCATGTACATAAACACCCAAAATATCGATACAAAAGAAAGATATCCGGTAAACGTGCAGGAAGATGAGGACAGCGTGACTGTATCTTTTGGTTATTGGATGCCAACCGTACCGCGCAGTTTTTGCGAGGCAGCATATACAGTATTTGGAGATGGGGCAGTGCAGGTGAGGCTTTCTTATGATCCTATCAAAGAGCTTGGGAGCATGCCGGAATTTGGAATGATGTTTCACTTTTGTGCAGATTATGGGCATGTAAAATGGTATGGACTTGGCCCTCAGGAAACGTATGCTGACCGAAAGCACGGGGCGCGGCTTGGCATTTACGAAGGCGAAGTTAGAAATCAAATGGCAAAGTATCTGGTTCCGCAGGAGTGCGGAAATAAAATGGAAGTCCGGTATGCGGCCGTTACAGATTTCAAAGGCAGGGGGATGCTGTTTGCAGGGGATGCGATTTGCTTTAGCGCACTTCCTTATACGCCGCATGAGCTGGAACATGCAAGGCATGCTTACGAGCTGCCAAACGTACATCATACCATTGTGCGCGTTTCACTTGCACAGATGGGAGTTGGCGGGGATGACAGCTGGGGTGCCCTGGTGCATCCAGAGTACCAGATTTCCTGTGAGAAAAAATTGGAACTGCAGTTTGTCTTCCGAGGAATTTAGATTTTAATATGGAAAAAGGTTACTGTTCACACAGGACTTTGCATTGACTGCAAAGTCCGTAAGAAAATGATT
>CANDJR010000048.1 GCA_947385105.1 uncultured Eubacterium sp.
CACAGATGACTATAAATATATTTATTTTTATAATGATAAAAATATTCCATCCAGAGCAATTGATATCTCTTATTATAACGCACATGTGAAACATTCCAAAGGTAAATATTTGCTTGGCAGTATGATAGGAAATTATACAAATATTAATATAATACACGCTATATCTAAAATAAATAATGAAATATATTTAATTGGTAGTGGAAATTATAAAAAAATTGTACAAGACTATAAAGAATACAATAAAAATATTCATGCTATCTATGTGTCAAACTGTAGATTGCTCCCGCAACTTGAAATTCCAGAAACAATTGTTTCTAAAATCAAGGCAATTTTTACGCAATAAGCAGATGAAATAAAACCCCCGCATCAAAGCTGCGACAGTTCAAATTTATGCATATTAATATGCATTCTGATCCTTATCTTACAGCAAGCTGCGGGGGTCGGTATTTAGCTCAATGGTTGTTTGGTAGGTGTTCCGGCTTTGCGTGGATACTTTTTATCTGTTGGGTGTAGCTTTTTTAGAAACAAAAGTGAACGCTTGTAAGTAATCAATTGGAATTTTTCCTCACGCTCTAATTCACCGCCTAAAAGCTGGATTGCTTTTTGTGCATTTTGTACTTCTTCTTCAGTGTCGCCAGATTTATAAGAAACAAAATATCCTCCAGTTTTTACAAATGGTAAACAATATTCACTTAGACTCGTAAGATTTGCAACTGCTCGTGATACACACAAGTCAAACTGTTCACGATATTGACTCTCTCTCGCCAGATCTTCTGCTCTGCCATGTACAATTTTCATATCTTTTAATTCCAAACTAGAAATAACTTCTTCCAAAAAATGCAGTCTTTTCTTTAAAGAGTCTGCTAATACAATGTTCAAATTTGGAAATACTATTTTTAGTGGTACACCTGGAAATCCAGCGCCAGTTCCTATATCAATCAGCGACATATCTTTTTTTAGATCCATATAAGCACCTAATATGACACTATCCAAAAAATGCTTTTCTACTACTTCGCTAAATTCAGTAATGGACGTTAAATTCATTGACTTATTCCATGTAATCAGCAACTGATAGTACAGAGAAAACTGATCCTTCATCTGCTCTGTCAATGATAATCCAAACGCTGATAATTCATGTTCCAAACTATCAAAATTAAAATTCATTTCCGATCATCTCCATAATATTCAAAATTATTTTGCATATTTATTATGATAATATTGTTCCAAATATACTAATAAGACAGATATATCAGCTGGAGATACCCCAGAGATCCTGGATGCCTGTCCAATCGAAACCGGACGATATAAATTCAGTTTCTGCTTTGCTTCTATCCGAAGTCCGCTTACTGCATGATAATCAAAATCTTTTTCCAGCTTCTTATTTTCTAATTTTTTAAAAGTCTCTACCTGCTTAATTTGTCTTTTTATATACCCATCATATTTCACATTGATATTAACCTGTTCCATAACATCCGATGGTAAATCAGGGCGAGCCGGATCTAACTCTGCTAACATTTCATAATTTAATTCCGGTCTGCGGATCAACTCTACTAAAGTAGTCCCTGTATTTAAAGGAACACTATTTCTTTCTGTTAGAAATTCACATACCTTTTTTGTAGCCCCAATTGTAATATGAGAAATTCGTTCTATTTCTTCATCAATTTGTTGTTTCTTTTTTAACACCTGATCGTATCGATCTTTTGATATTAACCCTACTTCATATCCTTTTTTTGTTAAACGCAAATCTGCATTGTCCTGACGTAAAAGCAAACGATATTCTGCTCTTGATGTCATCATACGATAAGGTTCATGGTTTTCTTTTGTTACTAAATCATCGATCAATACACCAATATAAGCTTCTGATCGATCTAAGATCAATGGATCTTTACCTAAAATTTCCATAGCTGCATTAATACCAGCAACAATTCCTTGTGCTGCAGCTTCTTCATATCCAGAACTGCCGTTAAACTGTCCGCCACTAAATAGGCCACGTATTTTTTTGAACTCTAAAGACGGATATAACTGATTCGGATTAATACAATCGTACTCTATCGCATATGCATTGCGCACAATTTTTGCATGTTCTAATCCAGGAACGGTTCGATACATTTCGTACTGTACATCTTCTGGCATAGAGCTAGACATCCCGCCAACATACATCTCATTGGTATGAATGCCCTCCGGCTCAATAAATAGCTGGTGCTTTTCCTTATCTGGAAATTTCACTACTTTATCTTCGATTGAGGGACAATAGCGAGGTCCTGTTCCCTCAATGACACCCGCATACATTGGAGATCGATCAAGATTCTTTCGGATAATCTCATGTGTCTTTTCATTTGTATAAGTAAGCCAGCACGAAACTTGATCGATCTGCACATCTTTAGGATCTGTTGTAAAAGAAAATGGTACGATTTGCTCATCCCCTTTTTGCTCCTGCATTTTTGAAAAATCGAGAGAACGCTTATCCATTCGTGCTGGTGTACCAGTTTTAAATCGCAGCATTTCAATTCCATGTTTCTTTAAAGAATCTGTTAAATAATTTGCTGCCATTAAACCATTAGGACCTGTATTCGAAATCATCTCCCCTGTCAAGCATCTTGCACACAGATAAGTACCTGTACATAAAATAACAGCTTTACAAAAATAGGATGCTCCTGAAACTGTCTTTACTCCAATAATTTGATCGTGCTCTGTCAAAATTTCAGAAACCTCAGCCTGCTTGATCGTAAGATGATCCGTACTTTGTAAGGTTCTCCTCATCTCCATACTATAATCTGCTTTATCAGCCTGCGCCCGCAGAGAATGTACAGCAGGGCCTTTGGAACGATTTAGCATTTTTGACTGAATAAAAGTTTTATCTATATTAATTCCCATCTGTCCGCCAAGTGCATCTATTTCCCGAACCAAATGTCCTTTGGAACTGCCTCCAATATTTGGATTGCAGGGCATGAGTGCAATGCTGTCAACGCTGACTGTAAAAATAATTGTCTCCATTCCCAAGCGCGCACTAGCCAGTGCTGCTTCGCATCCTGCATGACCTGCGCCAACGACTACTACGTCATAATTTTCCTGCAATTGATTCCAATCATTTTTCGTATTTGTATTATGATCCACAGGCATTCTCAAATACTCCTTTCTTTTCCACAGTGATAATTTCCTCATCTCTTGCTTTTTCTTTGCATCTATTATTTTTATTATTTATTTTAGCATACATTTTTAGCATATATTGCTATCACATATATTGCTATCATATATTTTTAGCATTTGTTTCTATCATTTTCCCATGCAGAACTTTGAAAAGATTTCATCAGCCAAATCATCTTCAATTTTCTCACCGATCACATAGCCTAAAGATTCATATGCATTTAGTAAATCGATAGAATAAAAATCTTCAGGCATCTGATTTCGAATGCTCTCCTCTACCATGTTTAGGCTCTCAAATGTTTGTGCTAATGCATTTTTATGTCTTACATTTGTAATTATAACTTCATCATTCAATGCCACCTGCCCATGTAAAAACATCTGCTGTATCATAGCTGTTAAATCATCTATTCCATTCCCTTCTTTCGCTGAAATAGAAATAATATGCTCTGATATCATTTTTAAATCATCTTCCTTGATCTTTTGCTGTAAATCTGACTTATTCATAAGTACAATGACATTTTTATCTTTGATCATTTGTTCGATTTCATTGTCTTCTTCCGTTAAATCTCTGGAACGATCAATTACATATAAAATCAAATCAGCACGATCTAAATATTCCTTTGCTTTGTTTACACCGATTTTTTCTACAATATCATCCGTCTGACGGATTCCAGCTGTATCAATAATGTTTAGGCTAATACCATTTAAATTTACATGTTCTTCTAATACATCTCTTGTTGTTCCTGCAACATCAGTCACAATCGCCCGCTCCGAACCAACCAACACATTTAAAATGGATGACTTTCCTACATTTGGTTTTCCTACGATCACGGTATGAATGCCTTCTTTTAATATTTTTCCATTATCAGCTGAATCCAGCAGACGCTTGATTTCAGTTTTTAATTCTAATATCAGATCAGATAGATGAGTACTGTAATCGTCTAAAGAATAATGCTCTGGATCATCGATTGCTGATTCAATAAAAGCTGTTTCATGAATGATCTTTTTACGAAGCTCTTTGATCTTATTAGAAACGGATCCCTGCAGCTGATGTAACGAACTGCGCAGTGCAAAGTCATTTTTTGCATTGATCACGTCGATCACAGATTCTGCCTGGGACAAATCAATCCTGCCGTTTAAAAAAGCCCGCTTTGTAAATTCGCCAGGCTCAGCGGGCCTTGCACCACAGCGAATGACAATGTCTAAAATTCTCTGCATCACAAGCGTTCCGCCATGACAATCTATTTCTACTGTATCTTCTCTTGTATAGCTATTCGGTGATTTCATCAGCATCACTAATACTTCATCAATGATTTCTGATCCATCCATAATAAATCCATAATGGATTGTATGTGATTTGGATTCCTTCAGCGTCTTTCCATTTTTTGCACAAAAAACACGATCAGCAACTATAATTGCTTCTTCCCCACTGATCCTGATAATTCCAATACCTGCATTTGTCATCGCCGTAGCAATTGCAGCAATTGTATCTGTCTTCAAATGTATCCCTCCTATTATTTTTAAGTACCAAAAAACTGTGTCCAAAATAATTTGAACACAGTTTCTAAAATTGTTACTGTTCACACAGGACTTTGCATTTACTGCAAAGTCAGTAAGAACACGTATGTTCAGCTATGCGTAAATGCAGTCCTTTGCCGCAGGCAAACTTCCAATGGACTGCATTCAGTTATTGTGAGCACCAAAAATGTGAACAGTAACCTAAAATTTTATTTTGATTTCTTTAACGTAACAACTACATGCCGATACGGTTCTTCCCCTTCGCTGTGAGTGGAAACAAACCGATCATTTTGTAATGCTGAATGGATTACTCTGCGTTCAAATGGATTCATTGGTTCCAAAGAAACAGAACGTTTGGTTCTTTTTACTTTATAAGAAATATTCTTTGCAAGATTTTCTAAGGTTTCTTTTCTCCTCTTGCGATAATCCTCTGTATCTAATTTCACTTTAATGTAATTTTCTGAATGCTTATTTACAGCCAGATTTGTAAGATACTGCAAGGAATCTAAGGTTTGTCCGCGCTTTCCAATCAAAACACCCATTTCTTCCCCTTTGAATTCAATATCAATTACCCCATTTTCTGTGTCATATTTTGATATGATTTCAACAGCAATTCCCATTACACGAAATATCTGCTCTAAAAATTCCCTAGCATTGTCTTCTGGAGAAAACTTTTTACGTGCTTTGATAACAGCAGGTTTACTTCCAATTCCTAAAAAACCTGTCGTTCCTTCCCGTACAACCTCGTATTCCAATTGATCACTTGTCACACCAAGCTGAATCAAAGCATCCGTAATCGCGTCATTGACTGTTTTAGCACTTACTTCAATAAACTCCATCACAAAACCCTCTCCCTTTACTTATTATTTCTCTCATTGAAATCTTTTACCAGATTCGCTTTTGCTGTCAAACTATTCGGATTTGCAGTTTTTCTGTACTCGTACGCCTTTTCAATCTTTGATTCCCGTTCTTCTTTTGATATTGAAGATAGTTTCGGATTGCTTCTTGTACTCATTCTTGCATTATTGCGTATCTGTTCTTCATCAATCCCCATTTTAGCAAGTTTCTTTTTCCGTTTCTCTACATTTTTTGCAATCACTGCATCTAAATCCAAATTTTGAATATGCTTATTTACAAAAACCTGCTGTACACATCTTGTTAAAGAACTGAAAACCCAGTAAATACCAAGTCCGACCGGGACAGTAAAACATAATACGAGGGAAAACAATGGCATCGTAAAATTCATCGTCTTCATCTGCTTTGCCATAACGCTGTCTGGATCTGCATCTGCCTGCGGCATCAATTTTATATTCAGCATTTGAGACAAGTAAGATGAAAATGGCACGAGAAGCGCCAGTATCACCATAAGGTAAGCATGTTCTTTGAAACTACTTGTAATAATTGCAAATGGTGAATCTGAAATATTCATTCCTAAAAAATTATTCATGTGGTTCAGATGTACTTCTGTCTCGTTAATAACTTCCGATAAGTTTGGAAACGCATCACGTAATGCTTCCCAACCGGAAGTAGACATCTTGTAAACTGCATCAATAATATAATTTTTAACTACTTCTATATTAGAATTATGAAAATCTGCGTTAATAGAAGTCAAATGCATCTCATCGACAAACTTCGTCATCACGTCCTGATAACCAGGAACATTTGTAATTCCATCTACAAGAGATTCAAAAGCCGTCTTAACACTGGATACGTAAGCTGGCACATTGTATATCACGCGGTATAATGCAAAAAATACAGGCATCTGGATCAATAATTGCAAACAAGAGCCCGTAGGTGAAATACCATATTTTGCATACAAAGCCTGTGTTTCTTCATTCATTGCCATCTGGGATTGCTGATCCCTTTTACCCTTATACTTATCCTGAATGGCCTTTATCTCTGGCTGCATTTTTTGCTGCAGCTTCGAAAATTTCTGCTGCTTGACAGTCAGTGGCAGCATACACATATAAATCAAAATTGTTAAACCAATAATGGTCAGACCAATATTTTCAATTCCAAACACATTTTCCAGAAATAAATAAATCCAATTCATAATCCAACCTAAAAACTTTGCGATTGGACCTAGAATTGATCCGGAATACTGTGTCAGCATTATCACATTCAACCAAATACCTCCTTATGGAACAGGATCATATCCACCTTTTGAAAAAGGATTACACCGAAGAATCCTCCAGCTGGCAAGAAGCCCTCCCTTTATCGGTCCATGCTTTTGAATTGCCTCAAGTGCATAATCAGAACATGACGGAAAGTAAGGACACTTTACTGTTTTCATTGGCGATAAGTACCCTTTATAAAATTTTATAGCAGAAATCATAAATTTTTTCAATTTGATTCATCTTCTCTATTTAAATTTGTTTTTCTTCATTATTTATTAAAATAATGGAATGAAGACTCCCAAGATGCAGCAATGCACTCTCTATCTCTTGATAAGATACTTTTTTTGCCGACAATCTTAAGACGACTACAATATCTAAACCTGGTTCAAACATGTCTTCATGCAGTCGATATGTTTCTCTGACTAACCTCTTAAGCCGATGACGGACAACACTGTTACCAACTTTTTTACTAACTGAAATCCCAATCCGATTATGGCTAGTCCCATTTTTCAATACATACATCACCAAGTAACGGTTTGCAAATGATGTCCCTTTACGATATACTTGCTGAAAGTCAGAATTCTTTTTTAAAGACTCTGAAAAAAACATTTTACTCTCCAAAAGTAGAAGAAAGGCCACAAAAGATGTGGCCTATGCTGATAACTTCTTTCTTCCTTTTAATCTTCTTGCAGCCAATACTTTTCTTCCGCCTGCTGTACTCATTCTTTTGCGGAAACCATGTACCTTTGATCTGTGTCTCTTTTTTGGCTGATATGTCATTTTCATATCAATCACACCTCCTCTGACAAAATTCTGTAACAAATAGTAAATTAATTCAAAAATATCATTTCAATTATACCAGAAAACCTGTCTAAGTCAAGAAAAACCTTGATTTTTATTTATTTTTTATATCTGCACCTTGTAAAATACACATTTTCCAAAAAGAAAGTTATCCACATTTATTTATCCACGAATAATTATCCACACAGTTATCCACATAATTTTTGTTCATTTTGCGAAAAACCTTGATTTTAAAGGGATCTTAAGCTGTGCAAAATTGTGGATAAGTATGTTTATCTTACTGTAAAATTAGGTTTCAACATGTGAATAACCAATTGTTACAATATCCCTGTAAATCCATATATCACTAATTTAGACAGTTTATCAACAAAAAGGTTTTTTTTAGCATTTAAAGTTTTTAATTGCTAAATTCGGCTTTTTAGTTTATGATAAAGATAGTGGTGTTTTATATACTTTTATAATTATATTTGACTCTAAGCAATCGCGGCATTAAAGAAAAACGGAGAATTGATATGTTAGTTGAGGAAAAATGGGAAGAAATCCTATTAACTGTAAAAAAAGAATATGACCTTTCTAAAATTGTATATGAATCATGGATTGAGCCATTAAAAATTTATGAGATTGATCATAATATACTTTATGTACTTGTTCCGCCAGAACAAATTGCATTGAATTATATTACGAAAAAGTATCTGACTCCATTAAAAATTGTAATAAACGAATATACAGGGATTGATTATGATATTAGATTTATTCTTCCTGAAGAAACAAAAAAAATCAAGCCTGCAAAATCGATTGCATTACAAGAAAAAGATCATGTGCAAAGTGAAAACTATAACCTAAATCCAAACTACACATTTGATACGTTTGTCGTTGGCAACAATAACAAACTTGCACATACGATCTCTTTAGTTGTGGCAGAAGAAGCTGCAAACCCGGAAAAGAAATTTAATCCTCTTTTCTTATGGGGCGGCGTAGGATTAGGGAAAACGCATTTAATGCATTCCATTGCACACCATATTCTTGCAAACCATCCGATGCTAAAAATTCAGTATGTGAATTCAGAAGTATTTACAAACGAAGTCATTGATGCTATCCGTACTGGCAGTAACTCTCAGATCAATGCCATCCGTGACAAATACCGCAATGTTGATGTACTTTTAATAGATGATATTCAATTTATAATAGGAAAAGACCGAACACAGGAAGAATTTTTTAATACATTTAATGTTTTGTATAATGCAGGAAAGCAGATTGTCATATCCAGTGATAAACCGCCAAAAGAAATGACAACTTTAGAAGAACGGTTTCGTTCCAGATTCCAGTGGGGCTGCATGGCTGATATAAGCTCGCCTGATTACGAAACGCGTATGGCAATCCTGCGCAAAAAGGAAGAAATGGATGATTTCCAGCTGGCCAATGAAATTACAGAATATATTGCTAATAACATAAAATCAAACATCCGTGAACTGGAAGGTGCGTTAAACCGCCTAATGGCCTATTCACGCCTAACACATGAAGAAATTACCATTGAAACTGCAATTGAACAGCTCGAAAGCATTATTAATCCTGATTTACATAAGACAATTACCCCAGAACTAATTATTGAAATCGTTGCTGAGCATTTTCAAAAAACACCAGAGCAATTAATTTCAAAATCCCGCAGCAGCGATATTGTAAAGCCACGGCAAATCGCAATGTACTTATGCAAAAATATGACAGATACTTCCCTTTCTGCCATTGGAGAAGTATTGGGCGGACGAGATCACTCTACAATTATCCATGGGATTGAAAAGATCGAAACTGAATATAAAGCAAAGGAAGAAACACAAAAATTAATCGAAACCATTAAGAAAAAGATTAATCCAAATTAAAATATAGAAAAAAGGCATAGAAAATACACACAAAAAAGTTCATAACTAAAAGTTATCCACAAAAAATTGTGGATAGCTGTGGATAACTTATGGATTTTCTGTTAATGTATATTGATAACTAGAGTATAACTTTCAAAGAAGAATGCTTTTATCAGCATGGATCACTTTCATGTTGAAATTATAGACATATTATCAAGTCATTCACCTAATGTAATTCACACGTTTATCCAAACGTGCTGATACTGATATTTTCAAGCATTTAAGTGCTTATCCACGTTTACACAAGCCCTATTATGATTACTACGATCTAAAGATAGATATGATATATCAATTTTAACCCGAAAGGAGTTATACACATGAAGCTAATTTGTACAAAATCAAATCTATTATATGGTGTGAACATAGCGATCAAAGCAGTACCTACAAAAACAACGATGCCTATTTTGACATGTATATTATTAGATGCATCTACAGATGAAATCAAACTCATTGCAAACGATACCGAACTGGGAATTGAAACAACGATTGATGGTATCATAGAAGAACATGGTATTATTGCTTTAGATGCAAAGATTTTTTCTGAAATTGTAAGAAAACTTCCAGACAGTGACATTACAATTTCATCTGATGAATCTATGAAGACACTAATTACATGTGAAAAAGCGAAATTTGATATTATGGGAAAATCTGGTGATGATTTTTCCTATTTACCAGATATTGAAAAAAATGAACCTGTATCAATTACACAGTTTACATTGAAAGAAGTCATTCGCCAGACCATATTTTCGATTGCTGACAATGACAGCAACCAGATCATGACTGGGGAACTGTTTGAGATCCATGAAAATATGCTAAAAGTAGTTTCTTTGGACGGCCATCGAATTTCGATCCGCAATATTGAATTAAAAAACAGCAGCGATGATAAAAAAGTCATTGTGCCAGGTAAGACATTACAAGAAATCAGTAAGATACTGCCAGGCTCTGCAGAGCACGATGTTCATATATTTATGACAGACAATCATATCGTTTTTGAATTTGAACGGACAATTGTTGTATCAAGATTGATTGAAGGGGAATACTTTAAAATTGATCAGATGCTTTCTTCTGCATATACAACAAAAATTAAAATCAATAAGCGGGAATTATTGGAATGTATTGACCGGGCAACGCTGCTTGTAAAGGAAGGCGATAAAAAGCCAATCATTATGGATATCAAAGATGATTATATGGAATTAAAAATCACATCTTATATCGGATCTATGAATGAAGATATTGAGATTCTAAAAGAAGGCGACGATATTATGATTGGATTTAATCCAAAATTCTTTATCGATGCACTGCGTGTCATTGATGATGAAGAAATTACGCTTTATATGGTAAATGCAAAAGCACCGTGTTTTATTCGCAGCGATGAAGAAAAATATATCTATTTAATTCTTCCAGTTAATTTTAATGCAGTTAATTAGTAATAACAGATCAAACCGATCAAAACATAAAAATGAGGGGATTTGAGATCAGAATGGAAATAGAAAAGGTAACGATAAAAGATGAATACATAAAATTAGGGCAGGCAATGAAATTGGGCAGGCTGGTACAATCCGGGGTGGAGGCAAAAATTGCCATTCAGGATGGACAGGTAGAGGTCAATGGTGAAACTGTACTTCAACGGGGGAAAAAACTGCATGTTGGAGATATTGTCTTTTATCAAGGTCAGACAATTCAAATAGTACAATGATGATAAAATCCATAGCATTAAAAGATTTCCGTAATTATGAGCAGCTTTATATTGAATTTATGAATGGAACAAATATTCTATATGGAGATAATGCCCAGGGAAAAACAAATGTATTAGAAGCTGCCTATGTCAGCGGAACGACAAAATCGCATAAAGGAAATAAGGATAAAGAAATGATTCGTTTTCATGCAGATGAATCACATATACGTACATTTGTAATTAAAAACGATCAGGAGTATCAAATTGATATCCACCTGAAACGAAATCGTTCCAAAGGGATCGCAATTAATCAGGTTCCCATTAAAAAAGCGGGATCTATATTTGGGATTTTGAACATTGTGTTTTTTTCACCAGAGGATTTGAATATTATCAAGAACGGACCTTCAGAGCGGAGGCGTTTCTTAGATTTAGAGCTTTGCCAGCTGGATCGCATCTATTTATCTGATCTGACAAATTATAACAAAATCTTAAATCAACGAAATAAATTGCTGAAAGATATTGGATTTCAGCCTGAATTAACAGAAACACTATCTGTGTGGGATATGCAGCTTGTGAAATATGGACAGCGAATCATCCAGCGAAGAAGTACTTTTGTCGAACAATTAAAAGAGCTTGCTTTTTCCATCCATAAAAGTATTTCAGGAGAAAAAGAAGAGCTTGTGCTCTCTTATGAGCCAAATGTAAAGGCAGAGTTATTCGAAACAGAACTGGAACGCGTACGGAAGAAAGATTTAAAATATTGCCAGACATCGATCGGGCCGCATAGAGATGATTTATCTTTTCAAATCGGCAATGTCGATATCCGCAAATATGGTTCTCAAGGACAGCAGCGTACATGTGCGTTGTCCTTAAAGCTGTCTGAGATTGAACTGGTAAAAAAATCTATTCACGATACACCAGTACTGTTGCTGGATGATGTGTTGTCTGAGTTGGACAGCAACAGACAAAATTATCTTTTGAACTCAATTCATGATATTCAGACAATTATAACTTGTACTGGGTTAGATGAATTTGTAAAAAATAGGTTTCAAATTGACCGTGTATTTGAGGTTCAAAGCGGTCAGATCAAACAAAAATAAAAATTAGCTACAAAGTGATTACAGTTTCACTGTATTCTGTTATGAAAAAGTAACTGGTCAAACTGTAACCTAAAAGTGACCGAAGCAGAAGAAACAGGAGGATGGATATGACTACTGAAAATAATTATGGTGCAGACCAAATTCAGATACTGGAAGGACTTGAGGCAGTCCGCAAAAGACCAGGTATGTATATTGGGAGCACATCTGCAAGAGGATTGCACCATTTAGTGTACGAAATTGTAGATAATTCTGTAGATGAAGCGCTTGCCGGATATTGCAATCATATCGAAGTGAAAATCAACCAGGACAATTCAATTACAGTAGTTGACGATGGACGAGGTATTCCAACTGGAATTAACCAAAAATCGGGACTTCCTGCTGTTGAGGTTGTTTTTACAGTGCTTCATGCAGGAGGTAAATTCGGCGGCGGCGGATATAAAGTATCCGGCGGCTTACATGGCGTAGGTGCGTCTGTTGTGAATGCATTGTCAAACTGGCTGGAAGTAGAGATCTTTAGCAATGGAGTGATTTATAAACAGCGCTATGAACGCGGCAAAACAATGTATCCTTTAAAGGAAGTTGGTACATGTGACAGTAAAAAAACAGGGACAAAAGTGACGTTTTCTCCAGACGGTTCGATCTTTGAAGAAACAGTATATGATTATGATACGCTTAAGCAGCGTTTGCGCGAAACTGCTTTTTTAACAAAAGGACTGCGTATTGTTTTAAAGGATATGAGAGAAGATCCGGTACGCAGGCATGAATTCCATTATGCAGGCGGCATTAAGGAGTTTGTATCATACTTAAACCGAAGCCAGGAGGCACTCTATCCGGAAGTTATTTATTGTGAAGGACAAAAAGATCATGTCATGGTAGAAGTTGCCATGCAGCATAATGATTCTTATAATGACGCCACATACAGCTTTGTCAATAACATTATTACGCCGGAAGGTGGCACACACCTGGCAGGTTTTCGTAATGCATTAACAAAAACATTTAATTCTTATGCACGCGCAAATAAAATATTAAAAGACAGTGATCCTGCATTGTCTGGAGAAGATATTCGCGAAGGCATGACAGCGATCATTAGTATAAAAATTGAAGAACCGCAATTTGAAGGACAGACAAAGCAAAAGCTTGGAAACAGCGAGGCAAGGGGTGCAGTAGACTCTGTTGTAAGTGAACAGCTGACTTATTTTATGGAGCAAAATCCGCAGGTTGCAAAAGCGATTTGTGAAAAATCGCTGCTTGCACAGCGGGCACGGGATGCTGCCAGGAAAGCAAGAGATTTGACACGCAGGAAAACTGCATTTGGAGATACAACGCTGCCAGGAAAACTAGCGGATTGTTCGGATAAAGATCCAAGAAATTGCGAGATTTTTATTGTCGAAGGTGATTCTGCAGGCGGTTCTGCAAAAACAGCAAGAAGCCGGGCAACGCAGGCGATCCTTCCGCTGCGCGGAAAAATTTTAAATGTAGAAAAAGCAAGGCTGGATAAAATTTATGGGAATGCAGAAATCAAAGCAATGATCACAGCATTTGGAACAGGGATTCATGATGATTTTGATATTTCCAAGCTGCGTTATGATAAAATTATTATTATGACAGATGCCGATGTAGACGGCGCACATATCAGTACATTGATGCTTACCTTTTTGTACCGCTTTATGCCGGAACTCATCCGGCAAGGACATGTATATTTGGCTACACCGCCTTTATTTAAAATTGAAAAAAATAAAAATGTATGGTATGCATACAGTGATGATGAACTAAATGGTATTTTACAGGAAATTGGACGTGACGGCAATAATAAGATTCAAAGGTATAAGGGACTTGGAGAGATGGATTCTGATCAGTTGTGGGATACGACTATGGACCCGGAAAAACGTGTTTTGAAACGTGTTATGATTGATGAAGAAAATTCTTCTGCCATTGATTTGACGTTTACGACACTGATGGGAGATAAAGTAGAACCAAGGCGGGAATTCATCGAAGAAAATGCGCAAAAGGTTCAGAACTTAGATCTATAAGCGTAAATGTAAAGCGAAAGGCTGAACTGTTACGCTTAAGAAGAAAGAGAGGAGGAAATTTAAATGGATGATACGATATTTGACCAAATCCATGAGGTAGACTTAAAAGAGACAATGGAATCTTCTTATATTGACTATGCGATGAGCGTCATTGCGCAAAGAGCTTTGCCAGATGTCAGAGACGGACTAAAGCCAGTACAACGCAGAGTCTTGTATTCCATGATCGAATTAAATAACGGCCCAGATAAACCTCACCGTAAATGTGCGCGTATTGTCGGTGATACGATGGGTAAATACCATCCACATGGAGACAGTTCTATCTATGGTGCACTTGTAAATATGGCACAGGAGTGGTCGACAAGATATCCGCTGGTAGATGGTCATGGAAATTTTGGATCTGTCGATGGCGATGGTGCGGCAGCTATGCGTTATACAGAAGCAAGGCTGAGCAAGATTTCGATGGAAATGCTTGCAGATATAAATAAAGACACAGTTGATTTTGTACCAAACTTTGACGAGACGGAAAGAGAGCCAGTGGTACTTCCTTCCCGTTACCCTAACTTGCTTGTCAATGGTACAACCGGGATTGCTGTAGGTATGGCAACTAATATACCTCCGCATAATTTACGTGAGGTGATCGATGCAGTTGTAAAAATTATTGATAATGAAGTAGAAAATGATCGTATTACTAACATCGAAGAAATACTGCAAATTATCAAAGGGCCGGATTTTCCAACAGGCGGTACGGTATTGGGAACAGCTGGCATCAATGAAGCATATAGGACTGGACGCGGGAAAATAAAAGTACGTGCAGTTTCTAATATCGAACCTATGAATAATGGGAAAAACCGTATTGTTGTGACAGAATTGCCTTATATGGTTAATAAAGCAAGGCTGATCGAAAAAATAGCAGAACTAGTACGGGATAAAAAGATAGATGGAATTACAGATCTGCGCGATGAATCTGACAGGCAGGGGATGCGTATTTGCATTGAACTGCGCAGAGATGTGAATCCGAATATGATTTTAAATATTTTATACAAGCATACGCAGCTGCAGGATACATTTGGCGTTATTATGATTGCGTTAGTAAACAATCAGCCAAAGACATTGAATATCTTACAGATGCTTGAGTATTATTTGCTGCATCAAAAAGAAGTTGTTACCAGACGGACGAAATATGATCTGAATAAGGCGGAAGAACGATCTCATATTTTAGAAGGATTACTCATTGCGTTAGATCATATAGACGAAGTAATTTCTATTATCCGCTCAAGCAGGACAACTGCAGAAGCAAAACAAAAATTGATCGAACGTTTTGGATTAACAGATATCCAGTCCCAGGCCATTGTAGACATGCGTTTACGTGCACTGACAGGTTTGGAAAGAGAAAAGATCGAAGGCGAATACAATGAACTACAGGAAAAAATTGCATATTTTAAAGCAATTTTGTCTGACGAGAAAAAACTTCTGGGCGTCATTCGAGAAGAAATTTTATTAATTTCTGAAAAGTTTAGTGATGAACGCAGAACAGAGATCGGTTACGACGATTTAGATGTATCAATGGCGGATATGATTCCTGTCACAGATATTGTTATCGCTATGACAAAGCTTGGATACATTAAGCGTATGAGTGTTGACAATTTTAAAAGCCAGCATCGCGGGGGACGCGGCATCAAAGGTATGGAGACGATTGAAGATGATTACATCGAAGAATTGTTAATGACTACTTCCCATCACTATTTGATGTTTTTTACAAACACAGGAAGGGTATACCGTATGAAGGGGTATGAGATTCCTGAAGCTGGAAGGACATCCAGGGGAACTGCTATCATTAACTTGCTGCAGCTCCAGCCAGGAGAAAAAATAACGGCAGTCATCCCGATTAAGGAATATAAGGGCGGCGAATATTTGTTTATGGCTACCCGCAGAGGAATTGTTAAGAAAACACCGATTTTAGAGTATGCAAATATTCGAAAGACGGGCTTAGCTGCTATCAATTTACGTGAAGAAGATGAATTGATTGAAGTAAAAAAGACAGATAACTGCACAGATATTATCTTAGTTACAAAGTATGGGCAATGCATTCGTTTTAATGAACAGGATGTACGCAGTACAGGCAGAACTTCAATGGGAGTCATCGGCATGAATATTCCTTCGAATGATGAAGTTGTAGGAATGCAATTAAATACACAGGGTGATATGTTATTAATTGTATCAGAAAAAGGAATGGGCAAGCGTACGCGAATGGATGATTTCACTGTACAAAATCGCGGTGGCAAAGGAGTAAAGTGTTACAAGATTACTGAAAAGACAGGTTATCTTGTTGGCGTTAAGGCTGTTGATGAAGATAATGAAATTATGATGATTACAACAGAAGGAATCGTTATTCGTATGCCAGTAGAAGGGATTTCTATACTCGGCAGGGTGACATCCGGCGTGAAATTAATGAATTTAGAAGCAGATGTAAAAGTTGCAAGCATAGAAAAAGTACGTGAGGCTGTGGCTGCATCAAAAAATGAAGATGACGAACAAGAAAAATCCCAACAAGATAATAAAGATATATATAAACAAAGTATGCAGTTAGAAGATGCGAATGAGCAAGAAATAGAAACAGAGGAACCAGCTGAGCAAGAAACACAGCCAGATGATGCGAATAAGCAAGAAATAGAAACAGAGGAACCAGCTGAGCAAGAAATGCAGCCAGATGATGATGAAGGAACAAGATGAGAATGCATAAAAGATAGTACCAGATGAAATAGTTTAAAGAGAGACGGTTTAAAAAGAAAAAGTTTAAAAAGAATCAGTTTAAAATAAACAGAACTAGAAGTTTGGGCTTAGCAAGAACATCCGCGGCTTGTAATCTAGAAGATATGGAAATCATAAAGCGCATGCCAAATAAATATTGAGAAAGCAGGAGATTTTAATTATGAGGACAATCCACACAGATGAAATTATCAAGCATGTCAGCGAAATGTGTGTAGAAGCCAATTTGCAGTTGTCAAGCGATATCAAGCAAGCGATTTTTCAAGGAACAAAAAACGAGAAATCGCCGCTTGGAAGTAAAATATTAAAGCAGCTGGAAGAAAATATGGAGATTGCATCAGCAGAAAAGATACCAATTTGCCAGGATACTGGTATGGCAGTCGTATTTTTAAAGATCGGACAGGATGTCCATATCGAAGGAATTTCTATTGAAGATGCAGTGAACGAAGGCATTCGAAAAGGATACGAGGACGGTTATTTGCGAAAGTCTGTTGTTAAAGATCCGATTTTGCGCGAAAACACAAAGGATAATACGCCTGGAGTGATTCATTATCAAATTGTTCCAGGAACAAAGCTTGAAATAACAGTTGCGCCAAAAGGCTTTGGAAGTGAAAATATGAGCAAAATCTACATGCTTAAGCCGGCAGATGGCATTGAGGGCGTAAAAGAAGCTATTTTAAATTCCGTTAAGGATGCAGGCCCGAATGCTTGTCCGCCGATGGTAATTGGGGTGGGAATTGGCGGTGATTTTGAAAAGTGCGCGCTTATGGCAAAGCAGGCACTGACACGAGATATTCAGGAACATTCTGCAATTCCTTATGTAAAGGAATTAGAAATAGAACTGCTAGAAAAAATAAATGCTCTTGGCATTGGGCCAGGCGGACTGGGAGGAACAACAACAGCATTAGGTGTCAATATTAATACATATCCGACACATATAGCAGGACTGCCAGTTGCTGTAAATATTTGCTGCCATGTCTCCAGGCATGTAACAAGGGTATTGTAAAGGTACTGGCAGAAAATATATATTTTATAAGAACTTTGATGTATAAAAAGTGAAAGAAGGAAACATAATGGATCTATACATTCATACACCGATTACTGAATACGTGACAAAGGATTTGCGTGCAGGAGATTATGTCTATTTATCTGGTACGATTTATACAGCGCGTGATGCTGCTCATATGCGTATGATTGAAGCTTTGGACAGAGGAGAAACACTTCCCTTTGATATGAACAATGCTACGATTTATTATATGGGGCCATCACCTGCAAGAGAAGGCCAGGTAATAGGTTCTGCCGGCCCTACGACAGCCAGCCGTATGGACAAATATGCGCCAAGGCTTTTGGAATTAGGCCAAAAAGCTATGATTGGCAAAGGAAAGCGGTCGAAAGAGGTGGTTTCTGCTATTCAAACAAATAAGGCAGTTTATTTTGCAGCAGTTGGAGGAGCAGGTGCTTTAATTTCAAAATGCATTAAAAAGTCAAGTATTGTATGTTATGAGGATTTGGGAACAGAAGCGATCCGTGTACTGGAGGTCGAAAACTTCCCTTTGGTTGTAGTCATTGACTCAAATGGAAACAATCTTTATGAAACAGCTCAAGAGGAATTTAAAGCTGATGATTAAGGAAATTAAAATTTTTACAAAAAAAGTATTGACAAATAGAGAAAAAGAAGGTAGAATAATTTTTGTTGTGACACAAGAAACTAAGATGTAGTTACAAACAACTTTGGAGAAGTACTCAAGTGGCCGAAGAGGTGCCCCTGCTAAGGGTATAGGTCGGTTTCCCCGGCGCGAGGGTTCAAATCCCTCCTTCTCCGTTAGCTGGAAAATAAAGTAAAAAA